>NZ_BPQM01000134.1 GCF_022179245.1 Methylobacterium gregans
TCGCCGCGATGGTGGCGGCCGGCGGCACGCGGATCCGCGCGATCCTTGTGCTCGGCGAGGGCGACGGGCCGGTAACGCCCTGCGGCGCCTGCCGCCAGCGCATCCGCGAGTTCGCCGAGAGCGCAACGCCCGTCCACGCCGCGGGGCTCGGCGGCATCCTGGCGAGCTTCACCCTGGAGGCGTTGCTGCCCGCCTCCTTCGGTCCGGAAACCCTCGGTGGCTGAGACGGCCGCGCAGGCGGCAGGGATCCTGCGCGAGATGGGGCTCGGGGGGCCACACGCCTGCGCGATCGTCACGGGGACCGGGCTCGGACGCGTCGCCGAGCTCTTGGAGGCTCCGATCGCCCTGTCCTTCGGCGAGATCCCGGGCTTCCCGCGGCCGGGCGTGACCGGCCATGGCGGCCGGCTGCATCGCGGCCGGATCGCCGGGCACTCCGTCCTCGTCATGGAGGGACGCGCCCACGCCTACGAGCGGGGAGAGGCCGCCGCGATGCGCCTGCCGCTCACGGTGCTGCGGACGCTGGGTGCCGAGCGGCTGCTCCTCACCAACGCCTCCGGCTCGCTGATGCCCGAGGCCGGGCCGGGCAGCCTCGTCCTGCTCGCCGACCACATCAACCTCTCGGGGATGAACCCGCTGATCGGCGAGGACGACGACGCGCGCTTCGTGCCGATGAACGCGGCCTACGACCCAGATCTGCGCGCGCGCCTCGCCCGGGCCGCCGCCGCCCGCGGTCTGACCCTGCGCGAGGGCGTCTACGCATGGTTCTCCGGCCCGAGCTTCGAGACCCCCGCGGAGGTCCGCATGGCGGGCCGGCTCGGGGCCGATCTCGTCGGCATGTCGACGGTGCCGGAGGTGATCCTGGCGCGCTTCCTCGGCCTGCCCGTGGCGGCGGTCTCGGTAGTGACCAACTGGGCCGCCGGCATCGCGGGCGGGGCGCCGCACCACGCCGAGACCAAGGCGGCCGCCCGCGCCGCCGCCGACGACCTCGCCGGCCTGATCCGGGCCTTCGTCGCCGACCTGCCGGAGACCGCCCCGTGACCGCTCAGACCGACGCCGCCATCGCGGCCCGCGCGCTGCCGCTCCTCGACCTCACCGACCTCGGCGACAGCTGCACCGACGCGACGATCGCGGCCCTCTGCGAGAATGCGCAGGCGGGCCCTGTCGCGGCGGTCTGCGTCTGGCCGGCCTTCGTCCCGGCCTGCCGGCGGCGGCTGGGAACGAGCGCGGTGCGGATCGCCACGGTGGTCAACTTTCCGGCCGGCGGCGAGGACGTGGAGGCTACCGTCGCCGAGACCCGCGCGACGCTCCTGGAGGGCGCGCAGGAGATCGATCTCGTCCTGCCCTACCGCGCGCTTCTGCGCGGAGACGAGGCGGCGGCGCGGGCGATGGTCGAGGCCGTGCGCGCGGTCTGCGGCCCGGCCTGCCTCAAGGTGATCCTGGAGACGGGCACCCTCGCCGAGCCCGGGACGATCGCCGCCGCGAGCCGGCTGGCGCTGGAGGCGGGGGCGGACTTCATCAAGACCTCGACCGGCAAGAGCCCGGTCTCGGCCACGCCCGAGGCCGCCGCGACCATGCTGGCGGCGATCCGGGAGTCCGGCCGGCCCGCCGGCCTCAAGGTCTCGGGCGGCCTGCGCAGCGTCGCCGACGCCGCGACCTATCTGGCGCTCGCCGACCGGCTGATGGGACCGGGCTGGGTCTCACCGGCGACGATGCGGCTCGGAGCGAGCAGCCTCTACGGTGCGCTGACGGCGGCGAAGGCGGCAGCGTGAGGCTCCCCCAGGAGACGATCCGGCGCAAGCGCGACGGGCTCGGGCTGGACGCGACCGAGATCGCGGACTTCGTCGCGGGCCTGACCGAGGGCCGCGTGACCGAGGGGCAGGCCGCCGCCTTCTGCATGGCGGTGTTCTTCCGCGGGCTGACGCTGCCCGAGCGCGTGGCGCTGACCCGGGCGATGACGGAGTCCGGCACCGTGCTCGCCTGGGACCTGCCCGGCCCCGTACTCGACAAGCACTCGACCGGCGGCATCGGCGATACGGTGAGCCTGCCGCTCGCCGCGATGGTGGCGGCCTGCGGCGGCTACGTCCCGATGATCTCGGGGCGGGGGCTCGGCCATACGGGCGGCACCCTGGACAAGCTCGCCAGCATCCCGGGCTACGACGCGGTGCCGGGGCTGGCGCGCTTCCAGGCCGTGGTGCGGGCGGTCGGCTGCGCCATCATCGGGCAGACGGCGGAACTGGCGCCCGCCGACCGGCGCCTCTACGCGATCCGCGACGTCACCGGCACGGTCGAATCCCTCGACCTGATCACCGCCTCGATCCTCTCGAAGAAGCTCGCGGCCGGGCTCGACGGGCTCGTCATGGACGTGAAGGTCGGCTCGGGCGCCTTCATGGCGGGGATGCCGGAGGCCCGCGCCCTCGCCGAGAGCATCGTCGGGGTGGCGACGGGGGCAGGCCTGCGCACGGTCGCGCTCGTCACCGACATGGACGCACCGCTGGCCTCCGCGGCCGGCAACGCCGTCGAGGTCGCCTACGCCATCGACTATCTCGCCGGGCGGCGGCGGGAAGCGCGCTTCCACGCGGTGACCCTGGCGCTCGGCGCCGAGATGCTGGTGGCGGGCGGGCTCGCCGCGGAGACGTCCAAGGCCTCGGACCGCCTGGAGGACGCGCTCGGTTCGGGACGGGCGGCGGAGCTATTCGGCCGGATGGTCGCGGCGCTCGGCGGGCCGGCGGACCTGTTGGAGCGGCCGGCCAAGCACCTGCCGGCCGCTCCCGTGGTGCGGGCGGTGCGCCGGGACGGACCGGTCAGCGGGATCGCGACGCGGGAGATCGGACTCGCGGTGATCGGGCTCGGCGGCGGCCGGACCCGGCCGGAGGACGGGATCGACCCGCGGGTCGGCTTCACCGACCTCGCCCGGCCCGGCGAGGCCGGCGACCTGCTCGGTGTCGTCCACGCGGCGGATGCGGACGCGGCGGACCGGGCGGAGGCGGCCCTGCGGGCCGCCTACCGCTCGGGCGAGGCGGCGCCCGAGGGCGCCGCGGTGCTGGAGCGGATCGGCTGAGTCCGGCCCGCTCGGCCAGGGGCAGCCTACCAGTAGCCGTAATGGCGCCGGTGACCCCAGCCGTGGTCACGATGGCCCCCGTGCCGGTGCCCCCAGCCGTGGTGGCGGTGACCCCAGTGGCGATGCCCCCAGCCGTGGTGATGGTGGCGATGACCCCAGTGCGGGCGGTGGTGGTGATGGTGGCCCCAGCCGTACTGCACAGGGGTGAGGCCGTCCGCTGCCTCGATCGGGGCGGCGGCGAGCGGCGCGGCCTGGGCGGCGGGCGCCGCCGCGAGGAGCGCGCCGGCGAGCGCGAGGGCCGCCAAAGCGCGGCGGCCGAGGGAACGGGATGCGGGCTGCGTGGTCTGCACGGGCGCTCTCCTGATCGTGTCCGGGGCCGGCGGCGCGGTGCCGTGGCCCGATACGGAGAGACTGGTTCCGCCGACCTGAACACCGGCTGAGACGGTCGTACAGGATTCGGGCCCGGCTCGGCCGCAGGGCGGCGCCGTACGGCCGCCCGAACGTCCCCTCCCCTGCCGCGGTCGGGCGACCGCGGCAGGGCGGCGCCTATCGCCCGGCCACGGCGCGCAGCGGCGCCAGGGCGGAGGCCGGAGCCGGGATCGGCGCCGCGGCCGGCCGAACCGGCATTGCGGCGGGAGCCGCGAGAGGCGCGGCGAACGGCGGCGCGGACGTCCGCTGACCGGGCGACGGATGGCCGTAGACGCCACGGTGCTCGGGGTTCGGCTGGAGCCGGTCCGTCAGGCCGATCACGGTCTCGGCGGCGCCGAGCACCAGGGCCCCCTCGGGCGCGAGGCAGGCGGCGATCCGGTTGAGGATGTCGGCCTTGGTCGGCGCGTCGAAGTAGATCAGCACGTTGCGGCAGTAGACCACGTCGAACTGGCCGAGCCCGTCGAAGGCGTTCAGCAGGTTGAGCTGCCTGTAATCCACCATCGCCCTGAGGCTCTGGGAGATCTGCCAGTTCTCGCCGACCTGCGTGAAATGCTTGATCAGCCACTGCACGGGCAGCCCGCGCTGCACCTCGAAATGGCTGTAGGTCCCGGCTTTCGCCCGCTCGATCACCTCGGTCGAGAGATCGGTCGCCACGATCTCGACCTGCCAGCCGGCGAGGCGGGGCGCCGCCTCTTGGAGCAGCATCGCCAGCGAGTAGGGCTCCTGTCCCGTCGAAGCCGCCGCGCACCAGATCCGCAGCCGGCGCCGTGCCGCATTGCGGGCGATCACCTGCGGCAGCAATACGTCGCGGAAGAGGTCGAACGGCGTCCGGTCGCGGAAGAAGAACGTCTCGTTCGTGGTCATCGCCTCGACCACGGCGCGCTCGGCCGCGCTGTCGCGGCCGAGCTTCAGCACGGCCACGAGATCGCGCAGCTCGCCGAGGTTGAACCGGCGGCAGACGGGGCCGAGCCGGCTCTCGACAAGGTAGCGCTTCTCCGCCGTCATCGCGAGGCCGGAGCGCTGCTTGAGGAAGCCGCGCAGGAACTCGAAATCGCTGTCGGTCATGCCGGCTGCCCCGTGATCAGGTTGCGGAGCGCCGGGCCGATCTCGGCCAGCGGCAGGACGGCCTGGGCGAGGCCCGCCTTGGCGACGCTGCCCGGCATGCCCCAGACGGTGCTGGTCGCTTCGTCCTGGGCGAGCACGGGACCGCCCGCATCGACCAGGGCGCGCGCCCCATGGGTGCCGTCCGAGCCCATGCCGGTGAGGATGACCGTGGCGGTCGCGGGCCCGAAGATCGCGGCGGCGTCCTTGAACAGCACGTCGACCGCCGGGCGGCAGAAGTTCACCGGGGGCCCGTCGTCGAGGCGGATCACGGGTTCGCGGCCGGCACCGCCGACGAGGCCCATATGGCGCCCGCCCGGCGCCACGTAGATGCGGCCGGGCTGGAGCGGCTCGTCGGCCTTGCCCTCCGCGGCCGGGAGGCCGACGCGGGCGGCGATATGCTCGGCGAAGACCGCGGTGAAGATCGGCGGCATGTGCTGCACGATCAGCGTCGGCAGGCGCCGCAGCGTCGCGGCCCCGATCTTCTCCAGCACCTCGTTGACCGCCCGCGGACCGCCGGTCGAGGAGCCGATCAGCAGGACGCGCGGCGTGGTCGGCCGCGCCTTCGGCCGCAGCGTGAAGGGGGCGGAGAGGCGCGAGACCGGGGCGGCCGGCGAGGCCGGCACGGCCGGGGCGGGCGCCGGCGCGGCGGGCTCGTGAAAGGCGGGGGCCGAGACCGGGGCGGACCGGCGCCCGCGAGCACGCACCGCGCCGAACAGGCGCACGCGCTCGACGAGCTCCGCCCGGAAGGCGTCCGACGTGGTGACGCCGCGGTTGCTCTCGGGCTTGGCGAGGTAGTCCACCGCGCCGAGCGCGAGGCATTTGAGCGAGATATCGGCGTTGCGGGTCGTCAGCGTCGACATCATCACGACCTGCAGCGTCGGGCTCGCGGCGAGCATCCGGGGCAGCGCCTCGGTGCCGTCGAGCTCCGGCATGTCGATATCGAGCAGCACCACGTCGGGGTCGTGGCGGCTCATCATCTCCAGCGCGATGCGGCCATTCGAGGCGGTGCCGACGACGTTGAAGCCGGCCTCCCCGATCCAGCGGGCGACGAGCCCGCGCACCACGGCGGAATCGTCGGCGATCAGCACGCGGATCTGGCCCGGCGCGGGCTGCGGCCCAGCGGGGACGGGAGCGCCGGCCGGCCCCTTGAGCGGCGCGCGCGGCGCGAGGTTGAGTGGGGCAGCCAGCATCGTTTCACGCCTCGATCACGGGTCGCTGAGGACGGGCCGGGCGCCTCCTCCCTGCGGGGCGCGTGTCCGGGCGTCGTTCGTTGGGTCGTGCCGTCCGCGCGCGGACGGCTGGGTCTCGATGGGTGCTTCGCGGAACCGGTGCGGCCGGGCCCCGGGGCCGCGCCTCGGAGGACAAGTCGGAGGACGCCTCAGGCCGCGGCGGCCTGGAGCACGCCCACCTGTTCGAGCTTGGCCGTCAGGATGTCACGGTCGAACGGCTTCATGATGTACTCGTCGGCCCCCGCGCGAAGCGCGCGGGCGATCGCCCCGACATCGTTCTCGGTGGTGCAGAACAGGATCTTGGGCCGGTCGCCGTCCGGCATGCGCCGGACCTCCTGCAGGAAACTGTAGCCGTCCACGTTCGGCATGTTCCAATCGAGCAGGATCGCCTCCGGCATCGCCTGCCGGCAGGCTTCGAGACCCTCGGCCCCGTCCTCGGCCTCTGCAGCCGTGAAGCCGAGGGTCTCCACGATGCGGCGGGCGACCTTCCGGATCACAGCGGAATCGTCGACGATGAGGCAGGTCGGCACGGTCATCTCCGAGGCTGTTCCCAAAGCAGTCCCCTGCGTGGTCCCCATGACGGCCTCCCGCTCAGGCCGCGCTCGCCTCGGCGCGCTCGGCGCCGAAGCTGAGGAGGCCGTCCACGTCGAGGATGACGAGCAGCTTGCCGTCGAGGCGATGCACGCCGAGCGCGAGGTTGCGCCAGCGCGCGTCGAGGTTGATCGGCACCGCCTCGTGCGTGTCGGGGCCGAGCTTCAGCACCTCGCCGACGCCGTCGACCACGAGGCCGAAGGTCTCGCCTGCCTGCTCCAGGCCGATCGCCATGCCGGCTCCTTGCGTCTGCGCCCGCGGCATTCCGAGGCGGCGGCGCAGGCAGATCGCGGTGACGACGCGCCCGCGCAGGTTGAGCAGGCCGACGATCTCCGGGGGCGCGAGCGGCACCGGCGTTATGCCGGTGGGGATGAACACGTCGTGCACCCGGTTGATGGCGAGGCCGAACATGGTCTCGCCGACGAAGACGGTGACGAATTCCTGGGTGGCGCCGTCCTTGGCCGCGGCGGAGGCCGCGGCGTTGCTGTTGGCGGGCTTCATCATGGCGGTAGTCCGTTCCGAACGGGCGTGACGGGGGTGGGCGCGGCTGACCGGGTCAGGCCGCCTGGGCGAGGGCGGGCGCCTCGATCTCGGCCAGCGCCGCGATCAGGCCGCTGCGGTCGAACTTGGCCACAAGGTCGCTGATCGCGAGGCGGCGCGCCCGGTCGACGGTCTCGGCCCCGACCGCGGACGAGAGCCCGATCACGGGCAGGCCGGCGATCGGCTGGCCGGCGCCGCGGATCGCCGCGACGAGATCGAAGCCGGTGCTGCCCGGCATCTCCAGATCCGTCACCACCACGTCGACCCGGGTCTCGCCGGCGAGGATCGCCAGCGCCCGCTCGGCCCCGTCCGCCGTGATCACGCCGAAGCCCGCAGCCTTCAGCACCGGGGTCAGCATGTCGCGGAAGAAGGCCGAGTCGTCGACGAGCAGCAGGGTCTTCGACAGCTTCGTCGGGCGGCGCGAGCCCCGCGCCCAGTCGTCGTAGGCGAGCGGCAGGAAGTGGGCGATGTTGATGATGTCGGTGGCCCGGCCCCGCAGCACCGCCGAGCCGATCAGGTCCGAGCGCTCGGCCGCGATCTCGATGTCGAGACGCTCCTCGACGATGTCGACAATCTGGTCGACCACGAGGCCCATCGCCCGCTCGCCGTCCGAGAAGACAACCAGCGCCTGGGTGCCCTCGGTGCGGATCTGGATCGCCTCGTCGGCGACCACCAGCGGCATCAGGCGGCCGCGATACTGGATCAGCGGGCGGCCGCCGAGCCACTCGACCTTGGCGGCGTCGATCTCCTCCAGGCGTGTGACGAGGGAGAGCGGCACCGCCTTGAAGGCGCCGTTGCCGCCCTTGAAGACGAGCAGCGTCGTCTTGGCCTCGCCGGCCTCGACCTCCTCGGCCTCGATCTCGGCCGGGATCGCGCCGGCCTGCGTGCTCTGGCTGACCTGCCGGGCGACGCCGTTCGGGTCGACGATCAGCACCACGGCGCCATCGCCCAGGATCGTGTTGCCGGCAAACAGCGAGAGGTGCCGGAGCTTGGAGGACATCGGCTTCACGACGATCTCCTCCGTGTGGAAGACCTCGTCGACGAGGATGCCGAAGCGCTGGCGCCCGACCTGGGCCACCACCACGAAGCCCGAATGGGTCTCGGCCTCGCCGGCCTCCTGCCCGAGCAGGCTCGTCAGGGTCACGATCGGCAGCAGGCGCTCGCGCAGGCGCAGCACCGGCGCGCCGTTGATGCGCTCGATCTTCTGGGGGGCAGTGGGATCGACCCGCACCAGTTCCAGCACCGCCACCTGCGGCACCGCGAAGCGGCTCTCGCCGGCCCGCACGATGAGGGCCGCGACGATGGCCAGCGTCAGCGGGATCTTGATGGTGAAGGTGGTGCCGCGGCCCGCCTGCGTGTTGATGTCGATGACGCCGCCGATGGTCTCGATGTTGGTCTTGACCACGTCCATGCCCACGCCCCGGCCCGAGACCGAGGTGACGGCGGCGGCCGTCGAGAAGCCGGCGTGGAAGATGAACTTGGCGACCTGGGCGTCCGTCATCTTCTCGACGTCGCCTTGGCTGGCGAGCCCCCGCTCCACCGCCTTGCGGCGGATGGCGGCGAGATCGAGGCCCTTGCCGTCATCGGCGATCTCGATCGTGATCGTGCCGCCCTCGTGGTAGGCGGCGAGCCGGATCGTGCCGCGGGCGGGCTTGCCGGCGGCGACGCGCGCGGCGGTCGATTCCAGGCCGTGATCGGCGGAGTTGCGCACCATGTGGGTGAGCGGGTCCTTGATCACGTCGAGGACCTGCCGGTCGAGCTCGGTCTCGGCGCCGAGCATGACCAGCTCGATCTGCTTGCCGAGTTCGGCCGAGAGGTCGCGCACCACGCGCGGCAGCTTCTGCCACGCGTTGCCGATGGGCTGCATGCGCGTCTTCATGACGCCCTCCTGCAGCTCGGCGGTGACGTGGCTGAGCCGCTGCAGCGGCACCTTGTAGCTCGAATCCTCGTGGCGCCGGGCGATCTCGAGGAGCTGGTTGCGGGTCAGCACCAGTTCCGAGACCATCGTCATCAGGTGCTCGAGCGTGTCGACGTTCACCCGGATGGTCTGGACCTTGGCCAGGCCCTCGCCGCCCTCGGTGGCGGCCGGCGCGGGGGCGTCCGCCTTCTGGACGGCCGCGGGAGCCGGCGCCGAAGCCGCGACCGGAGCGGCGGCGACCGGTGCGGGCGTGGAGGCCGGCGCGGCCGCCAGGACCGGCGCGGCCGCGGGGACCGGGAGCGGCGCAGGCACGGTTGCGGGCTCGTCGTCGGGCCCGGGCGCGGCCAGGAAGGCGGCCTCAAGATCGTCCAGGCTGACCTCGCCGGGCTTCAGCTCGCGCTCGACGGGGGGCGGCAGGACGGGTTCGGGCGGCGGGGGCGGCGCGGCGACAGGGGCTTGCGTCTGGGCAGCCGGGATCTCGCCTGCGGACATCCGGTCGAGGGCCTCGATCAGGTCGTCGTCGGAGCCGGCGGGCTCGGTGCCGGCGATCTCCAGATCGGCCAGGATCGCCTTCAGCCGGTCCAGGGTCGCGAGGATCAGGGTGACGGAGGCGCCGGTGGCCGGCATGCCGTCGCGGAAGCGGCCCATCAGGGTCTCGGCCGCGTGCGCCAAGGCCTCCAGACGGGGCAGGCCGAGAAAGCCGCAGGTGCCCTTGATGGTGTGCACCAGGCGGAAGATGTTGCGCAGGATGGTCTCGTTGTTGGGATCCTGCTCGAACCGGACCAACTCGGTATCGACCGTATCGAGATGCTCACTGCTCTCGGTCAGGAATTCACGCAGCAGGTCGTCCATCGGCGATACTCAGAGTTTGCCCGCACAAGTGCCGGTGCTGGTCCAACTTGAGCGCGTCAGGTTAGAAAAAGGTTTCTTGGGGGTACCTCCGAAGGCGATCGAGAAAGATTGATGGCGGTTAAACGGAGATCGGGGGCGGTTCGAATTGGTTTCGCAGCCGCCAGACGACCAAACGTGGTTAATAATCTCGCAATGCGACGCTCGCCCGGACACAGAACCAGACGCTGAACTCGGATCTTCGGAACGTTCGACGCCGAAATACGGGCATACTGCGTGTGAAACCGAATGATTTCCCGTTTCCGTTGCAATTGAGCGGCGGAAACCGGTTTCCGCGGTTCGGCCAGCCTCAGGCCGAGGGCTTCCCGGATGCGGCCGTCGCGCCCCTCTCCCTCAAGGGAGGAGGAAGAGCACGACGGCCGCCCGAGATGCATGACCCTGCCAGGAGCAGAGCGCTGGGAAGAGCCGCGGCGCGGCGCGCTCAGGCGAGGGCGGTGTCCGACGGGCTGTCGGAGGGGCGATCCTCCTCCGGCGTGGCCTCGGTCTCGGCGGGCGTCTCGGCGGCGTCGGGCTCGGCGCGGATCGTCACCGTGTCGCCGTCGATCGCGAAGGTCACGCCCATGGCGGCGGCGCGCGCCACGAGGCCCGCGTAGAAGGCGAGGATGCCGTGCGCGTCGACGGTGCCGGTCTCGGAGGTGCCGGCCATCAGGCCCTCGACATGGGGCGGGATGCGGGCGTGCGAGCCCTTGGCCTTGAGCACGATCAGCGGCGCCTCGCCGTCGCCGGTCACCGCGACGTCGATATGGCCGCCGCGCGGGATCGCGCCGGTTGCGATCATCACGAGGTTGAGCAGCAGCTTGACCTTGTTCTTCGGGAACAGAGCCTGCGGCGCGCTCCAGGTGAGCTGGGTCTTGTCGTCGGCGAACATGCCGCGCGAGACCTTCTCGGCGTCGGCGAGGTCGATCGAGGCGCCGGCCGAGCCCGCCGCCCCGAAGGCGATGCGGGCGAACTGGAGCCGTGCCGAGGCCTGCCGGGCGCTCTTGCGGATGAGGTCGAGGGCGAATTCGCGCATCGACTCGTCCTGGTCGTCCTCCAGAACCTCCAGGCCGTTCACGATGGCGCCGACCGGGCTGATCACGTCGTGACAGACGCGGGAGCAGAGCAGCGCGGACAGATCGAGCGCTTCGAGGTTCACGGTGGTCATGGCACGCTCCGGGCGTTCTCAAAAGTTCCGGCGGATTCGGCTCGCGGGCCGTGAACCGCCCGGGATAGATGCCGACGAGGGCTTTGGAAAGCGTTACGGACCGACCTCCGGGCGCGCTCCGGTCGGCAGCCGGTCGACAGCCGGACCGGGGTCGGGCATGACGGCGCGATGACGCAGACGGGCGGGCACGTAATGGACGGCACGGAGCGCGACCGGATCGCTCGGCGGCTCGCCGAGATCGCCTGCGCGGCGGGCGAAATCCTGCGCCACCACCACGCCCGTGGCTGCAGCCACAGCCTGAAGCCGGACGGCTCGCCCGCCAGCATCGCCGACGTGGAAGCCGAGGCGCTGATCCTGGCCGCGCTCGCCGAGAGCTTCCCGGACGTCCCGGCGGTAGCCGAGGAGACCTGCCACGACAGGCCGCCGGCCGCGCGCTTCTTCCTGGTCGACCCGCTGGACGGCACGCGCGAGTTCCTGGCCGGCACACCCGAATACGCCGTCTGCATCGGGCTGATCGCCGGGACGCGGCCGGTCGCCGCTGCGCTCGCCGCCCCCGGCCTCGGGCGGATCTGGTACGCGGGCGCCCTGGCCTTCGAGGCGGGAATCGCGGACGGGCGCCCCGGCGAGCCCCGCGCGGTGCGGGCGCGGCCGGCGCCGGAGAGCGGCCTCGTCGCCCTCGGCAGCCGACGCCACGGCGATCCAGAAACCGATGCCTGCCTCGCATCCCTGCCGGTGGCCGCGCAGCACCCGGTCGGCTCGGCGGTCAAGTTCGGGCTCGTCGCGGCGGGCGAGGCCGACCTCTACGTGCGCTGCGGTCCGACCATGGAGTGGGACACGGCCGCGGGCGACCATATCGTGACGATGGCGGGCGGCTGCGTGGTGACGCCCGGGGGCGGTCCGCTCACCTACGGGCGCCACGCGGCCGGCTACCGCAACGGTGCCTTCGCGGCGCTCGGCGACCCGCGCCTCGCCGGGCGCATCGCCCTGCCCATCAGGGCAACGAGCGCGGCAACGAGCGCGGCAGCGGCTCGATGAGCCGCGCGAGATCCGGCCAGCGCGCTTCGGCCCGGTCGGCGAGGCCCGGATCCGCAATGAGCCGCGCTCGGCGCTCCGCGTCGCGGAACAGGTAGAGCCGGCCCCCGAGCAGCGCGAAGACCAGCGGGTCGGTGTCGACGAGGCGCCCGTCGAGCACGCCGACCGGGTCGTGGCCGTCGAGACGCGGCGCGTAGGCCTCAGGCCCGGCCGCGAAGGCGGCGCGGTTGCCCGCGCTCGCGAAGCGCCACGCCCGTCCGCCCCAGGACAGCTCGAATCGCGCGTCACCGGCCCGCGGGCCGCCGGGCAGGAAGTAGCTCACCGCGTCGTAGCCGCGCAGCGCCAGGATCGCGGCAGGGTCTTCGGCCGGGGAGCCGGCAACGCCCGGGGCGCAGGCCGGGCCCAGGGGCAGGAGGGTCAGCAGCCACAGTTCACGGCGTGTCGGGCCCATCGCCCTGTCAGGACAGGGTTCGGCGCGCGGCCTTGTCCGCAAGATCATGGAACACGCATTTCCAGGCCGGATGCCCCGATCCTCGGCACGCATCAGCGAAGGCGACGGCGGCAAGCCCCGCCCGAAGCTCGCCGGTCCCTGCCGCATCGGCTCGGTGTCGCGTGCCCTGCCGGCGGGATCCGTGATCCTGTAGAGGGCAAGCCGTCAGACGGGTCAACGGCCCTCAGGATCAGCACCTCGCTCCGATGATGCCGGCGATCACGGTTCGGCGGAGCTCGAACCACCGCACCGCGGCCCGCTCGCGCGCATCGGGCGGCCCGGCGATCGGAGGTTACGTCCCGTTAACCATGTCGCCGTTCTACTGCCGCACGGTGCCGCGCGGCCCGGTTCGCTCGCGCACCCCCGGTTTGCCGCATTCATGGCGCCGAATCACGACGCGAGGAGCCGCAACGATCGGCGGAGGAGGATCCATGACGGCAGCCAATCCCCACAGCGCGGCCCGACGCCGGACGCTCGGACGTATGGCGGCCCTCGCCGCGGGCCTCGTGCTCGCCGGCACCGGACTGGCCGCGGCGCAGGGTCGCGGCGCCGCGGGCGACGGCATGCCCGAAGCCTTCCGCCCCGGCGAGATCATCGACAACGGCCACCGCTTCTTCGGCTCGGTCTCGCGCGGGCTCGCGCTGACCGTCGAGGAGGCGACCCGGCGCTGGGGCCAGCCGAACGGCTACATCCTGGGCCAGGAGGCCTCCGGCGCCATCGTGGGCGGCGTGCGCTACGGCGAGGGCACGCTCTACACCCGCAATGCCGGTCAGCGGCGCGTCTACTGGCAGGGCCCCTCCCTCGGCTTCGACGTCGGCGGCGACGGCGCCCGCACCATGATGCTGGTCTACAACCTGCCCTCCGTGCGCAGCCTCTACCGGCGCTATGGGGGCGTAAACGGCTCGGCCTACTTCATCGGCGGCTTCGGCATGACGGCGGTCGTCAACGACGACGTCGTGGTGGTGCCGATCCGCAGCGGCGTCGGCGCCCGGCTCGGCATCAATGTCGGCTATCTCAAGTTCACCGACCAGCCGACCTGGAACCCGTTCTGATCCCGTCCCGCGCGAGGGCGCCCACAACCGGGAGTCGTCCGGCGGGCTGGCCCGGGCGCGCGCCCTTCTCTAGTATGGGGGGACGTATGTGGCGGGTCCGGCGGGACCCGGTCGTCGAGCGGTTCCACGCGTGATCGAAACCCTGATGATCTTCGCTCTCGGCTTTCTGGCCGCGAGCCTCGGCGGACTCCTGCTCCTGCCGGTGCTGAACGCCCGCGCGGCGCGCCTCGCCCGGCGCCGGGCCGAGGCGCTGGTGCCGCTCGCCCCTGCCGAGATCGCGGCCGAGCGCGACTTCCTGCGCGCCCGCTTCGCGGTCCAGCAGCGGCGGCTCGAGCGCACGGTCGAGACGGTGCGGGCACGACGTCAGGCCGACATGGCGGCCATCGGCGCGCGCACCATGGAGGCCGCCCGGCTCGCCCGCGACCTCACGCGGCGCGAGGGCGAGGTGGCGGAGGGGCTGGCGCAAAAGGCCCGGCTGGAGGGCGCGCTGGAGACCGCGCTGGGCGAGTGTGCTGCGAGCCTCGCCACCCTGCGGGCCCTGGAGGAGGCGCATGCCGACCTGCTCGACAGCCTGCTCGCCGCCCGCCGGGCGCGTCCCGCGGACGCTCCGGATTCCGCGGACGAGCCCGGAGAGCGGGCGGTGCTGCTGGCCCGTCTCTCCGCCGCAGAGGACGCCCTCGCCCAGGCGCTGTCGGCGCGCGAGAGCGTGGTCGAGCGCGAGAACGCGGAGTTGCGCACCCGCATCGCGGAATTGGCCGACAGTCTGGCGCCCGCCCAGGAACGGCTGCCCGTGGCCGGCGCCTTCTCGGCCGCGCGCGGCTGAACTCGGAGGGCTCATGACTGGGCTCATGGCCAGGCTCATCGCCGGTCCACGCGGCTTCCCCGATACGATCCGGAACGCTACGCCCCGTCATAGGCTTTCCGCGTGCAGAATCGCGCACGCGACGCCTTGTTTCGACCACGCAAAGGCATCATCGGAGCGTCATCCTCCGGCAATCGAGATGGAACGAGCCACCATGGCCCTGAAGCTGACGACCCTCGCCCTCGCGCTCGGCGTCGCCGCCGTCAGCCTGCCCGCCGCCGCGGAGCAGGCACAGCAGACGCGGCGCGGCAACGAGACGCTGAAGAAGTACTGCACCGGGGACTACCTGAACTACTGCGGCAACCTCGCGCCCGAGGATCCGGCCCTGGACGTCTGCTTCGAGAAGAACTGGAAGTCGCTGTCGGAGAACTGCCGCCGGGCGATCGACGCCTACCAAGCGACCCAGAACCCGAAGGGCGGCAAGCGCGGCTGAGGCCGCCCGATCCGGCCCGATCCGGGCCTCAATCCTTCACGACGAGCGCCGGGGCGGCGGCGACCGCCTCGTCCGGCGCGAGCCCGCATCGGAGCGCGGCGTCCGGGGGCAGGAGCGGTTCGAGCAGGGCTCGCCGCTCCGCCAGCACCGCGATGGCGCGCTCCGCCTGGACACCGTCGTTAGCGGGCAGCGCCGCAAAGAGGTGCTCCAGGGCGTAGCGGTAGCGCCCCACCCGCGCGCCCGTCTCCAGGCGCACCCAGGCGATCAGGCAGCGGTTCTCGGCGACCCGTATGGCGGCCTGCCGCACGTCCCAGTCGTCGAGGGTGCGGGCGAAGGGCAAGCCGGCGAGGCGGCGCCCGTCCGCTGCGATAACGAGCGACGCGGTGGCGGCGAAGGCCGGGATCAAGCGCGCATCGGCGCCCGCATCCTCGGCGAGCCTCCGGTAGAGCGGCACCTGCGAGCGCGTCGGCGCGGCCACCAGCCCGTCGTGGTAGGCGGCCACGTCCCGCACGAACAGGCCGGGCGGCAGAACCCGCGTCCGGCTCAGATTTCCCAGCACGTCGCGAAACGCCTGTTCGGGCGCGGCCGGCATCAGGAAGCGCCAAGCGCGGTCGCGCAGCAGGCGCTCGTCATCGGTGAGCGGCAGCAGCGCGGCGCTCTCGCCGCGCTCGCGGGCAGCCAGCGTCCCGGTGGTCGCGACGAGGCTGTTCCAGGCCCCAGCCTTGGGGCGGCCGAAATCGCCCTCCTGGGCGCAGGCCGCGAGCAGGAGCACGGGCAGCAGCAGCGCGCGCGCGGGCCGCCCTGCGACGCTGCGGCGCAGGCGGTCCCGGATCCGGTACGCCCTGTCCATGGGAGCGGTCCCGTTCGTCGGTTTCAGGAGGCGCGGCTGTAGCGCACGCCGAGGAAGAGCAGGATCTCGCCGCGGCGCTCGTGCGTCTCGGCCAGGCGGCGGTGTCGGCGCGCGAGCGGCCGGAACGGCAGCACAGCGGCGTCGGGCCGGGCGTCGCGCAGCGGCTCAGGGCCGGGCACGGCCTCGTTGGCGGCGCGCAGCGGCGTCGGGGGTGGGGCGAGGTAGGTCGAGAGCTGCATCGGGGCACCTGTCGGCTTCGAGGCTGTCCGCCCGGGTCCTCCCGAAGGGGCGTCGGCAAGGGGTCAGGCCTGTCGGATCGTCGCGGGGAAGATCAGCACGGGATGGTTAACGGAGCCTTGACGCCGCCAACCTCGGAACTGGCGCGGGTCTTGCGTAACGTTTCGCGCCCATGGCGGGCATTTCCTCCCTTGACTTGGCCCTGCCCCTTGACCGGTGGGGCCATTTTCTTGTGCGCGCTCCGCTCGGTGCAGTGGCCTTCTTCTCGCCGGACTTCTCGATCGAAATCCAGATCGCCCGCGCGGGCGGCCCGGCAGCGACGGCACGGAACCGTCGCAGGTCCCGGCGCTTGCCTAGCGGCGGCGCGGCCCGATATGCCGGGCCACGCGCGAACGACGCTTCGGGATGGACAGACAAGGACACGGCTGGATGCGACTGGACACGGCAACCCTCACGCGCACGGCACGGCGCCGGCCCGCTTCCCTCGCGATCCTGTCCCTCGGTCTCGCCCTCGCCGCCGTTACGGCGGGTCCGGCCGCGGCCCAGCGCGAGGACCAGGGCCTGCAGCTCGGCTGCGCGAACGATTATTTCCGCCTCTGCGTCGGCGTCGATCCGAACAGCCCGGACGCCGAGCGCTGCATGACGCGCAACCGCAAGCGCCTCTCGCCGGAGTGCCGCGCCGCGATCGGCGACTACGACCGGCGCACCGGCGGCAAATCGATGCCCGAGGATTGAGAGCGGCGGTTCGAGAGCCCGCCCATCCCCACGGTCGCGGCGGGAACGCCGCGGCCTGATATCCCCCGGCCGCAAGGCGGCGGGAGAGCCCACGAAACCGTCCACGAATCCGGTAGCCCCTACGGCGGCGGAGGGCGTATGCAGGCGGCCTCCTCCGTTCCCGCCTCCCGTGGCGGACAAACCGACAAGGCCCCGACATGGCGCTCACCGTGGCGGTCCAGATGGACCCGATCCAGGCGATCCGGATCGCCGGGGACACCACCTTCGCCCTGCTGCTTGAGGCGCAGGCCCGCGGCCACCGCCTGCTCTACTACACGCCCGACCGGCTCTCGCTGCAGGGACGGCGCGTCACCGCCCGGGTCGAGCCGCTTACCGTGCAGGACGTCGAGGGCGCCCACGCCACGCTCGGGGCAATCGAGCGCATCGACCTCTCCGAGGTCGACGTGGTGCTGATGCGCCAGGACCCGCCCTTCGACATGGCCTACGTTACGGCCACCCACATGCTGGAGCGGATCCACCCGAAGACGCTGGTGGTGAACAACCCCGCCGAGGTGCGCAACGCGCCGGAGAAGCTCTTCGTCCTCGACTTCCCCGAGCTGATGCCCCCGACGCTGATCACCCGGGACAAGGCGGAGATCGAGGCGTTCCGGCGCGAGCACGGCACGATCGTCATGAAGCCGCTGCACGGCCACGGGGGTGCGGCAGTGTTCCGCGTCTCGGAGACCGACCCGAATTTCGGCTCGATGTACGACCTCTTCGCCGCGACGTTCCGGGAGGCCTGGGTGGTGCAGCGTTTCCTGGAGCGGATCACCGAGGGCGACAAGCGCATCATCCTGGTCGACGGCGAGCCGATGGGCGCGATCAACCGGGTGCCGGCGCAGAACGACATCCGCTCCAACATGGTGCGGGGCGGGGCGGCCGCGGCCTCGGACTTGACCGAGCGCGAGCGCGAGATCTGCGCAATGATCGGGCCGGAGCTCAAGCGGCGCGGCCTGATTCTCGTCGGCATCGACGTGATCGACGGGCACCTCACCGAGATCAACGTGACCTCGCCGACCGGCATCCGGGCGATCCGCCGCCTTGGCGGCCCGGATCTCGCGGTCGCGGTCTGGAACGCGATCGAGGCGCGGCTGGCGGCCCGGGGCTGAGCGCTGGAGCGCGCCTCCAGGCCCCTTCGGCCCCTTGATCGCTCAGGTCTCGGCCACCCGCGCCGGCTCGAGCCAGCGCCCTTCCAGGGTCAGGGTAGCCTCGTAGACCGGCGTGCCGTCCGCATCGCGCACCCGGACCGTGAAGATGCGCCGGTCTCCGTCCGGGATCTGCGAGCGCGCGAGGTCCGGCAGGGCGCCGATCGCCTCGATGCGCGCGGCGGCGCTGTCGGAGAGGTCGTAGCCCTCCTCGTCCCGGTCGAGCCGGTCGCCGTCGTCGGTGTCGATGAAGAAGCGCGGCATCAGCCCCCCTCGTTCCTGTGCGCGGGCGGGCCCGCCTGCCGCAGATAGGCGGCGTCGAACTCGGCCTCCGCCCGCAGCCGCTCCGCGTCGAGGATGAGGAGGCGCCGCCCCTTCAGTTCGATCAGTCCGTCGCGCCGCATCTCCCGCAGGGTGCGGTTCACGTGGACGCTGGTGAGCGCCACGGTGTCGGAGAGCGCCACCTGTGTCAGCGGCAGCTCGTAGCCGTCCGCGCCCGCGAGGCCGACCGCCCCGAGCCGCACCGACAGCTCGCAGAACAGGTGCGCGAGACGCTCGCGTGCGGAGCGGCGTCCGACGCTGACGAGCCATTCCCGCGCGACCGCCTCGTCGACGCTGCGCGCGATGCGCAGCGCCCGCGCGATGTTGGGATGCCGGTCGATCATGGCCAGGAAGACCTCGCGCGGGATGCGCGCGACGAGGCAGGCCGAGAGCGTGGTCACCACGTGGTCCATCGGCCGCAGATCGCTGAAATCGGGACCGCAGATGTCGCCTGGCAAAAGATAGGCGAGGATCTGGCAGGCGCCGTTCGGCCGGTGACGGCCGCGGCAGACGAAGCCGCGCAACACCGCGATCACCGCGTCCGGTACCTCGCCCTGCCGCAGCAGGTCGGTCTGCCCGGCATAACGGCGCGCCCGCCCGCAGACCCGCTCCAGTACGGCCCGGTCGGCGGCATCGAGATCGACGAAGCCGCCGAGCTTGCGCGCCAGCATGTCGGCGGCGTCCGTCTCCGGGGCGAGGCGCGGGGCCGGCAGATCGCCGGGGAACGCGTCCATCACGACGCGCCCCCTGCGGTTCCGGAGCGGCTCGGGCCGCGACCGCGTGGGCCCCAGCGGGGCCGCCCTGTACCGAACGACGGTCTCATGCGTCCGGGATCTCGGGACCGCCTGCCGGAATTCGGTCTCCGAACGCGGCGCGCCACGCCGGTCCGGCCCCGTGCTTTCCCTCTCTGAACCCGCCCAACTTCATCCAGCGGTTGTAGGAAGGCCAACTGGGCTGCACCAGTGGCAGGAACCGTTTTGTTCGATACCGCACAGAAAGGCGCCCCCGAAACAATGAGGACAGGCGCTCAAGTCTTAACATGGATTAGTTCATGAATATTTCGCTCTGCTAGTGAATTCCGGCCTCGACGGATGCTGTCCGTAGTGAGGTCACACGCACCAGATCAAGATTACCGAAACGTGATGCCTGTGATCAGCTCCGCACACGGTGGGGATGAGACCGCGATACCGCGTCAATCAGAGGTCAGCAACCGGCTGCTGCGCGCGCTCGATCCGGCCGCCTTCGCGCGCCTCGCGCCGCATCTGCGGCCCATCGCGCTCCCGCTCGGGTATCCGCTGATCGCGCCGAACGCTCCGATCACGGTCTGCGTCTTCCCGGAGGCCGGCTTCGTCTCGGTCGCGACCACGCACGGTCAGCAGCGCGTCGAGATCGGGCTCGTGGGCCGCGAGGGTTTTGTGGGCGCCGCGCCCGTACTCCTCGCGGATGCGGTGACCTCGCAGACCCAGGTGGTGCAGATGGCGGGCTCCGGCCTTGCCGTCGCGACCCCGGCGCTCCGCGCGGCGGCGGACGAGAGTGCGAGCTTGCGGACGACGCTCCTCGCCTATGTTCAGACCCAGCTGCTCCAGGTCGGCGAGACCGCCTACGCGCACGCAGCGCTGAACCTGGAGAGCCGCCTCGCGCGCTGGCTGCTGATGTGCCACGACCGGGTCGAGGACGACGAGCTCGCCCTCACCCACGAGTTCCTGTCGATAATGCTGGGCGTGCAGCGGGCGGGCGTCACCCTGGCGCTGCAGAGCCTGGAGGGGGCAGCCCTCATCCGCAACCGGCGCAAGCGCGTGCTGATCCTCGACCGCGGCGGCCTTGAGGCGCTGACCCACGGCAGCTACGGCGCGCCGGAGGCGGCCTATGCCCGACTGATCATGCCCCCTCTCACGCCTCGGCCCGCGGCGTCGCATTGAGCTCGGCCCAGTCGAACTCCTCCTCCAGCCGATAATAGGCGTCGTCGCCGATGCGCCCTTCCCGGCGCAGGCGCAGCACCGTGTCGCGGGCCGCCGCGATGGCGCGCCGCCGGGCGGCGTCCGCGGGCAGCGATTCCGGCGCGATGCCCTGCTCGTGGCTCTCGGCCTCCGCGAGCGCCGCCGCGAACTCGGCCCGCAGCGCTTCGGCGGCGCCGTCCTCGCCCGTCTCCTTCAGGCTGTCGAGGGCGGCGGCGTAGGCCTCTGCCCGCGCCTGCCCCGTCTCGATGCCCACCGGGTCATCGTCCTCCAGACCCAGCCGGCGCAGCAGCGGCTTAAGCGTCAGCCCCTGCACCGTCAGCGTGCCGAGCACCGTGCAGAAGGCCGTGAACAGGATCAGGTCGCGCTCGGGGAAGTCGTGCGGCAGGGCGAGCGCGGTGGCGATGGTGACGATGCCGCGCATCCCGGCCCAGGAGATCGCGAGGGCGGGTTTGAAGCCGGTCGAGCTGTCCCGCCCGCGGGCCCGCCCGCGCAGCCCGTTGGCCGGCAGCACCCAGAGCAGCCGTACCACGATCACGGTGGCGAAGACCGCCGCCGCGAGAACCAGAGCACGGCTCTGCTCGTCCCCGGCGAGCCGGTCGAGGATGGGACCGATCTGCAGGCCGACCAGCACGAAGGCCAGGACGTTGAGCACGAAGACCGCCGTCTCCCAGACCGCGTAGGAGACGATGCGCGTGCGCGGGGCGGTGATGCCGGGGCTGTAGCGCGCCACCGTGATCGCGAAGCTGACCACGGTGAGCACGCCGGACAATTCCATCCGCTCGGCCACGAGCCAGATCCCGAACGCTGCGACGAACTGCATCACGATGGCGCTCGCCGCGTCGGGGAAGCGGGGGGCGATCATCACGAAGACGCGGGCGAGCAGCGGGCCGGCGACCAGGCTGGCGACCACGCCGAGCAGGAAGGCCGGCGCCACCTTGCCGGGATCGAAGCTGCCGGCGGCGGCCGCCGCCACGCCGAGCCGGTAGATCATGAGCGAGCCGGCATCGTTGAGCAGGCTCTCGCCGCGCAGGATGGTGGTGAGCCGGTGCGGCAGGGTGACGTGCCGCAGAACCGAGAGCGCCGCGACGGCGTCCGGCGGCGCCACGATCGCGCCGAGCACGATGCAGGCGGCGATCGGCATCCCGGGGATCAGCAGATGCGTGACGAGGGCGACTGCCGCCGTGGTCGCCGCGACCGCTCCCAGCGCCAGGCCGCCGATCGGCCGCCAGTTCGCCTTCAGGTCGCGCAGCGAGGTGTCGTAGCCGGCATCGAGCAGGACGGGCGCCAGGAACAGCGCGAGCGCAAGTTCCGGGTCGAGGGTGAGGTCCGGCACGCCGGGCACAAAGGCGAGCGCCGCGCCGCCGAGCGCCAGGAAGGCCGGATAGGGTGCGCCGAGGCGGCGGGCCAGCGCGGCGAGCAGGACCGCGCCGAACAGCACGGCGACGATCCATTCGAAGATCACCATGCGCGGGAAAGAGGCAGGAGACGCCAAGCGTTCCGCCTGCGGCACGGTGGGCCACAATTGAAGGTTGCGGTTTGCGCCCGGATACGGTCCGGGCTTTGCAGGCGGCGTGCCCGCCTCTAACCCGTGCGATGCCCACCCTTAGGACACGAGATGCCCGAGACACCCGTCTTCGCCCACGGCGCCGTCGCCGCGCCCCACAGCCTCGCGGCCCAGGCTGGCCAGACCGTGCTGGCGCAGGGCGGCAACGCCCTCGAGGCGATGGTCGCGATGGCGGCCTCGATCGCCGTGGTCTACCCGCACATGAACGGCCTCGGCGGCGACGGGTTCTGGCTGGTGCGCGAGCGTGGCGGCCGCGTGCGCGCCTTCGAGGCCTGCGGTCCGGCGGGCGCCCAAGCGACGATCGCCCGCTACCGGGAGCGGGGCTACGATGCGATCCCCGCCCGCGGCCCGGACGCGATGGTGACGGTGGCCGGCGCGGTCGGCGGCTGGCGCCTCGCGCTCGAGCTGTCGCGGGCGCTCGGCGGACGACTGCCGCTGGGGACGCTGCTCGCCGACGCGATCGCCCAGGCCCGGGGCGGCGTGCCGGTCTCGCCCTCGGAGGCGCGCTACGTGCCCCAGGAACTCGACACGCTCCACGACGCCCCGAACTTCGCAGCGACCTTCCTGAAGGAGGGCAAGCCCTTTCCGGCCGGCGAGATCCGCGCGCTGCCGAAGCTCGCCGCGACCCTGGAGCAGCTCGCCCATGCGGGCCTCTCCGACTTCTACCGCGGCGATGTCGGCCGCGAGATCGCCGCCGACCTCGAACGCCTCGGCGCGCCGATCACGCGGGCGGACCTCGCGGGCTTCGCCCCCGCCGAGCGGGCGCCCCTGTCGATCCGGCGGCGGGACGCCACGCTCTACAACTTCCCGCCCCCGACCCAGGGGCTCGCCGCGCTGATGATCCTCGGCATCTTCGACCGCCTGAACGTGGCCGAGCCCGAGACGCCGGCCCACTATCACGGCCTGATCGAGGCGACGAAGCGGGCCTTCGCGGTCCGCGACCGCGTCGTCACCGATTTCGACCGCCTGCGCCACGATCCGGCGGCCTACCTCACCCCCGAGCGCCTTGCCCGCGAGGCGGCGCAGATCGACATGCGGCGCGCGGCCACCGTGACGCTGCCCCGGCCCGGCCACGGCGACACGGTCTGGATGGGGGCGATCGACGGCGAGGGCCTCGCCGTCTCCTACATCCAGTCGGTCTACTGGGAGTACGGCTCCGGCACGGTGCTGCCCGCGACCGGGCTGTGCTGGCAGAACCGCGGCATGTCCTTCTCCCTCGATCCGGACGCCGTGAACCCGCTGGAGCCGGGCCGGCGCCCGTTCCACACGCTGATCCCCGCGCTCGCCTGCTTCGACGACGGCCGGGTGATGAGCTACGGCAGCATGGGCGGCGACGGGCAGCCGCAATTCCAGGCCCAGATTTTTTCGCGATACGCCGATTACGGAATGTCGGTTGCCGACGCCGTAGACGCGCCACGCCTCCTCTACGGGCGCACCTGGGGCGCGCCCTCCCTCAGCGTGAAGGTGGAGAACCGTTTCGATCCCGGCTGCATCGCGGCGCTGCGCCGCCTCGGCCACGAGATCGAGGAGCTCGGATTTCCCTACACCGACTCGCTCGGCCACGCCGGCATGCTGGTGCGCGACCCGCGCGACGGCCGGATCGCGGCGACGCACGATCCGCGCTCGGACGGCGGCGCGCTGGGGCTCTAGAGCCCTTGTTTCGACGCGCTCTCTTGCGCCGAACCGGCGTCCACTTCGGCGGAGCGCGCTCCAGCCTTGCGGCCCGGCGCGATCGGGCCGAGGATCGCCTGACCAAGGTCGGAGGGGGAGCGCGATGGCCGACGGCATCAGCCAGGCCGCGTACTGGAACGGCGAGGTCGGCCAGCGCTGGGCCCGCAACCAGGCCGTGCTCGACACGGTCTTCGCGCCGCTGACCGACGCGCTGTTCGAGGCCGCGGGTCTGACACCGGACGCGGAGGTGCTCGACATCGGCTGCGG
>NZ_BPQM01000135.1 GCF_022179245.1 Methylobacterium gregans
GCCCCGATCATGTTGGCCGTGGCGTCGGTCTCCGGCACGTGCAGCGAGACCACGTCCGCCTGCGCCAGCAGATCGCCCAAGCTCTCGGTCGGCTCGGTGTTGCCGTGGCGCAGCTTGTCCGTGTGGTCGTAGAAGATCACCCGCATGCCCATGGCCTCGGCCAGCGTCGAGAGCTGCGTGCCGATGTTGCCGTAGCCCACGATGCCGAGCGTCTTGCCGCGCACCTCCACCGAGCCCGTGGCCGACTTGTCCCACTCGCCCGCATGCGCGCCCACCGAGCGCGGCGTGATGCGGCGGAGCAGCATCACGATCTCGCCGATGACGAGTTCGGCCACCGAACGGGTGTTGGAGAAGGGCGCGTTGAAGACCGGGATGCCGCGGGCGCGCGCGGCCGCCAGATCGACCTGGTTGGTGCCCACCGAGAAGCAGCCCACCGCCAGCAGCCGGTCGGCGGCCGCGAACGCCGCCTCGTCGAGCTGGGTGCGCGAGCGGATGCCCAGGATGTGCACGCCCCGGATCGCCTCGTGCAGCGCCTCCCGGTCCAGGGCCTTCGGCAGACGCACCAGGTTCGTGTAGCCAGACGCCTGCATCAGCGCGACCGCGCTGTCGTTGATCCCCTCCAGAAGAAGGACGCGGATCCGGTCCTTGGGGAGGGAGAGCTTCTCGGAGAGCTGGTCGGCGGTCATCAGGGCGTCTCGCGGCGGCCCGGCCCTATCCGGCCGGCAGCGATCGGGGAATCCGGTCGCACCGATAGGTGCGCGATCTTCGCAACGCAACATCGGCGACGCGAACCTGCCCTGCGCGCCGTGTGCCGGACGCGTCCGAGCCTTGCCCCGCCCTCCCGCCCGGGCGTACACGGCGGGATAACGCGCCTCTTCGGGCCTCAGGAGACTTTGCGATGAGCGACCGGCAGCCCGGCTTCGAAACCCTGGCGATCCACGCGGGCGCCGCGCCGGACGCGACGACCGGCGCGCGGGCGACGCCGATCTACCAGACCGCGAGCTTCGTCTTCGAGGACGTGGACCACGCCGCCTCGCTGTTCGGGCTCCAGGCCTTCGGCAACATCTACTCGCGGATCACCAACCCGACGAACGCCGTGCTGGAGGAGCGCATCGCGGCGCTGGAGGGCGGCACCGCGGCGGTCGCCGTCGCCTCGGGCCACGCCGCCGAGTTCCTGACCATGCACGCCCTGATGCAGCCGGGCGACCAGTTCGTGGCCGCCAACAAGCTCTACGGCGGCTCGATCAACCAGTTCAACCACTCCTACAAGAACTTCGGCTGGGAGGTCGCCTGGGCGGATGCCGACGACCCCGCCTCCTTCGAGGCGGCGATCACGCCTCGCACCAAGGCGATTTTCTGTGAGAGCATCGCCAATCCCGGCGGCGTCATCACCGACATCCGAGCGCTCTCGGAGGTGGCCAAGCGCCACAACATCCCGCTCGTCGTCGACAACACCATGGCGACCCCGTACCTGATCCGGCCCTTCGAGCACGGGGCCGACATCGTGGTGCACTCGGCGACCAAGTTCCTCGGCGGCCACGGCAACTCGATCGGCGGCCTGATCGTGGACGGCGGCACGTTCAACTGGGCGGGCGACGCGCGCTACCCCATGCTGAGCCAGCCGCGGCCGGAATATGCCGGCATGGTGCTCTCGGAGACCTTCGGCAATTTCGGCTTCGCCATCGCGGTGCGGGTGCTGGGCCTGCGCGACCTCGGGCCGGCGCTCTCGCCCTTCAACGCCTTCCTGATCCTCAACGGCATCGAGACCCTGCCGCTCCGGATGCAGCGCCACGTGGACAACGCCCTCAAGGTCGCGACCTTCCTGAGCCGGCACGAGGCGGTCGCCTGGGTCAGCTATCCGGGCCTGCCCGAAGACCGCTACCACGCGCTGGCGCAACGCTACACGCCCAAGGGGGCGGGCGCGGTCTTCACCCTCGGCCTGAAGGGCGGCTACGAGGCGGGCGTCAAGCTCGTCTCGAACCTGCAGCTCTTCTCGCATCTGGCCAATATCGGCGACACGCGCTCGCTGGTGATCCACCCGGCCTCGACCACGCACCGCCAGCTCACCGACGCGCAGAAGAGCGCGGCGGGTGCCGGGCCGGAGGTGGTCCGCCTCTCGATCGGCCTGGAGGATGCGGACGACCTGATCGAGGATCTGGACGCGGCCCTGCGGGCCTGAGCGCACATCTAGGGCCCACCTGCGAACCGACCCGGCTGCGGCAAACGGACCCGCGGCCGGACAACCTGATCGCGAATCAGGAACATAGCCAAAGACCCACGGTAGCCCTTCCGGCATCCCAGTGCCGATCAGGAGGGCCTAACCCATGTTTATGCGCCTCGACCGTCTCCAGGCCGAACTTCCCACGCCGAAGCGTCCCGATCCCAACGCCGCAGCGGCCCTGCAGGAACTGCTGGGCGGCAAGTACGGCGAGATGTCGACGCTCGGGAACTACATGTTCCAGAGTTTCAACTTTCGTAACAAGTCGAAGTTGCGTCCGTTCTACAGCCTCGTGTCGAGCATCTTCACGGAAGAGCTCGGCCATGTGGAGCTGGTTTCGACGGGCGTGGCCATGCTCAACAACGGCCCGGGCGACGACACCGAGAACGTCGACATCTCGAAGGCGCCGTTCAACGAGATGCAGGACGTGCGGCTGGCCGGCGCCTTCTTCTCGCAAGGGGGCGGCGCCACGCCGGTCAATTCCAACGCCCAGTCGTGGAACGCCGACATGGTGACGACCTCGGGCAACCTGATCATCGACCTCCTGCACAACTTCCATCTCGAGTGCGGCGCCCGCCTGCACAAGCTGCGCGTCTACGAGACCTTGAAGGACCCGACCGGGCGCGAGGTCTGCGGCTACCTCTTGGTGCGGGGCTCGGTCCACGCCCACGCCTACGCGCTGGCGCTGAAGAAGCTCACCGGCGTCGAGATCGAGAAGATGCTGCCGACCCCGAACATCGTGCTCGACAAGATCCCCGAGTGCCAGAAGTACCTGCAGGAGGGCTCGCACCGCCGGCTCTACACCTTCGGCTCGCCGGATTATCCGGAGATGGCGGGCGTCTGGTCGAACGACGAGGTGGCGCTGCCGGGCGACCCGCCGGGCAATCTCGAGATCGTGGACGGGCCGCCGGAGGGCGGCAAGATCCCCGAGCTCGACGGCAATTACGGCGCGTTCGCGCCGGACTACGCGCCCCAGGAGATCTTCGAGATCGCGAGCAAGCTCTACCAGAAGAGCCGCTGAGGGCAGCACGTTCGCGCGGGGAGTCCAGAGGGCCGCCGGCCCTCTGGAGGGTGCTCAGGGCAGAGCCCTGAGACCACGTGGGTTCAGTAGCGCCAAGCCGGGTCGATCGGGGCAGGCGCCAGCACGAAGACCTTCGGGCGCTTGCGCGCGCCGAACCGGCTCTCGCTGAACTCGTCGTTGTAGTAGTCGAACCCGGTCAGGCCGAAGCCGCCGCCGTTCATCACCTGCGGCACCGGCACCGGCGGCACCGCGAGGTCGGGCCGGGTCGGCGGCACGATCACCCGCCCGGCCTGGTCGGTCTGCAGCACGGTCGGCGCGTCGGGCGCGTAGTAGATCACCGGCTGCGCCGTCGCCGGGCCGGCGCATCCCAGGGCGAGGAGGCCGGCGGCCAGGACGTGTCGGGCTCGAAGGGTCACGTGGGATCTCCGTCACGGCTTCCGGCCGCGGGCCGGTCTGGCGGCACTATGCCGGAAGACGCGCCCCTTGTCCGTAGCTTGGCCGCACGGGCAGCCGGCTTTTCCAGCACCCGGATCACTCCGCCTTGAGCAGCACGTGGCGCTTGCGCCCGAAGGAGAGCTTGATCACGCCCTCCGGGGTCAGGTCGGCGAGGGTGAGCACCGCCTTCTCGTCGGCGACGGCCACGTCGTTGACCTTGAGCCCGCCGCCCTTGATCTGGCGCCGCGCCTCGCTGGTCGAGGGCACGAGCCGGGCGTGCTCCGGCCCGAAGGCGGTGAGCACGCCGAGCCCGGCCTCCAGGCTCGCGCGCGGCACCGTGACGCTCGGGAGATCCGCGGCGAGCGCCCCCTCCACGAAGGTTTTCCGCGCGGTCTCGGCGGCGGCCTCCGCCGCCTCGCGGCCGTGCATCAGGGCGGTGGCCTCGGTGGCCAGCACCTTCTTGGCCTCGTTGATCGCAGCCCCCCCGCGGCCGGCGAGCTCCGCGATCTGGTCGAGCGGCAGCAGCGTGAACAGCTTCAGGAAGCGCTCGACGTCGGCATCCTCGGTGTTCCGCCAGAACTGCCAGTAATCGTAAGGCGAGAGCATCCCGGCATCGAGCCAGACGGCGCCGGCGGCGGTCTTGCCCATCTTGGCGCCGGACGCCGTCGTCAGGAGCGGGCAGGTGATGCCGTAGAGCTG
The DNA here is from genome assembly GCF_022179245.1 of Methylobacterium gregans. Classification (GTDB taxonomy): domain Bacteria; phylum Pseudomonadota; class Alphaproteobacteria; order Rhizobiales; family Beijerinckiaceae; genus Methylobacterium; species Methylobacterium gregans. The sequence continues at coordinate 4,374 of NZ_BPQM01000135.1, forward strand.
GGGCGTGCCGAGACGGCGACCGAGATCGATGCCGTTGACGATGTTGCCCCACTGGTCCGAGCCGCCCATCTGCAGGATGCAGCCGTAGCGGCGGTTCAGCTCCACGAAATCGTAGGACTGGAGGATCATGTAGTTGAACTCCAGGAACGAGAGTTCCTGGTCGCGCTCCAGGCGCATCCGCACGCTGTCCATCGACATCATGCGGTTGACCGAGAAATGCCGGCCGATGTCGCGCAGCATCTCGATGTAGTTGAGCTTGGTCAGCCACTCGGCATTGTCGACCATGCGGGCGTCGTTGCCGCTCTCGCCGAACTCCAGGAAGCGCGCGAAGGTCTTCTGGATGCCGGCCTTGTTCTCCTCGATCTGCTCCAGCGTCAGGATTTTTCGCGATTCATCCCGGCCCGAGGGATCGCCGACGCGAGTGGTGCCGCCGCCCATCAGCGCGATCGGCTTGCCGCCCGTCTTCTGCAGCCAGTGCAGCATCATGATCGACAGGAGGTGCCCGACATGGAGCGAGGCCGCCGTGCAGTCGTAGCCGACATAGGCCGTCAGCCGCCCCTCGACGGCGGCCTCGTCGATCCCTGCGAGATCCGAGCCCTGGTGGACGTAGCCCCGCTCCATGAGGACCCGCAGGAAGTCGGATTTCGGGGCGAAGCTCTCGGGCGTCATGGCGGTATCTCTGAGGACCGGCCGGGCGACAGGCGCGTGCCCGCGTGCTAGCTCGGCCGGGATGGAGCGGGTTCGGGGCGGCTCTTAGCAGGGCGTTCCCGGAAAGGCACGGGGCAGGGGAGCGGAGTCCGGCATGGCGATGATGCGCGCGATCGGCCTGATGAGCGGCACCTCCCTCGACGGCGTCGATATCGCCCTGATCGAGACGGACGGCGAGACCATCCGGGTCGAGCGGGGGCACAACAACTACCTCGCGCCCCTCGGCCCCACCGGCTACCGCGGCTACGCGGAGGACGAGAAGGCGCTGCTGCGCGCCGCCACCAAGGACGCCGAGAGTGTGGTGCGGCCCGACGACCGGCCCGGCCGCCTGCCGGAGGCGGAAGCCTTCGTCACCCGGGCGCACGCGGAGGCCGTCGAGCAGTTCCTCTCCGACAACGGCCTGACGCCCGCCGACATCGACGTGATCGGCTTCCACGGCCAGACCGTGATCCACCGGCCCGACCACCGCATCTCGATCCAGATCGGCGACGGGCAGGCCTTGGCCTCCCGCCTCGGGATCGCGGTGGTGTCGGACCTGCGCCGGGCCGACATCGAGGCGGGCGGGCAGGGCGCGCCGCTGGTACCGGTCTTCCACAAGGCGCTCGCCGAGGCCGCCGGCATGGAGGGGCCCTTCGGCATCCTCAACATCGGCGGCGTGGCGAACGCGACGCTCGTCGATTCCAAGGGCGGCGTCATCGCCTTCGACACGGGGCCGGGCAACTCCCTCATCGACGAGTGGATGCAGGAGCGCGAGGGCAAGAATCTCGACGACGGCGGCCGCACCGCGGCCCGGGGGCGGCCGGACGAGCAGCTGCTCGCCTGGCTCCTCACCCACCCCTTCTTCTTCAGGAGACCGCCGAAATCCCTCGACCGGAACTGGTTCTCGCACAAGCTCGCGGGGCAGCTCTCGACCGAGGACGGCGCCGCGACGCTCACCGCCTTCACGGCCCGCGCGGTCGCCCGGGCGCTCGACCACGCCCCCGAGATCCCGACCCGCTGGATCGTGGCGGGCGGAGGGGCGCGCAACGGCGAGCTGGTGCGGCTGCTGAACTACCACCTGCGCGCCGAGATCATGACGGCGGACGCGATCGGCTGGTCCTCGGCCTATCTGGAGGCGCAGGCCTTCGCCTACCTGGCGGTGCGCTCGATGAAGGACCTGCCGATCACCTTCCCGGCCACGACCGGCGTGCGCGAGCCGATCTCCGGCGGGGTGCTGTCGCGGCCGTGAGCCTCGGCCACGCGCTGCGCCGCATCGTCGAGGAATATCCGCTGGCGCGGACGGAGCCGCCGGCCGGCCACCCGCTCGCCGCGGTGATCCGCAAGGGCGCGCCGGACGAGTTGCGCCGGGCGCTCGCCGGGCTCGACGGACCCTTCCTGGTGAAGGGCAGCCCGGGGCGCGGAACCCGCTGGGCCGCCGTACCCTGGCTTGCCGTGTTCGACCCCGCGATCACGACCAGCGCGACGCGGGGCTACTACCTCGTCTACCTGTTCCCGGCCCACCGGGAGCAGGTGCACCTCTCGCTGGCGCAGGGCACCGTGGCGGCGATCCGGGAGCATGGCCCGCGGGCGGGAGCCTATCTCCGCGCGAGCGGCGACGCGCTGCGGGCGCGGCTCGCCGATCTTGCCGAGCGCCTGCCGGTCCAGTCGATCGAACTCGGCAGCGCGGGGGAGTTGCCCGAGGGCTACGAGGGCGCCCACATCCTGGGCCTGAGCTACACGCTCGCCGAACTCGGCGACGAGCGCCGGCTGCGCACCGACCTCGCGACCGGGATCGCGGCCTACCGGGCGCTGAAAGCGCGCGGCGGGCTCTGCGGGCTGCCGGGTTTGTGACTCGGGGCAACCCGCGCTAAGGCACGCAGCGCCATGTCGCACAACACCTTCGGACATCTCTTCCGCGTCACCACCTTCGGCGAGAGCCACGGAGTGGCGCTCGGCTGCGTAGTCGACGGCTGCCCGCCCGGCCTGCCGCTGGAGGCCGCCGAGATCCAGGCGGAGCTCGACCGGAGGAAGCCCGGCCAGTCGCGCTTCACCACGCAGCGGCGCGAGCCCGATGAAGTGAAGATCCTCTCGGGCGTGTTCGGCGACGACCGCACGGGCGGGCGCCAGCTCACCACCGGCACGCCGATCGCGCTGGTGATCGAGAACACCGACCAGCGCTCGAAGGACTATTCGGAGATCCGCGACAGCTACCGGCCGGGCCACGCCGACTTCACCTACGAGGCCAAGTACGGCATCCGCGACTATCGCGGCGGCGGCCGCTCCTCGGCGCGCGAGACCGCCGCCCGGGTCGCGGCCGGCGCCATCGCCCGCAAGGTGATCCCGGGGGTCACGATCCGCGCCGCCCTCGTGCAGATGGGCCCGCACGCGATCGATCGCGGCCGCTGGGACTGGGAGGAGGTCGCCCGCAACCCGTTCTTCTGCCCCGACCCGGAGGCGTCCAAGCTCTACGAGACCTACCTCGACGGCATCCGGAAGGACGGCTCCTCCATCGGCGCGGTGATCGAGGTGGTGGCCGAGGGCGTGCCCGCCGGCCTCGGCGCGCCGCTCTACGGCAAGCTCGACGCGGATCTCGCCGCCGCCCTGATGTCGATCAACGCCGTCAAGGGCGTCGAGATCGGCGACGGATTCGCCAGCGCGGCGCTCCGCGGCGAGGACAACGCCGACGAGATGCGCGCGGGCAACGACGGGCCGGCCTTCCTGGCCAACCACGCGGGCGGGATCCTGGGCGGCCTCTCGACGGGCCAGCCGATCGTCTGCCGCTTCGCGGTCAAGCCGACTTCCTCGATCCTCACGCCGCGCCGCACCGTCACCCGCGAGGGCCGCGACGCCGAGATCGTCACCAAGGGCCGCCACGACCCCTGCGTCGGCATCCGGGCCGTACCGGTGGCCGAGGCCATGATGGCCTGCGTGCTCGCCGATCACTATCTGCGCCACAGGGGGCAGGTCGGTTGACGCTTCGGCCGAGCCGACCGCCCGCACAGCATTCGAGAAGTCCCGTGTCCCACCACTCCGTCACCGAGGCCATCGAGGCCTTCGCCCGCGGCGAGATCGTGGTCGTCACCGACGACGACGACCGCGAGAACGAGGGCGATCTCGTCGTCGCGGCCTCGCTCTGCACGCCCGAGAAGATGGCCTTCATCATCCGCAACACCTGCGGCATCGTCTGCGCGCCGGTGACGCTCGCCGAGGCGCGGCGCCTCCACCTCGCCCCGATGGTGGCGGCCAACGACGCCCCGCTCGGCACCGCCTTCACGGTGACGGTCGACGTCAAGCACGGGCTCACCACGGGCATCTCGGCCGAGCAGCGCTGCAACACGGTCCGGGCGCTCGCCAACGGCAACATGGGCGCGGCCGATTTCGTGCGGCCCGGCCACGTCTTCCCGCTGATCGCCCGGGACGGCGGCGTGCTGATGCGCTCGGGCCACACCGAGGCCGCGGTCGATCTCTGCCGGCTCGCCAAGCTCCCGCCCGTGGGCGTGATCTGCGAGCTCGCCAACGACGACGGCACGGTGATGAAGGGGCCGCAGATCACGGCCTTCGCCGAGACCCACAAGCTGAAACAGGTCTCGGTCGCGGATCTCATCGCCTACCGGCAGGCCCGCGAGAAGCTCGTCGAGCGGGTCGGCCAGTTCCCGGTGAAGACCGAGCACGGCCCGATGACCGGCTACGCCTACACCACGCCGTTTGAGACGATCCAGCAATTTGCCTTCGTGCACGGCGAGATCGGCGATGGGCGCGACGTGCTGGTGCGGCTGCACCGCTCGAACGTGGTGGCCGACGTGATCGAGGGGGGCCGCCAGATCGAGGCGGTGATGGCCCGCTTCGCCCGCGAGGGCCGCGGCGTCCTCGTCTACCTGCGCGACGGCACCGCGGGCGTGCCGCTCCAGCGCGTCGCGGAGGGCGGCTCCGACGAGGGTGCCGAGGCCCAGCGCGTGCGCCAGTGGCGCGAGGTGGGGCTGGGCGCGCAGATCCTGCGCGACCTCGGCGTCGCCTCGATCCGCAACCTCTCGACCGCCTCGCGGGCCTATGTGGGCCTGTCGGGCTTCGGCATCGAGCTGGTCGGCGACGAGTTGCTGGAGGGGTGAGGCTCCTGAAGCCTCACCGCCCCATCAGCGCGTCCACGTGCTCGTAGACCGACTTGCCGAGCCCCTCCAAGCTGTAGCCGCCCTCCAGGATCGAGACGAGGCGGCCGCCCGCGTGGCGGTCGGCGAGTTCGAGCAGGCGGCGCGTCGCCCAGCCGAAATCCGCCTCGTCGAGGCGCAGGTTCGCCAGCGGGTCGAGCCGGTGGGCGTCGAAGCCCGCCGAGACCAGGATCAGGTCGGGCTGGAAGGCGTCGACCCGGGCGACGATCGCCTCGAAGGCCTCGCGGAACACCGCGCCGTCGTCGTTCGGGCGCAGGGGCACGTTGACGATCGTATCCTTCGCGCCCCGCTCGGAGGCCGCGCCGGTGCCGGGGAAGAGCGGCATCTGGTGGGTCGAGGCGTACATCACGGTGCCGTCGTCCCAGAAGATGTCCTGGCTGCCGTTGCCGTGGTGCACGTCCCAGTCGACCAGCGCGACCCGGGATACCCCGTGATGCGTGCGGGCGTAGCGGGCGGCGATCGCCGCCTGGTTGAACACGCAGAAGCCCATGGCCCGCTCGCGCTCGGCGTGGTGGCCGGGCGGGCGCATCGCCACGAAGGCGTTCGAGCACTCCTTGGCCATCACCGCATCGACCGCGTGGTTGGCGCCGCCCACCGCCCGCAGCACCGATTCCAGGGTGCCGGGCGACATCACCGTATCGCCGTCGATCGCGACCATGCCCTCCTTCGGCGCGGCGGCGACGATGGCCTCGACATAGGCTTCCGGATGGGCGAGCGCGGCGACCGAGGCGTCAGCCCGCGGCGCCTGCACCCGTACGAGGCCGGCGAAGCGCTCGTTCTCCAGCACGCGCTCGACCGCGCGGATGCGGCTCGGCCGCTCGGGATGGCCCTCGGGGACGAGATGGTCGAGGGCGGAAGGGTGGCTCACGTACAGGGTGGTCACGGCTGAACTCAAGCCTCCCGGCGGGGCCGGCGCATCTGTCGCGCGCCTGCTACAGCCCCGGCCACTGTGCCAGGACGGAACGCGCGAGGCTACGGCGGAGTGCCGACGATCGCTAGAGCGTCCCCCGCCTCCGGAGACAGAACCGATCCCGGAGGCTGCTCGAACGGAGCGCGCTCACCGTCCCGATCATCACGCGAGATCCTCCGGAGGCCAGGACCGAAGCGGTGCCTGGTCCGAAGGAACGGGACACCGCCTTGATCGGTCCTCGGCGCCGGGTCGCATGCCCACAACCGATCTTCTTGCGGAGCCGCACGCGGCCTCACGCGACACTCACTTGCGCACAAGACAAAGTCTCGCATCAGCACAACATATCTCTGGAACGGAAACGTTTTCGATGACGTTCCTGGCGCAGCTGCCATGGTTTTGCACATGACTTCGCAGCAGCGACGACCAGAGGAGATCTTTTTCATGCACAAGCTGCTCTTCGCCGGCCTCGCCCTCTCGGCTCTGACCGGCCTATCGACTGCCGCGATGGCCGAAGAGACCACGGTCGTCCGCCGCGACTCCGCTCCCAGCGTATCGGTCGAGCGCCGCGAGGGCGTGGTCGAACGCCGCGACATCACCACGGGCAGCGTCGATTGCGGCTCGAAGACCGTTCACAAGGAGGACGGCGCGGGCAACTCGAAGACCGTCCACAAGGAAGGCTGCAACTGACGTCCGCGGGCGCGCCACGCCGGTCGAGGCGACGCGGACGCCGCCCGCCTCAACCGGCACGCTCCGGCGCGCCCGGCCCAGGGGGAGGGGCCTTCGCCAGGATGATCTCGGCCAGCGTGTGATAGAGACCGCCCCGGCAGACGGCCTTCGAGGCCGCGTCCGCCAGGAGGGCGGCCAGCATCAGCGGGATCATCATGGCGTGGTCCTGGGTCATCTCGGTGACGATGACGAAGCTGGTGATCGGCGCCTGCAGGACGCCCGTCAGGTAGGCGACCATGCCGATCAGCACGAGAGCACCGACCGGCACGCCGTCGAACAGCCCGTGCAGCGCCCCGCCCATCCCGGCCCCCACCGCGAGCGAGGGGGCGAACAGGCCGCCCGGAATGCCGCTGACCGAGGAGAGCACGGTCGCCAGGAACTTGAGCGGCGCGAAGCCCGGATCGGCGGCGGCCTCCCCGTGCAGGATCGTCCGCGCCTCCTCGTAGCCGGTCCCGTAGACCGCCCCGCCCGAGGCGAGGCCGCAGAGGGCGACGCCGAGACCGCAGAGGCCCGCGAAGGCCACGGGCCGGCGCGCGATCCAGCGCCCGGCCCGGCCGGGCAGCCCCTGGGCGAAGGCGATGACGATGCGGCTGAACAGCCCGCCCGCAAGCCCCCCCAGAATGCCCAGAACGACCACCACCAGCCAGCCCTGGCCCAGGGGCAACTCGGCCCGCGAGGAGCCGAAATAGGTGTAGTTGCCGGTCAGCCAGAGCCCGGTCAGTCCGGCCGCGACGATGCCGGCGACGATGAGGCCGGAGGAGCGCGCCTCGTAGGCCCGGCCGAGTTCCTCGATGCCGAAGACGATGCCGGCGAGCGGCGTGTTGAAGGCGGCCGCGACCCCGGCCGCGCCCCCCGCCAGGATCACACCGGGCAGGCGCTCCGGGGTCAGCCGGCCGAAGGCCGCCATGATCGCGGCGCCGACCTGGACGGTCGGCCCCTCGCGGCCGGCGGAAGCGCCGCAGAGCAGGCCGAGGCACATCACGGCGATCTTTCCGGCCGCCACTCGCAGCGAGATCAGGGCGTGGCGCAGCCCCGGATCGCGGGTGTGGCGCGCGGCGATCACCTGCGGGATGCCGGAGCCCTGCGAGTTCGGGAAAACGGTCAGCGCCAGCAGCGCCGCGAGCGCGAAGCCCGCGGGCGTGAGGATCAGGGCGATCAGAGGGGAAGGGGCGGTGACCTGACGGAACAGGGCTTGTGCCCCGTCGGCGAGCTTGGCCATCAGCACGGCCGCGAGCCCGACGCAGATACCCCCTATGAGGAAGAGCAGCCGCCCACGCCAGATCGGGAAGGCGTCGGCGGAGGCCCGGCGCAGGCGTGACAGGGCGGAGCGGTAGCGCAGGCGCGGCATGTCCCTCGGTCCGGTGATCCGTCCGGCCACGATAGGCCGGCGCGGCGCCCCCGCCAGCCCGTACAGGCCTCCTCACCGGGGATAAGCCTTCAGAAGCTCAGGCCGAACCGCAGACGGGTCTGGTGCCGGTCGAAATTGGTGAGGTCGAGCGGGCGGGCCACGTCCTCCGCCGAGCCCGCCACCTGGAAGCTCCAGGTGAAGGAGGCCCAGGCCTGCGGGGAGAGCGTGGCGTAGACGGTGGGGCCGAGATAGACCGCCTGTCCGCTGAACCGGTCGAGCCCCAGCCCCTCGAAGGCCTGGACGTAGCGGGCCTCGGCGCCGACGAACAGGCCCGGCCGCGCCTCGTAGGCCAGCGCGCCCGCGAGTTCGAGGCCCGAGCCGCGCAGGCGCTCGCCGGTGCCGTCGAGCCGGGTCGCGGCGAGCGAGAAGCCAAGATTGAGCGCGGCCACGAGGCGGCCCGGCACGATCTCCCAGTCGGCCAGCAGCGCCGTATCGAGACCGTAGCTCTCTGCCGGCAGCCCCGAGCCGGTATCGACCCGCCCGACGCTCGGCACGACGTTGAGAGTGAGGCCGAAGGGCCCGTCCCTGCGGTCGAGGAAGCGCAGGCGCGTCTCGACGAAGGCGCCGCTGAGCCCGCCGGCGGCACGGTCGGCGAGGCCCGGCACGCCGGCCGCGGCGAAGCGGTTGAAGCCGATGCCCGGCGCCACCCGGAAGGATGTGTCGAGCGGAATCTTCAACACCAGACCGCCATCGACCGCCCGGAACCGCCCGCCGCCCCGCCCGAACCGGCCGGTGGCCTCGAACTCGAACTCCACCTCGCCCGGCACGCCGATGTCGGAGCCCTCGACGAAGCCGAACAGGTGCTCGCTGTCGAGGCCCGCGGGCGCCGCGTTCTCCCGCGCGGTCGGCAGGTCCTGGGCCGGGGCGGGCAGGGCACCCGCGAGGAGGCACACCGCGACCCGGGCGAGGCCGCGTGTCGCCTCTCCGAGAATCGAGCCGAGCCCGATACGCACACCCATCATCCCGCTCCGGCTATCAGATA
>NZ_BPQM01000136.1 GCF_022179245.1 Methylobacterium gregans
GCCGAGCGCGCGGGCGTAGTCCGTGGTCGGCGCCGCGCCCGGCCCCGGCATCACCGCGGTGCCGGCCTGGACCGCGGTGCCGAGGCCTTCGAAGAAGTCCAGCGCCTGGGCGTTGGCGAGCACGATGCGCCCCTGCCCGTCGACCACCACGATGCCCTCGCGCGAGCTCTGCAGGGCGTCGGCGAGCAGGGTCTCAGCCGAGCGGCGCTGGCTGACCTCGCGCTCCATCATGGCCCGGATGTTGTCCCGCATCTGCGCCATCGCGGTGAGCAGGCGGCCGAGTTCGCCGCGGCCGCCGGCCGGAACCGCGACGTCGAGCTGGCCCGCCGCGATGCGCTGCGCGATGGCGGAGGCCGTGCTCAGCGGACCGACGATGCGCCGGTGCAGCAGCCACGCGACGAAGCCCGCGAGCACCAGGGCGGCGCCGGTGGCGGCGGCGTTGAAGAGGATCTGCTCGTCGACGAGCGTGCGGGCGGCCTGCCGGAAGGTGAAGCCGTCGCCGGCGGTGTAGTTCACCAGGAGGTCGATCTGCGCGTCGACGGCGGCGGCCTGCCGGTCGAGGGCCGCCCAGGCCTCGCCGCGGCCGGCGCGCGGCCCCGGCGCGATGCCGCGGCGCATCTCGTCCCAGGCCGCGACCGCCGTCCGCACCGCCTCGCCCGCGCGCACCGCCCGCTCCGACTGCGCGCGCTCGACCGCGATGGCGAGATCCTCGGCCAAGGCCGTCGCCAGATCCGTGATCTCTCCGTCGAGGCTCGCGGCCGTGGCGGGCTCCCCGACCAGGCTGCGGCGGGCGAAAGCGGCGCGCATCTTGGCGAAGTCCGCCGCGGTGGCGCGCGCGTAATTGATGGACATCAGCGATTCGTCGTAGGTCCGGTGGACGAGACCGCCGACGCGCTGGATTCCACCGATCGCGTAGAGGCCGAGCGCCCCGGTCAGAAGGCTCATGGTCAGGAAGGCGAACAGGATCCGGCCGCGGATCGTCGCCGCCGCGTCACCGATCCGCCGCCAAGCCCGTCCCCCGGGCGGCGCGCTCGCCGACGTCCTCTGCCGTTCCGTGTTCCGTTCCAAGGCAACCCTGCCAAGTCCAGCCCCACTCAGCGAGCAGGTAGCCGCAGGATGCGCGGAAGACCTTAAGAGGCGATTAGCCTCGAACGCGCGAATATGGACATCTGTATCTCGTCCATGTCGCACAGAATCGCGGCGCGACAACATTTCATCAATCGGCCCTCGACTATGCTGGCGCTCCGATCGGATTCTGCCGGAAGCTCCCATGCGCGACTTGCCTGCCACGCGCTGCCCAGCGCGGCTCCGCTCAGCCCGGTTCCGCCTCGCTCTCCCCGCCCGTGCACTCGCCGCAGGCATGATCACCGGCGCGCTGGCGACCGGCGCCCTCGCGGTGGCGGGGCCGGACGGCTACGTGGTCTCGCAGAAGGGACGCGCGTTCCAGCCGGGAAGCCTCGTGGTCGGGCGCGGCGACACGGTCACCATCGTCAACGACGACAGCGACCTGCTGCACCACGTCTATGTCGAGGCGGAGGCCTTCACCTTCGACTCCGGCGATCAGGCTCCGGGCAGCCGCACGCCGATCGTCTTCAAGAAGTCCGGCACCTTCCTGGTCCTCTGCGGCATCCACCCGAAGATGAAGCTTCTGGTGCGGGTGAACTGAGCGGCATCGGTCGCGTCGCGTCGCCCGGGGCCGGAGGGTGCGCGGTCGAATCTCCGGCCGGTCGCGGCGGTCGCGACCCATGGCAGGTCCGGTGTGGGCGCGGCTGATCCGCAGCCGATAAGGCCTCTCGCCCTGCTCCTTCGTCGGCGACAACGAAGCAGCGAGACCGCAGATCGACACGACAACCGAGAGTTGATCGTTCACGTTTACTATGAATAGCGTTCAACAATTAACGCGCGATAACTCTCTTGCGGTTTCGACAGCGAATATTGATGATCCTCTCATTCTTCACGAGAGGAGATGTGACATGGCTGCTTCCGCCTCTATTCCCGCCGCCCCGCAACGCGCCATCGACGCCGGCGACTCGGTCGTGGCAAGCGTCTTCGAGATCGCTAAGAAATACCTCAAGACGACGGACGGGAACTGGAACACCGAGACCCGGCTGGAAGAGGCGCAGATCGACTCGCTCGACTTCGTGGAGCTGGTCTTCGAGATCGAGGACCGATTCGGCATCGAGCTGAACTTCAACGCGAACGCGCAGCCGGTGAGCGAGATGACGTTCGGCAACGTCGTCGACCTGATCCGGTCCGCACTCGCGCGCAAGGCCCGGACCGCGTGAGCGGCGTCGTCGTCTCCGGTCTCGGCGTCGCGGCGCCCTGCGGCCTCACCACCGCGGATTTCTGGGCGAGCCTCGTCGGCGGCCGCTCCGCCTTCACGCCGGCGCGAGCGCTGCCGGGTTCGGGCATCATCGCCGCCGAGATCGCGGAGAGCGTGGATTTCCGCGGCCTGCCGATCCCGGTGCCGGGGGCCTGCGACCGCAGCGCCCTGCTGGCGGTCGCGGCCGCGCGTGAGGCGATGGCGGATGCCGGTCTGACGCCCGGCTCGGTCGCGCCCGAGCGCGTCGCGGTCGTGATCGGCAATGGCGGCGGCGGCCTCACCAGCCTCGACACGCAGTACGAGCGCCTGTTCGTAGAGAACAAGCGGCCGCACCCGTTCGCCGTGGTGCGGGCGATGGGCAGCTCCTCGGCGAGCTGGGTCTCGATCGCGTTCGGGGCGCAGGGGCCTTGCTTCGTGGTGGCGAGCGCCTGCGCCTCGGGCACGCAGGCGATCGGCGTGGCGGCCCAGCTCGTGCGCGCCGGGATTGTGGACGTGGCGATCGCCGGCGGCACCGAGGCACCGCTTTCCCGCGGGACGCTGCAGGCCTGGAACGCCATGAAGATCATGAGCCGCACGGGCTGCCGCCCGTTCTCGCGCGATCGCGACGGGCTGGTCGTCGCCGAGGGCGCCGGCATCGTGATCCTGGAGCGCGAGGCGCATGCGCGGGCGCGCGGGCGTCGGCCGGAGGTCGCGGTGGCGGGCCTGGGTTCGGGCGCGGATGCGGGCGACATCGTCGCTCCCTCGTCCGAGGGCATGGCCCGGGCCATGCGGGCGGCGCTGGCCGAGGCGGACCTGTCGCCAGCCGACATCGCCTACGTCAACGCGCACGGGACGGGGACCCGCGCCAACGACCGGACCGAGGTGCAGGCCCTGCGCGCGGTCTTCGGTGAGGCGGTGCCGCCGGTCTCCTCGACGAAGGCGGTGACCGGGCACGCGCTTGGTGCAGCCGGCGGGCTGGAGGCCGTCGCGACCGTGCTGGCGATGACGCGCTCGCTGGCGCCCCCGACCGCCCATCTCACCGATCCGGACCCGGAGCTCGACATCGACGCGATCCCCGTGGAAGCGCGCGCGATGCCGATCGCGGCGGCGATGTCGAACTCCTTCGCGTTCGGCGGGCTCAACGCGAGTCTGGTGCTGCGGCAGATCTGAATCGGGCCCCGAAGCGATCGACCCGTCCCGGGCCTCAGCCTGATCCCTCGGCGCGGGCCGGGACGACGCGGAGCGCGGCGGCGAAGGAACCTCCGAGATGACGAGCACGCCCTCCGATCCCAGGCCCGATCCGCTCGCCGCGCGGCCGCCGGACGCTGCGGCCTTCCTCGCCGAGCTTCGGGAGCGGGTCGGCACCGAGGTCGGCGCCTCGGCCTGGACCCGGGTGGACCAGGCCCGGATCGACCGCTTCGCCGAGGCCACGGGGGACCGCCAGTTCGTGCATGTCGATCCGCTGCGGGCCGCGGCCGAGACGCCCTTCGGCGGCACGGTGGCCCACGGCTATCTCACCCTGTCGATGCTCGGTGGGGCCGTCGGCGAGGTCCTGCCGGCGCATCCGTGCGTGCGGGCAGTGCTGAACATGGCCGCCGACAAGGTGCGGTTCCTCGCCCCCGTCCGGGTGAACACGCGCGTCCGCGCGGTCTTCACCCTCACCGGGGTCAGCGCGCTGCCGGAGGGCAAGGCAGCGCTGCGGCTCGGCGCGACCGTTCAGGCCGAGGGCGATGCGGGCCGGCCGGTCCTGACCGCGGAGCTGACCCTGATGCTCGTGCTCGAAGAGGCGGCACGGGAAACGCCCCGTTCCTGACCGGCCTGCCGCCCGCCCCCGGCCAATCGCCGATCCCGGCGAACGCGCTCGGCGCCGAGATGTCCGCCTTCGCCCGAGGCTTCCAGCCCGGACGAACCTACCGGTTCGCGGCCTGCATCGGCCGATCGCGGTCGGGCTCGTCGCCGCGCTCGTAGGACTGGCCGTCGCGCAGGTCGGCCGGCGGGCTCAACACCACGCGCTCGCGGCCGTCGAGTCCCTGGTCGACCTCGATGGTCTGGCCGAGATCGCGCTTGACCCGAACGCCGCGCCACGCGATCCGGCCGTCCTCGCCCGCGAGCGCCACCTGGGTGCCGCGCTGGTTGAACACCAGCGCCTCGGCCGGGATCGTCACGCCCGGCTCGACCCGCGGGATCTGCAGGGTGATGTAGACGTAGAGGCCGGCCCGCAGCGCGCCGTCCGGGTTCGGCACATCGACCTGCGTCGTCAGCGTGCGGGAGGCGGTGAGCAGCGCCACGGAGGAGCGCTCGACCACCCCCCGGAAGGTGCGGTCCGGGATCTGCGGCACCCGGATCGCGGCCTCGACGCCGGGCCGGACACCGACCGCCGCGTTCTGGGGCACGTTGACGCTGATGCGCAGCACGTCGTCCCGGTCCATGCTGAGCAGCGGCGTGCCCCCGCCGTCCGCCTTGACGAGATCGCCGACCTCGACGCTGCGGGCGGTGATCACCCCGTCGAAGGGGGCGACCACCTCCTTGAAGCCGGTGAGCGCCTTGAGGCGGTCGACGGTGGCCTCCTGGGCCTTCAGGTTCGCCTCCGCGACCTTCACGCCGGCCTCGGCGGCGGCAAGGTTGGCGGTCTGGCTCAGCACGCTCGCCTGGGTGTTGTCCGCCGTCTGGCGCGAGGCCCACCCCTGGGTGGCCAGCGTCGAGGTGCGGCTGTTGGTGGCGGTGGCGAGGTTCACGTTGGCGCGGGCCTGATCCACCTGGGCCCGGGCCTGGAGGAGCTGGGCCCGCATCTGCCCAACCTGCGCCTCCGCCTGGGCGAGCTGCTGGTCGAGATCGGGCGCGGCGATGCGCAGCAGCACGTCGCCGGCCTTGACCCGGGAGCCGAGATCGACCCGTCGCTCGGCAACGTAGCCGGTGGCGCGCGCCGCGATCGCCGCCCGTGCGTAGGCCTGGGTCTCGCCCGGCAGGGTCAGGTCCATCGGCTTGTCGGTGCGCTGCGCCGCCGCGGTGCGCAGGCGCGGCACGAAGCTCTTCACCTTGCGCTGGGTCTCGGCCGCCGCCGCCGTCTGGCGCCAGTGTCCGTAGCCGCCCCATCCGACGAGCCCGAGCGCCACCAGCCCCGCCAGCAGAAAGGGGCCCTTGCGCGGCGGGGGCGGCGGAGCCGAGAAGTCGCGCGCGTCGCCGTGAGCCTTCATGATCCTCTGGCTCTCAGCGGCCGATCCGGCACACGGTATACCGAGACGGCTGCACCGAACAGCGCGCCGCACGGCCGCAGCGGGATGAAGGAGCGGATCTGGCGGGGCGAGGCGCGTTCATGGGGCCGCCTCTAGCGCGCGGCGGTTTCCGCTTTGTGTCGATCGGGCGGTGCGGAGAGGAGGAATGGTGGACGGTGCAGGGATCGAACCTGCGACCTTTCCCGTGTGAAGGGAACGCACTACCGCTGTGCTAACCGTCCGTACCGGGCCGGGGCGTGCGCCCGAGGCCTGCCGGAGCCGCCGTGCGGCTCGGATGGCGGCCTTCTAGGGCGCGGCGGGCGGTGCCGTCAAGGCGTCTCGTGAGGTCTCCGGCGCTCTCCCGCCCAACATAGCCCGCGGCTGACGACACGCGGTTGACAATCGCACCGCCGCGAGGCGCAGTCCGGGCCATGGAGCCGCTCGATACGACGACGCCCCCCGCGCCCGCGCCGCGCCCGGCCGGACCGCGGGTCGCCATCATCTACTGCACACGCTGCAACTGGCTGCTCCGGGCGGCCTGGATGGCGCAAGAACTCCTGTCGACCTTCCGGGACGATCTCGGCGAGGTGGCGCTGGTTCCGGCGACGGGCGGCGCCTTCAGCATCGCGGTCGGCGAGGAGATCGTGTGGGAGCGCGTGCGCGACGGGGGCTTCCCGGACGTCAAGGCGCTGAAGCAGCGCGTGCGCGACCGCCTCGACCCGGGCCGCGATCTCGGTCATATCGACCGGTGACGAACCGGCGGGGCCGGCAATGAGATTTGAGGGCGGAACGCGAGCGATGCTGGCGCCGGATGGCGGGCCTGACCCGCGGGGACGCGCGTGAGCCCGGACACCGACCCGAAGGCCGCGGTGCCCGCCGAAGCGCCCGGGACGCCCGGGGAGCCGCCTGCCCCACGCACGTCCTGGTTCGGCCGGCGGCTCGGCCGCAACGGCTTCTCGACGCAGTTCTACCTGGTCGCGCTGGTGGTGGCGCTGATCGGCCCGGGCCTCCTGTTCACCGCGATCCTGCTGATGCGCTACGCCGCGGCCGAGCGCGCCCGCTTCGAGCAGGACGCCCGCGAGAACGTGCGCGGCATCGCCCTCTCGGTCGACCGCGACACCGCCGGTCTCGTCTCCGTGCTGCAGACGCTGGCCACCTCGCCGCGGCTCAAGGCCGGCGACTTCGAGGCGTTCGACGCGCAGGCGCGCCTCGTGCGCGAGGCGATCGAGCTCGACATCGTCCTGCGCCGCCCGGACGGGCAGCAGCTCGTCAACACCGGCGTGAAGCGTGGCGCGCCGCTCCCCGTGACGCCCCTGCCCTTCGACGCCGAGGTCACCAGCGGCAGCCAGCGCGCGATGGTCTCCGGGTATCTCGCCGGGCCGAACCCCGATCAGGCGGGCTACGCGGTCGCGGTGCCGGTGCAGGTCGAGGGCGAGGTCGCCTACATCCTGGGCTTCCGCGCGCCGCTCTCCCGCCTTCAGGGCATCCTCGCCCGCGAAGTGGTGGAGGGCTGGACCACGGGCATCTCCGACCGCGACCAGCGGGTGCTCGCCCGCCTGCCCGATCCTGCCGCGGTGGTGGGGCGCCCGCGGCTCGCGACGCTGCGCCAGACCCAGAGCGAGACCCCCGGCGTCTGGGAGGGCAAGGATCGCCAGCACCGGCCCGTCATGGTGGTGGAGGCGCGCTCGCGGCTCACCGGCTGGACGGTCGGCGCCAGCATCCCCAAGACCCTGGTCGACGCGCGCACCCGCCGCTGGACCTGGGCCTTCGGCGGCTTCGGGCTGCTGGTGCTTGCCACCTCCTCGCTGCTGGCCGTCAACCTGTGGTCGCGCGTCTCGCGGCCC
This sequence comes from Methylobacterium gregans, assembly GCF_022179245.1. GTDB lineage: Bacteria > Pseudomonadota > Alphaproteobacteria > Rhizobiales > Beijerinckiaceae > Methylobacterium > Methylobacterium gregans. The sequence goes on from NZ_BPQM01000136.1 coordinate 7,359, forward strand.
CTGCGCCAGCTCGCGGCATCCGGCCCGGCCCTGTCGCGGGGGCAGGCCATTCCCCGCATCGCTTCGCCGGTCCACGAGATCCGGCGCCTGGGCGAGGTGCTGTCCGACGCCTCGCTGCGCCTGCGGACCCGCGAGGCGGAGCGCGACCGGGCCCTCGACGAGACGCAGCGCGGCCTCTCGGCGCTGCGCGAGAGCGAGGCGCGCTTCCGCCACATGGCCGACTCCGCCCCGGCCCTGATCTGGATGACGGACGAGACCGCCGAGGTCAGCTTCGTCAACATGCATTTCGACCATCTCTTCGGCATCCCGGCATCGGCGAGCTCCGCCGCCGGGATGCCG
>NZ_BPQM01000137.1 GCF_022179245.1 Methylobacterium gregans
ACCGGGTGCGGCTCGACGCGCCCTGGATCCGGCACAGCCTCGACCGCGCCTACGGGCTGATCGGCATCGCCCTGATGGCCGCCGCGGCGATCGCGCTGGCTTTGGGCTACCGCGAAGGGCCGGATGGGCGGGCCGCGATGCTCGCCGGCACGATGCTGGCGGCGGTCGGCAACGGGGTGTTCGACTACCACGCGGCGCTCGCGCGGGCGCGCTTCGACGGGCGGCTCTATCTCGGCCTGATGGCGGTGAAGAACGTGCTGGCCTTCGCGGGGATGGCCGGGGCCGCCTGGCTCCTCGTCCATCCGGCCTGGGTGCTGGCAGCGGCGGGCATCGGCCCGATCCTCTCGGTGCTGATGCTCTACGGTCCCCTGCGCGATCCGGTCTCGATCCCGGTCGGCGCGCGGATCCGCACGACGTGGCGGCAGTTCCTGGCCTACGGCCTGCCCTTGATCGCGGCGACCGCGATCTACCAGCTCCTGCCCTTCCTCAACCGCGGCGTGATCGCGGCCCATGGGGGCTTCGCGGAGGCCGGCTACTTCGCGCTCGCCGCGGATGTCGCTGGCCGCAGCATCACCACGCTCGGCACGGCGCTCGACCTGCTGCTGTTCCAGTTCGCGGTGCGCGCGGAGGAGCGGCACGGCCGGGCGGCGGCCGAGGCGCAGGTCGCGCAGAACGCCGCCGTGGTGGTCGCCCTGCTGCTGCCCTGCGCGGTCGGCTTCTGGGCCGTGCTGCCGGCGATCCAGGGCCTCGTCGTGCCGGAGGCCTACCGCGGGCCCTTCGGCTTCTACGCCGGGCTGCTGCTGCCGGGCCTCTTCTGCCTCGCGATCATGTTCTACGCACTCAACCCGGTCTTCCAGATCCGCCGCCGCACCCTGCCGGTGATCGCGGCAGCCGGCGCGGGGCTCGCCGTCAACGGGATCGGCCTGCTCGTCCTGCCCGGCCTCGCCGGGCCGGCCGGCGTGCCGCTCGCGCAGACGCTCGGCCTCGGCACGGGCTGCGCCTGGCTCGGCTACCGGGCGCTCACCGGCCCCGACCGGCTGCGCCTGCCCTGGGGCGCGCTCCTGGCGGCCGCGGGCGCGAGCCTCGCCATGGGCGCCGCGCTGGCACCGCTGCGCCATCTCGAACCGGCCCGGGCTCTGGCGCTCCAGCTCCCGGTCGGCATCGCGCTCTACGGCGGGCTCGTCTGGATCTTCGACATCGCGGGCCTGCGCCGGATGGTCGAGGGGGCGCTGCGCCGCGCCCCGGCGGTCCCGGCGGAGTGACAGAGTGTCCGTTCCGCGACGCGGCCGCATGCAGCCTGCGCTTGAATCACCGGTATGATCCCGCATGATCCTGTCCTAAGAACGCCTCAAGAGTAGCGGCGAACGCCGTGGCGTCAGGGCAGGAAACGATGGGTTCATACGAGCCTCGCGACGAGGACGAGGCCGCCGGCATGGTGCGCGAGGCCGCGGCGCGCGGCGCGCGGCTGCGGCTCGTGGGCGGCGACACCAAGGCGCGGCTCGGCCGCCCACCGCAGGACGAGGCCACGCTCTCGGCCCGGGGCCTCGCCGGGATCACCCTCTACGAGCCCGCCGAGATGGTGGTGGCGGCCCGCGCGGGCACGCCGCTCGCCGAGGTGCAGGCGCTGCTCGCCGCCCGCAACCAGATGCTGCCCTTCGAGCCGATGGACCACCGGGCGCTGCTCGGCTCCACGGGCAAGCCCACCTTTGGGGCGGTGGCGGCGATCAACAATTCGGGTCCGCGCCGCATCAACGCGGGCGCGGCGCGCGACAGCCTGATCGGCGTGCGCTTCGTCAACGGGCGCGGCGAGGCGATCAAGTCGGGCGGGCGGGTGATGAAGAACGTCACCGGGCTCGACCTCGTGAAGCTGATGGCGGGCTCCTACGGCACGCTCGGTCTCCTCACCGAGGTGACCTTCAAGGTGCTGCCGGTCTCCGAGCGCGTCGCCACGCTCGTCTTCACGGGCCTCGACGACGCCCGCGCGGTCGATGCCTTGTCGGCGGCCCTCGGCTCGCCCTTCGAGCTGACCGGCGCCGCCCACCTGCCCGCCGGGCTGGATGGCGGAGAAGCCCGCACCCTGATGCGCCTGGAGGGCTTCTCGGACGCGATCGACTACCGGCTGGGCGAGCTGCGCCGCCTGCTCGGGCGCTTCGGCGCGCCGGAGGTGGTGGAGGCCGCCGACCTCTGGGCCCGGATCCGCGACGTCGTCCCCTTCGCCGGGACGGGCGCGGCGGTCTGGCGCCTCTCGACCGCGCCGACCCGCGGGCCGGCGCTGACGGCCGCGATCGCCCGGACGCTGCCCGCCCGCTGGTACTACGACTGGGGCGGCGGGCTCGTCTGGCTGGAGACCGCGGCCGAGGGGGATGCGGGCGCCGCCGCGATCCGCGCGGCCGTGAAGGCGCAGGGCGGCCACGCCACGCTGGTGCGCGCACCGGACGCGGTGCGTGCCGCCGTGCCGGTGTTCGAGCCGCTCGCCGAGCCCTTGTTGCGCGTGACACAGGGGATCAAGGCCGCCCACGACCCGGCCGGAATGTTCAACCCGGGCCGGATGTACCCGGGCGTTTGAGATATTTGGCCGCCCCCGCGGGGGCGAGGCTGAGGAACAGGACCGTGCAAACCAGTTTCAATCCCGCCCAGCTTGCCGACCCGGCGATGGCGGCCTCGGAAAAGATCCTGCGCACCTGCGTGCATTGCGGCTTCTGCACCGCGACCTGCCCGACCTACGTGCTGCTCGGCGACGAGCTCGATTCCCCGCGCGGGCGCATCTACCTGATCAAGGACATGCTGGAGGGCGGCAAGGCGGCCTCGGCCGAGGTGGTCAAGCACGTCGACCGCTGCCTCTCGTGCCTGTCCTGCATGACGACCTGCCCGTCGGGAGTGCATTACATGCACCTCGTCGACCACGCCCGCGCGCATATCGAGAAGACCTACCGGCGCCCCACCGACGACCGCCTGATGCGGGCGCTCCTGGCCTTCGTGCTGCCGCACCGGGGCCGCTTCCGGCTGGCGCTGACGGCGGCCAGGCTCGGCCGGCCCTTCCGCGGCCTCGTCGCGCGCCTGCCCCGGGTCGGCAACCGGCTCGCCGCGATGCTCGACCTCGCCCCGGCCGCCCTCCCCCGGAACAACCCGACGAACCGGCCGGGCAGCTTCCCGGCTGCCGAAAGCGATGCCGTTGCCGGCGCGCCCCGCCGCCGTGTCGCGATGCTGCGCGGCTGCGCCCAGAGCGTGCTGCGCCCCGACTTCAACGAGGCGGCGATCCGCCTGCTCAACCGCCACGGCGTCGAGGTGGTGCACGCGGCCGAGGGCTGCTGCGGGGCGCTGACCCATCACATGGGCAAGGACCACGCCTCGCACGCCCAGGCCAAGCAGACGATCGACGCCTGGACGATGGAGATCGAGCGCGGCGGCCTCGACGCGATCCTGGTCACCGCCTCGGGCTGCGGCACCACAATCAAGGATTACGGCTTCATGTTCCGGGACGATCCGGCCTATGCCGAGAAGGCGGCCCGGATCTCGGCGCTCGCCAAGGACGTCACGGAATACGTGGCGGCCTTGGGCCTGATGGAGCCGGTGGTCGAGACCGACCTCGTGGTGGCCTACCACTCGGCCTGCTCGATGCAGCACGGCCAGGGCATCCGCACCGAGCCGAAGGCGCTCCTGAAGCGGGCCGGCTTCACCGTGAAGGACGTGCCGGAGGGCCATATCTGCTGCGGCTCGGCCGGCACCTACAACATCCTGCAGCCCGAGATCGCCGCCAAGCTCCGCGCCCGCAAGGTCGCCAACATCGAGCGCACGCGCCCCGATCTGATCGCCACCGGCAATATCGGCTGCGCCACCCAGATCGGCAAAGGCACCGACATCCCGATCGTTCACACGGTCGAGCTGCTCGACTGGGCGACCGGCGGCCCGAAGCCCGCGGCGCTGGAGCGGGTGCGCCGGGAGACGCTGGTCGCGGCGGAGTAGCGGTCCGCGGCGTCCGGCTCAGAGCAGCTGATAGGTCACGGGGATCCAGCGGTAGCCCGTGCCGGCCGGGACCACGTAGCCGAGGGAGGGGAAACTGGTGTGGTAGCCCGCGACCAGCAGCCCCTCGCGGGCGGCCATGTCGTAGATCCGCTCCCGCGTCCGCGCGCCCGCCGCCTTGTCCATGTCGAACAGGGCGTGCCAGCCGGGCCGGGCGAGCGACGCGACTTCGTGGTGGGCGCAGTCGCCCCAGACGAGCAGGCGCTTGCCCTGGCTCTCGACATGGTAGGCGAGGTGGCCGGGCGTGTGGCCCGGGGCCGCCAGCGCGCGGATTCCCGGCACGATCTCGGCGCCGTCCGCGACGAGGCGGGCGCGCGCGGCGAGCGGCAGGAGATGGCTGCGGAAGACCTGCGCCGATCGGTAGGCGTAGTCCTCCGGCGGGCCCCCGAGCCGCTCGGGCGCCCGCCAGAAGTCGAACTCCGCGGCGCCGACGACGAAGGTGGCTTGGGGGAAGGCGGCGCGCCCCGCCTCCATCAGGCCGCCGATATGGTCGGTGTGGCAATGCGTCAGGACCACGTGGGTGATCGCCTCGGGCTCGACGCCGATGGCGCGCAGCCGCGCCGCGAGCCGCCCGCCCGAGGGCCGCGGCACGAACCCGACGGCCCCGTTGCCGGTGTCGAACAGCACGCGCGCCCGCCCGGTCTCGACGAGGACGGGGGTGAAGCCCGGCTGGAAGCGGTCCGGCGGCAGGCGGTTCTCGCGCATCAGCTGCGCGACCTCGGCGCGCGGCCGGTCCTCGCCGACGATCGGCCAGGGCCCGTCGATCAGGCCGGCGGCGTCGAGGAGCATCGTGACCGCGAAGTCGCCGAGGGCGAAGCGGTAATGCGCCGCGGCCTCGAGCCCGGGCGGGCGCGGCTGCGCGACGGCGCGGGTCGGGGCGCCCAGAAGCGCGAGCGGCGCGGCCGCCGCGAGGTGGCGTCGGGTCAGGTCCGTCATCGTCCGATATCCTCCCGCGCGGCGGCCGGCTAGGATCGGGCCGCACCGCTCCGGACGGATGAGAGCGGAAACCGGGGGGCTGCGCTTGTACGAACCTGCTGCGCCGCGCGAGGGCGCCCTCGGCCCGGTCTGGCACGTGGCGGGCGCCCACACCTTCTTCGCCGGGCCGCTGCGCTACAACGCGGCCCACCAGCACGGCGCGCCGGTCTTCCTCGCCGGGCTCTACGGGCCCTTCCGCATCCGGGTTCGGGGCCAGGACTGGGCGCGGTGCCGGACGGCCCTCGTCCCGGCGGGCCTCCTGCACGAGCTCGACGTCGGCGGCGAGCCGCTGGGCGTCCTCTACCGCGAACCGGGCGCCACCGGCCCGGACGCGCTCGCGGCCCTCCTGAGCGGAACGACCGCGTGCGGCGGCGCTCTTCTCGGCGCGGACGGGGCGGTCGCGCCTCTGCGCGCCCTGTGGGAGGCCCGGGACGCGCCCCGCTGGGCCGGGGACGCGCTCGCCGATCTCACCGCCTTCTCCGGACGGCGCGGCGCGGGTGCCCGCGACGCCCGCATCCTGCGCGTCGTCGAGAGCCTGACCGCATGCCCCGACCCGGACCAGTCGGCCGCGCGCCTCGCGCAGGCGGTCGGCCTCTCGGAATCGCGCCTGCAGCACCTGTTCACGCGGGAGGTCGGCGTGCCCTTCCGGCGCTATCGGGCCTGGGCCCGGATGCGCCGGGCGATCGAGGCGGTGGTCGCGGGCGCGAACTTCACGGCGGCGGCCCACGCCTCCGGCTTTGCCGACCAAGCGCATTTCGCCCATGATTTCCGGCGGACGTTCGGGGCCCCGGCCTCGAACAGCCTGCTCGACATCCGACGCTGACGCCCTGCCGACGCGCCGCGGCCGGTCGGCGTCCAGAGAGGATCGATGCCATCATGGCGTTTCGTGCCGCGCGCCATCTCGCGCTGGTTCTCATGACGGTCCCCGCCGCGGCCCCCGCCGCCGCGCAGGCGCCCGCGCCCGTGAAGATCGGCCTCTCCGCCCCGCTCACCGGACCGGACGCCGCCTTCGGGCAGGGCCTGCGGGCGGGCGCCGAGCAGGCGGTGGCCGAGATCAACCGGACGGGCGGCGCGGGCGGGCGGCGCCTCGCCCTCGTGGTGGCCGACGACGCGGGCGACCAGCGGCAGGGCGCGATGGTCGCCCGGAAACTCCTCGGCGAGGGCGTGCGGCTCGTGGTCGGGCCGCTCGAATCCTCGGTCGTGGCCGCCGTGGCCCCGCTCTACGAGGCGGGCGGGGCCGTGGTGCTGACGCCGGGGGCGAGCTACCCGGCGCTGACCGCTCAAGGGTTGTGGAACCTGTTCCGCCTCGCTCCGGGCGACGCGCAGCAGGGCGCGGCGGCGGGCGCCTGGCTCGCGGGCCGGGACGGGCCGGTGGCGATCGTGCACGACCGCTCGACCTTCGGCCGCGCTCTCGCCGACGCCGTGTCGCGCACCCTGCGGGCCCGCGGCCGGCCGGAAGTGCTGTTCGAGAGCCTGCCTCGCGGCAGCCGCGATGCTGGCGACCTCGTCGGGCGGCTGAGGGCGGCGAACGTGCGGGCGGTGTATTTCGGCGGGTTCGGCGCCGAGGCCGCGGTGCTGGCGCGGGCGATGCGAGAGGCCGGGCTCGACGCGACGCTGGTCGGGAGCGACGGCCTCCGCGACCGCGACTTCGCCGCCGCGGGGCCGGCCGCCGAGGGCACGGTGATGACGGTCCTGCCCGACCGCCGGGCACCGGAGCCGCGCGGCAAGGCGCCCCCGCGCGGGCCGGAGGCAAACCTCGTGGCGGGCTCGGCCTACATGGCGGTCGAGGTGCTGGCACAGGGGCTGGCGCGGGCCCGCGGCCCGGACGGACGCAAAGTGGCCGAGGCCCTGCGCGCCGGGCCGGTCCGCACGAGCCTCGGCGAGGTCGCCTTCGACGGGCGCGGCGACCCGGGCAGCGACGGGGTCGGCCTGCGGGTCTGGCGCCGCACCCCGGACGGGCGCGTCGACTACGCGGGCAACGAGCCCTGAGACAACCGTCGCGATTCCTGTCGAGGAAAGCGGGGCTTGCAGGCTCGTGCCCGCCCGCATGCCTTGCCGCGAAACGCCGCTGCGATTACATCCGGGCGCGTCTGCCGCTCTCGTGGACCGGTCCGTCGAGGATCGCTACCGCTGCGGCGACGTTCTAACCGATCGAGCCAGAAGACGCATGCATGCCGGAACGCCTGTTTCCAGACGGTCCGACTGGAGAAGGTGAATGGCAAAAGAAGAATTGATGCAGTTCGACGGTCTCGTTCTCGAGATCCTGCCCGACGCGCGCTACCGGGTCCAGCTCGACCAGGGGCACGAGATCGTGGCCTACACCGCCGGCAAGATGAAGAAGAACCGCATCAAGACGCTGGCCGGCGACCGCGTGACCGTCGAGATGTCGCCCTACGACCTCGAGAAGGGCCGCCTCGTGTTCCGCCACAAGGACGAGCGCTCCTCCGGTCCCCGCCCGCCCATGCGCGGCGGCCAGTTCCGCCGTCGCTGACCCCGCGCTGAACGCGCCCGCCGCGGCCGGCTCCCGGGCGGGCCGCGCCTACCTGCTCCTCCTCTTCACGATGCTGGTCTGGGCCGGCAACGTGGTCGCGGCCCGCTGGGCCCCCGGGCAGGTCTCCCCCCAGGCCCTCACGACCCTGCGCTGGCTCTTCCCCAGCCTGATCCTCGCGGTGATCGCGCGGCGCCATGTCCTGGCCGACCGCGTGGTCCTGCGCCGCGCCTGGCCACGCATCCTCGTGATGGGTGCAATCGGCTACACGGTCTACGCGAGCCTGTTCTACGCCGCGGGCGCCCATACGAGCGCCGTCAACATCGCCCTGCTGCAGGGGGCGATCCCCATTCTGGTCCTGCTCCTGAACTTCCTGGCCTATCGGCAGCCGGTCTCCTGGGGCCAGGGCCTCGGCGTCGGGGTGACGCTGCTCGGCGTGGCCGTGGCCGCCTCCCACGGCGATCTCGACCTCCTGCTCACGCTCGGCTTCAACCGCGGCGACCTGCTGATGCTGATGGCCTGCCTGCTCTACGCCGGCTACACGGTCGCGCTGGCGACCCGGCCGAAGGTCTCGGGCCTCGCCTTCTTCGCGGCGCTCGCCTTCGCGGCCTTCGTCACCTCGCTACCGCCGCTCGCCGCCGAGTGGGCCATGGGCCGCCTCCTCTGGCCGACGCCGACCGGCTGGCTGATCGTCGCCTACGTGGCGCTCGGGCCCTCGCTCACCTCGCAGCTCACCTTCCTCACGGCGGTCGAGCTGATCGGCCCGAACCGGGCCGGCCTCTTCATCAACCTCGTGCCGATCTTCGGCGCCGGGCTCGCGGTGCTGATCCTGGGCGAGCCCTTCGACGGGGCCGACGCGCTGGCGCTCGCGCTGGTGCTCGGCGGCATCGCCTGCGCCGAGCGGCTGCGCCCGCGAAGTGTTCCGCCGGTTCTGCCGCCCGCGGAGATCGTCACGCCCCGGCCGCCGGTCGGCCGGGGCTGATGCTGGCGTGTCGGCCTACTCGCAGACGCGCACGCGGCGGAAATACACGTCGCCGTAGGCATCGATGTAGCGGCGGCGCTCGAAGTGGCAGACCGGGCCGACGACCTCCTCCTCGACGTAGACCGGCCGCGGGGCGCGGTAGACCGGCTTGCCGGGGTAGTACGGGTCGGCCGCGGCGGCGCCGAGCGCGCCGCCCACCGCGAGACCGCCGAGCACGCCCAGAGCCGCGGCCCCGCCGGGACCGATGCCGTCCCGGGCCTGGGCGGCCGGCGCGGCGATGAGCCCTCCGACGAGGAGGGCGATTGCGAGACTGCGAACCATCTTGGCTTGTCCTCTGGACCGGCCGCACTGATTCTCCGACGGGCGCCCGGCTTCACCGTGAGAACAGCCCTGCTTTTGGGGCAATTCTTCGGCGAAGCGCGCGCGGCCCGATCAGAGACGCGCGAGGCGGAAGGCCAGGGGCCAGCGCACGCGCCGGCGCGTCTCCGGCTCTCCCCACACGGCGGCGAGGTCCCGCGCAAAATCCGGCAGCGGGCTCTTGCCCAGCGCGGCCTCCGCCCCGCGCAGCGCCGACCATGTGCCCGCGTAGCCGACGAGATCGTCGAGGCTCCACGCGGCCTCGATCGCGAGATCCGGCGCGGGCAGTTCCGCGAAGGGGAACGGCAGGGTGCGGTAGCCGGCCTCCACGTGGGCGCGCTCGGGCGGCCAGTAGGGGCCGACCACCTGCGTGTAGAAATGCCGCAGCACCGCCTCCGCCGCCCCGTCGAGGTGGAGCACGCCGTACGAGATCAGCGCCAGCACGGCGCCGGGCCGGGCGACGCGCCGGGCCTCGGCGTAGAAGAGGGCCAGGTCGAACCAGTGCGCGGCCTGGGCCGCCGTGATCAGGTCCGCGCAGGCCGTCGGCAGCCCGCTCGCCTCAGCGGGGGCGACCCGGAAGTCGATCTTCGGATGCGGCGGGGCCTCGGCGATCTGCGCCGCGCTCGCGTCCGTCGCGACGACCCGCCCGAAGGGTCCGGCCAGCAGCCGGGCGAGCTGCCCGTTGCCGCAGCCGCAATCGAGGGCGAGCCCGCGCCCCGGCGCCAATTCAGCCAGCGCCTCGGCGAGCGCCGCCGGGTAGGTCGGGCGATGGGCGGCGTAGCCGGGAGCAGCGGACGAGAAATGGTCCTTGAAGGGGGCCTCGCCCATCGCTGCCTCGCCGGTGCGTTCCGGGAACTTGAGTCGCGCCCGACCGTAGCGCGCTTGACGCGGAAAGCCGATCCGGCCTGAAACGGGCGGATCATCCGCGAGCACGGAGGCCGGCTTGGCGACACGAGGCTTCACCGGGCGACGCCCGCCCGAGACGACCCGCGAGCGGCTGCCCCCGGGGCAGCATCTCACGGACGACTTCCCCGTCCTGCAGATCGGCCCGAACCCGCCGGTCGATCTCGCCACCTGGCGCTTCACCTTGCGGGAGGGCGCGCGGCCCATCCGCTCCTGGACGTGGGACGAGTTCGGCGCCCTGCCGCGCACGCGCTGGGGCGGGGACATCCACTGCGTCACCAAGTGGTCGAAGTTCGACACCGCCTGGGAGGGCGTGAGCTTCGACGACCTCATGGCCGCCGCCGGCATCGCGGCGCCGACCGACTTCCTGCTGGCCGAGGGCTACGACGACTACACCACCAACGTGCCCGTGGCCGACCTCGTCGGGGGCAAGGGGATGGTCGCGACCCACTACGACGGGCGGCCGATCCCGCCCGACCACGGCGGCCCGGCACGGCTCCTCGTGCCGCACCTCTATTTCTGGAAGAGCGCCAAGTGGGTGAAGGGCCTGCGCTTCACCCAGAAGGACGAGGCCGGGTTCTGGGAGCTGCGCGGCTACCACATGTACGGCGACCCGTGGCGCGAGCAGCGCTTCGACGGTGACTGAGCCGCCGCCACCCCTGCCCTGGACCGCGTGGCGGGAGGCGACGATCACGGCGGTCGCGCCCATCACCCCGCGGGTGAAGAGCTTTCGCCTCGCGGTCGATTTCGCGGACAGCGTCCGGGCGGGCCAGCACGTCGACGTGCGGCTGACCGCCGAGGACGGCTACCAGGCCCAGCGCAGCTACTCCATCGCGTCGGCGCCGGACGGGAGCGGCACGATCGAGCTGATGATCGAGGCGCTTCCCGGCGGCGAGGTCTCGGGCTTCTTCGCCGAGGTGGCCGCGGTCGGCGACGCGATCGAGCTGCGGGGGCCGATCGGCGGTGCCTTCGTCTGGGGGCCGGAGGATGGCGGCCCGCTGCTCCTCGTCGGCGGCGGCTCCGGCATTGTGCCGCTGCTCGCCATGCTGCGCCTGCGGGCGCGGGTCGCGCCCGAGATCCCCTGCCGGCTGATCTACGCCGTGCGCACCCGGGCCGAGGCGATCGCGCTCGCTGAGCTGGAGGCCCGCGCCCGCGACGAGCCGGGCTTCGGGCTTAGCCTTCTCACCACCCGAGAGGGCGCCGCCCGGCGGATCGATGCGGACGCGGTGGCGGGGGCGCTGGCCGGACTCGGCGACCCGGCGCGGGTCTTCGTCTGCGGCTCGAACCCCTTCGTCGCCGCAGCGTCCGAACTGCTGCTGGCGGCGGGGATCGCGCCGGCGCGCATCCGCACGGAGCGCTTCGGCGGATGACAGACCGGGGAAAACACCGCGCGCCGGCCCGGCCGCGCCTTGCCTCCGAACCCGGGCCGGCATTGGCTGCGCCGGCCCCGGCCCGCTCAACCGCAGGGAGATCCATGACCCGACGCCTCGCCCTCGCCGCGCTCGCCCTCCTGCCGCTGACGGCCGCGCCGCTCGCCGCCGCGGAGGCCGACCCGACCGTGCTCACCGCCGTGAAGGCGCAGGACAGGCCGCTGCGCGCGACGCTCGCCGAGATCGTCAACGTCGATACCGGCACGGGACAGGTGCCGGGCCTCAACACGGTCGAGGCGATCCTGCGCACGCGCCTCGAGGCCCTCGGCGCGACCGTCGAGGCGCGTCCCGCCCCGGCCTTCGGCGGCAACACCCTGATCGGCCGGATCAAGGGTTCGGGGACGGCCAAGCTGATGCTGCTCGTGCACTACGACACGGTCTACGGCGAGGGCGAGGCCGCCAAACGCCCCTACACGGAGCGGGACGGGCGCGCCTACGGGCCGGGCGTGGCCGATGCCAAGGCCGGCATCGCCATCATCCTGCACACGCTGGCCGCCCTGCAGCAGATGAAGTTCACCGGGTTCGGCGAGATCACCGTGGTGTTCAACCCGGACGAGGAGCGCGGCTCGCGCGGCTCGCGGGACGTGATCCGGGAGGTCGCGGCCGGTCAGGACGCGGTGCTCTCCTTCGAGCCAACCTTCGCGGACGAGGCGGTCGATGCCGCCACGATCGCCACCAAGGGCATCAACTACGCGAGCCTCACCGTGAAGGGCCGCTCGGCCCACGCGGGCGGCGCGCCGGAATCCGGCCGCAACGCCGTCACCGAACTCGCCCACCAGCTGCTGCAGTTGCAGGATCTCGGCGACAAGCAGCGGGGCACGAGCCTGAACTGGACGGTGGTCTCGGGCGGCACCAAGCCGAACATCATCCCCGACCAGGCCAAGGCCGAGGGCGACATGCGCTACTTCGAGGCCTCGGAATACGACCGCGTCCTCAACCAAGCCCGCAAGATCACCGAGACGCACCGCGTGCCCGACACGCAGGTGACGTTCGATCTGGCGAAGGGCCGCCCGCCGCTGCCCGTGAACCCGGCGACGCGCAAGCTCGGCGAGGAGGCGCAGGCGATCTACCGGGAGGTCGGCGGCGACCTGAAGCTCGTCGAGATCGGCGGCGGCACGGACGCGGCCTACGCCTTCCAGCCCGACAGCCCGGCCAAGCCCGTGGTGCTCGAATCCCTCGGCGTGGTCGGCGGGCGCTACCACAGTCCGGACGAGTTCGCCGTGCTCGACAGCCTGACGCCGCGCCTCTACCTCGCGACGCGCCTCGTCATGCAGCTCTCGGGAAAAGCCGGCCGCTGAGGCTCCGGGGCTGGCGGGCCACCGGGCCCGCCCCACATCGGGGGGCCGACACGGAGCCCCGCCATGACCCGAGACCTGCTCGCCGACACGGACGCGGTGCTGTTCGACGCCTACGGCACCCTGTTCGACGTTCACGCGGCGGTGCAGCGCCACGCCGACGCGGTCGGGCCCGATGCGGGCCACCTCTCCGAGGTTTGGCGCAACAAGCAGCTCGAATACAGCTGGGTACTCGGGCTGGCCGGGCGCTACCGCAGCTTCTGGGACCTCACGGAGGCCGCCCTCGACCACGCGCTCGCCCTGCACCCGCGGGTGGACCGGGCCCTGCGCGAGAAACTCCTCGACGCCTACCGCGACCTCGACGCCTATCCGGAGGTCCCGGCTGTGCTGGAGCGCCTGCGGGCGCGCGGCCTGAAGACGGCGATTTTCTCGAACGGCGACGCCCCGATGCTCGAGCGGGCCGTCGCCTCGGCGGGTCTGCGGGAACACCTCGACGCCGTGCTCTCGGCCGATGCTGCGCGGACCTTCAAGACGGCGCCTGCCGCCTACGCCAAGGCGCTGGAACAGGCCGGCACGGCGAAGGACCGCGTGCTGTTCTGCTCCTCGAACCGCTGGGACATCGCGGGCGCGACCGCCTTCGGTCTGCGCTGCGCCTGGATCAACCGCAAGGGCCTGCCCGACGAGTACACGGACCTCCAGCCGGCCGCAGTGCTGGCGGATCTCGAAGGGCTGCTGCCGGGCGCTTGACGTCCGCGCCCAACATGATTGTGCGCGTCCCGTTGGCGGATTCTTAAACATCCGGGCGCTGAACTCCTGCAGCACCAGCGGGAGAGTTTGAGCGTGCGCACCACCCTGTCCTTCGGGCCGATCCGTCACGGGGCGCGCGCCGCGCTCGTCGGGGCCCTCCTCATCGCCGCAACCGTGCCGGGCCAGGCCCGGGACGGCCGCAACGGCGCCCTCATCGGCGGGCTCGCGGCCGGCGTGGTCGGAGGCGTCGCCGCGGGCGCGCTCCTCAGCGGCGCCGCCAACCAGCCCCCGCCCCCGCCGCCGGTCGAGGAGTACCGCCCGCGCCGGGTCGTGGTCGAGGAGCCCGAGGAGGTCATCGTCCGCCGCCCCCGTGGCCCGGTCTGCCACTACGAGCGCCGCAAGGTGTGGCTGAACGAGGAGGATTTCACCTACAAGCGCGTCGAGGTCTGCGAGTAGCGCGACACGGGCAGCGCCCCTCCCCCCTGCGGGGAGGGAGAGAACGTCGCTACTTCACCACGATCCAATCCTCCACCACGAGCGCGTCGAGGCCCGTGGTGTAGAACATCAGGATGGCGTCCTCCGCCGTGTGGAGGATCGGCTTGCCCATCACGTTGAAGCTGGTGTTGAGCAGGATCGGCACGCCGGTCCGCTCCGCGAACGCCCCGATCAGCCCGGCATAGGCCGGGTTGCGCTCCGGCGTCACGCTCTGGAGCCGGCCCGTGCCGTCGGCGTGGACCACCGCGGGCACCCGGTCGCGCATGCCCGCGCGCCAGACCAGCGTGCGCTCCATGTAGGGGCTGTCGGCGTAATCCTCGAACCAGTCCGGCCCGGCCTCGGCCAGGATCGAGGGCGCGAAGGGCCGGAAGGCCTCGCGGTACTTCACCTTGGCGTTGAGCGCGTCCTTGGCGCCCACCGGCCGCGGATCGGCCAGGATCGAGCGGTTGCCGAGCGCCCGGGGCCCGAACTCCGCTCTGCCCTGCACCCAGCCGACGAGGCCGCCCTCGGCCAGCACCCGGGCCGCCTCCCGGGTGACGCCTTCCAGCCCGAGGCGGCGGGCGCGGGGCTCCTGCTCGGCCAGCCGCTCCATCGGCTCGGTCGAGACCCGCGCGCCGAGATAGGGCGTGAGCGGGCGCGCCGCAGATGCCGGGCCGGTCCAGTCCGGATGGTCGGCCGCGTAGGCGAGCCAGGCCGCGCCGATCGCGTTGCCGTCGTCGCCCGGCGCCGAGGGGACGTGGAGGTTGCGGAAGGGAGAGCGCCCGAGCACGCGCCCGTTGTAGGAGGAGTTCAACCCGCAGCCGCCCGCGATGACGAGGTTGTCGTGCGGCGCCAGCGCATGGGCCTCGGCCACCAGCACGTCCATCAATTCGCAGAAGATCTCCTGGCCGGAGCGGGCGAGGTCGGCCCAGCCGCCCTCCCCCAGATCGACCGGGCGGCGGGCCCGGATCTCGGCCGCGACCGCCTGCACGGTGGCGTCGTCGGCGAATTTCAGGCGCCCGTTCTCGATCGTGTAGAGGCGGCGCAGCGCGGCCATCAGGTCGGGATCGGGACGGCCGTAGGGCGCGAGCCCCATGATCTTCCACTCCTCGCCCTTCACCTGGTCGAAGCCGGCGAGATCGGTGACGAGGCCGTACAGGAAGCCGACCGAGCCGCGCCCGCGCTGGCGCCGCACCTCGGTGATCCGCCCGTCCGAGAGGCGGTAGATCGCCGCCGCCCCGGTCTCGCCCATGCCGTCGACGACGACGGCCGTGGCGTCGCGGAAGGGGCTGCCCCAGAGGGCGTAGGCGGCATGCGCCAGATGGTGGGGGTAGCGCGCCTGCGCCACGATCTCGGCGCGCGGCGCGGCGCCCGTGCCGCGGGTCTCCTGGTTGAGGGCGAGCAGCGTGCCGTAGCCCGCCCGGGCCTGCGCCAGCGCGAGATCGGCGATGAAGATGCGCTCGGCCCGCTCGGGCACGAAGGAGCGGTTGAGCGCGGTCGGGTGGCCCGCCAGCGCCATCAGGTCGTGGGCGCCGCTCGCCTGCTGTCCGCGCAGGAAGTCCGAGAACTGCTCGCCCCAGCTCGACGCCACCACGATCTCGGAGCCGCGCGGCACGAACGTCTCGAGCAGGCCGATCATCCGGCCGGCGGGGTCGGGCTCGCAGTTCGGCGCGCGCTTGTACTGCAGGAACCGCTCGGTCGCCTCCGCGAACAGCACGTCGCCGTCCGGCCCGACGAGGGCCACGGCGGGGTCGTGGAAGGTGGTGGCGAGACCGAGATAGTAGCGCATGGCTCTCCGGTTAGTCCGCCCCGGCCCGCGCCGCAACGCGGGCCCGCACCGGCGCCAGCCCCAGCAGGGCCGCACCGACGAGGCCGGAGAGGATCGAGCCGCCGAGCACGCCGAGCTTCGTCTCGGTGGCATGCGCCGCGTCCGCGAAGGCGAGACCGCCGATGAACAGGCTCATGGTGAAGCCGATGCCGCAGAGCACCGCGACGCCGTAGACCTGGGCCCAGCTCGCGCCCGCGGGCCGCTGCGCGATCCCCGTCGCGGCGGCGAGGCGCACGCTCGCGAAGACGCCGACCTGCTTGCCGAGGAACAGGCCGAGCGCCACGCCCAGCGTGACCGGGTGCAGGACGGCGTCCGGCGCCAGCCCACCGAGGCTCACGCCCGCGTTGGCGAAGCCGAAGACCGGCACGATCGCGTAGGTGACCCAGGGCGTCAGCGCGTGTTCCAGCCGGTGCAGCGGCGAGGACGGGTCCTCGGGCCGCCCCGGGCTCGGACGGATCGGCACGGTGAGCGCCAGCAGCACGCCCGCGACCGTGGCGTGCACGCCGGAGCGCAGCACGAGGAACCAGAGCACCGCGCCGAGGAGGAGATAGGGCGCGAGCCGTGTCACGCCGAAGCGGTTCAGCGCGACGAGGATGGCGAGGGTCGCCGCAGCCAGCGCCAGCATCGGCAGGTCGAGCCCCCCCGTGTAGAACAGCGCGATGATGATCACGGCGCCCAGGTCGTCCACGATCGCGACCGCGCTCAGGAAGACCTTGAGCGAGATCGGCACGCGCGGTCCCAGCAGCGCCAGCACGCCGAGCGCGAAGGCGATGTCGGTGGCGGCCGGGATCGCCCAGCCGCGGGCGGTGGGCGCGCCGACGTTGAAGGCGAGGTAGACCAGCGCCGGCACCGCCATGCCGCCGAGCGCGGCGAGCCCCGGCAAGACACGATCGGGCCAGGTGCGCAGGCGCCCGTCGAGGGCCTCGCGCTTGATCTCCAGCCCGACGAGCAGGAAGAACACGACCATCAGGCCGTCGTTGATCCAGTGCAGCAGGCTCAAGGGTCCGAGATGGACGTGGAGGGCGTGCGCGTAGGCCTCGGCGAGGGGCGAGTTCGCCACCACGAGGGCAAGGGCCGCCGCCGCCATCAGGACGAGCCCGCCGCTCGCCTCGCTGGTGAGGGCGGTCCGGATCGCGGAGAGGGGTCGGGCCTGTCGCATGGGCCCCGGTTGCCCTGAACGGCCGCGCAGTTCAATCCCGCCGCATCCTGCCGGCAGGAAACCCGGACGGCCCCGCGGGCGAACAGCGCGAGCGGCCGCGTCGGCCCGCACCCGGAGCCCGCATGCTCACGACCTTCGGCCTCGCCGTCCTCGCCGGCCTGCTCTCGACGCTCTCGCCCTGCGTGCTGCCGCTGGTGCCGATCGTGCTGGCGGCCGCGGCCTCCGAGCACCGGCTGGGACCGCTGGCACTCGCGGCCGGGCTGGCGCTCGCCTTCACGGGGATCGGCCTGTTCGTCGCGACGGTCGGCTTCGCGATCGGCCTCGACGGCGACGTGTTCCGCAACCTCGGGGCCGTCCTGCTCGTCGGGCTCGGCCTCGTGCTGATGCTGCCGCCGCTGCAGGTGCGCCTCTCCGCCGCGCTCGAACCGGCGGGCGCCTGGGCGGGCCGGCGGCTCGGCGCCGTCGCGGGCCGGGGGCTGCCCGGTCAGTTCGGTGTCGGCCTGCTGCTCGGCGCGGCCTGGAGCCCCTGCGTCGGGCCGACCCTGGGCGCGGCCTCGCTGCTGGCGGCGCGCGGCCACGATCTCGGCGTGGTGGCGCTGACCATGCTGGGCTTCGGGCTCGGCGCGGCGGCTCCGCTCCTGCTGCTCGGCCTCGTCTCGCGGGAGGCGCTGGCGCGCCGCCGCGGCGGGCTCGCGGCCTTCGGGCGGAGGGCGAAGGCCGCCTTCGGCGCCCTGCTGGCGCTGCTGGGGCTCCTCGTGCTGAGCGGGCTCGACAAGCGGGCCGAGGCCTGGATGGTCGCGGCCTCGCCCGACTGGCTCACCGCGCTGACGATCCGGTACTGAGGAGGCTCCCCGGAACGTGAACGCCCCCGGCTTGGCCGTCGGGGCAAGCCCGTGACAGATGCGCCCCGGTCACAGCAACCGGAGGCTTCCGACCGTCATGGCACCGCGCGAACCGATCCTCACCCTCGTGCCGATCGCCGAGCTGCGCCCGACGCAGATGACCGTGGGCTACCGCGAGGTCGAGGAGAAGCGCCGCCGCTGGCGCGACCACGATTCCGAGAAGAAGGAGAAGTTTCTCGGCTCGCACATGATCCCGACCCTGCTGGGGCCGAAGAAGCGCCACTACGTCATCGACCATCACCATCTCTCCCGCGCCCTCCAGCTCGAAGGCGTCGAGGCGGTGCTCGTCACGGTCGTGGCCGACCTGCACAAGCTCGACAAGGACGCCTTCTGGACGGTGTGCGACCACAAGTCCTGGGCGCATCCCTACGACGCGGACGGCGTCCGGCAGGACTTCAAGGCGATCCCGAAGGCGGTCGCGGACCTTGCGGACGACCCCTTCCGCAGCCTCGCGGGCGAGCTGCGCCGGGCCGGGGGCTTTGCCAAGGACACCACACCCTTCAGCGAGTTCCTCTGGGCCGACTTCCTACGGCGGAACATGAAGGCCAAGCACGTCGAGAGCGACTTTGCCGAAGCGCTGGAGCGGGCGCTCCAACTCGCCAAGTCGCAGGACGCGGGCTACCTGCCGGGCTGGTGCGGGCCAGTCTCGGGGTGAACGATCGGGCCGCGGGCCAGCGGGACGCCTGAAAAACGCCCGGCCGCGCCACCAGGGTCCGGCAAGCTTGCGCCGGCAGACTCCCCGACCGCGTGCAGGCTCTCGACGGACGCCTGACCGACCGGATAGACGGAGCTTCGATGCCGATCACGCCGCGCCTCGCCCTCGCCGCCGCCCTGACCCTGCTGGCGGGTGGCCCGCTCCAGGCGCAGGACCGGGGGACGCTGACCCCGAAGCCTTTGCCGCCGCTCGCCAATCCGGACGATCCCGCGACCCCCGCCAAGGCCCTGTTCGGCCGCGCCACCGGGCCGACCGGCGGCCCGTCCCACGCCTACGGATCCTACGCCAAGGGCTGTTTCTCGGGCGGCGAGGCGCTGCCCATCGACGGAGCGACCTGGCAGGTGATGCGCCTCTCGCGCAACCGGATGTGGGGCACCCCGCCCCTCGTCGACTTCCTGGAGCGGCTGGCGGGCCAGGCCCCGCGGGTCGGCTGGCCGGGGCTCCTCGTCGGCGACATGTCACAGCCGCGCGGCGGCCCGATGCTGACCGGCCACGCCTCGCACCAGCTCGGCCTCGACGCCGACATCTGGCTCACGCCGATGCCGGACCGGCGCCTCACCCGGGCCGAGCGCGAGGAGATGTCGGCCACCAACGTGGTGCGGGCCGACCGGCTCGACATCGACCCGGAGGTCTGGACCCAGCAGCACCACCGCATCATCCGGCTCGCCGCCGAGCAGCCGGACGTGGCGCGCATCTTCGTCAATCCGGCCATCAAGAAGGCGCTCTGCCGCGAGGCCGGGGGCAGCCGCTGGCTCTCGAAGGTGCGCCCGATGTACGGGCACAACTACCATTTCCACATCCGCCTCGCCTGCCCCGCCGGCCAGGCGGCCTGCGACGACCAAGCGCCGCCCCCGCCCGGCGACGGCTGCGGCGAGGAGTTGGCCTACTGGTTCAGCGACGCGGTGCTGAACCCCAAGCCCCCGAAGGTGAAGCCGAAGCCGAAGCCCCCGATGACGATGGCCGCCCTGCCGGCCGCCTGCCGGGCGGTGCTCAAGGCGCCGTAACGACCCCGACGGCGCTCGGCCGTCTTGCGCTGCGGCATGGATCAGTCTCCGATAGGAGCCGACCACCACCGGAGATCGACCTTGACCGAAGCCACGACTGGGCCGACGCCCCGCCGGCCCGACCACGACATCGATCCGCTGTTCCTTGAGCGCCGCTCGCCGCGCCACTTCACCGGCGAGGCCGTGCCGGAATCCGAGCTGATGCGGATGATCGAGGCGGCGCGCTGGGCGCCCTCCTCCTACAACTCGCAGCCCTGGCGCTTCCTCTACGCGCTGCGCGGCGACGCCCACTGGGCGACCTTCCTGGAGCTCCTCGTGCCCGGCAACCAGAAATGGGCGCAGGACACGGGCGCGATCCTGTTCTTGGTCTCGAACGGGCGCATGAAGATCGGCGACGAGCTGAAGCCCTCGTGGAGCCACTCGCTCGACGCGGGCGCGGCCTCGCTCGCCTTCCAGCTCCAGGCGATCCGCCAGGGCTGGCACGCCCACGGCATGACCGGCTTCGACCATGCCCGGGCGCCGGAGGCGCTGAACCTGCCCGAGCATCACCGGATCGAGGCGGCCTACGCGGTCGGCCGCATGGTCGCCTGGGACGATCTCACGGAGGAGCAGCGGACCCGCGAGACCCCGAACGGCCGCCGGCCGATCGGAGACTTCACCCATGCGGGGCCCTTCCCGAGAGCGGAGTGAACCCGCGCTGCATCGCGGCAACCGTCGGGCCGGTCAGGCGAAACGCCGCCCCGGCGCTTGTCAGCGCGCGGCGAGTCGGGGCAGGGTCGTGTCGTACGGACCGCGCCGGAGCCTGACGCGATGATCAACGAAGGACCCGACCACGCCAGCGGGCTGCAGGCGGTCGCCGAGCGTTACGGCGTCGGTCTCGACGCCGTGCGCCACCTGATGCACGCGCTGGAGCGCGGACAGGGCAACATGGCGCAGTTCGACCACCCCGACCTCGGCGGGATGGGGCAGTGGTCGGCCGGCGGCATGATCATGGTCGGCGACATGTTCAACACCGAGCTGAAGGCCCGGGTCTCCGGCCTCTGCACCGAGCTCGCCGCCGCGCTGCCGCCGGGCGGCTGGTCGGCGGGCGGCGCGCCCGAGGGCCAGCGCGGCGGCGGCACGTGGTGGCCGGCCGATCTTGGCCACCCGTCCAGCACCGGCTCGCAGAACGGCCTGCGCTACGCCTACTTCCCGGAGAGCCGCCGCCTCGCGATCGAGTCGGGCGCGGGCGTCGCGCTCTACGACACGGGCGAGCACCAGATCTCCGGCGTCTCGCAGTCGAACGGTGCCTTGAGCTTTTCCGGGCCGCAGGGGGCGGTCGCCGTCGAGCACCTGCGCCGGATCGGCGCGGAGGCGGAGGCGGCGATGCGCCAGCCCGCCACCGCGATGCCCTCCTCTCGGCCCGAGGCGTCGCAGGCCTACGCACCCGCTCCGAACTCGGCGGCCTCGCCGTCCGGCGACGTGCTCGGCACGATCGAGCGCCTGGCCGAGCTGCACGGCCGCGGCGTTCTGACCGACCAGGAATTCGCGGACAAGAAGGCGGAACTGCTCGCCCGGCTCTGAGCGCGGCGCCATATCGGACCTGCGGCCGGCCCGGCCGCGGGATCCGGCACGCGCAACCCCTTGGCCCTCACCCGCGACCTGCTCGACATTCGCCGGATCTACCACGAGGCCGCCGTGCCGGATCACCGGCGCGGGACCGAGATCCTGGCGCGCTTTCCCGACGCCCAGCGCATCCTCGTCCCCTCGCACTGGAACATCCCGGAGCTGCACGGCAACGCGGGCTCGGTGGAGGACTGGGTGCGCCTCAAGCGCTCGACCCTGGTGCTCGGGGTGAAGAAGGGCCTGACGATGCGCCCGAACGGGCGCAGCGCCCACTTCATCGCGCCCTCGACCTCGAACGGCTGCGCCATGGCCTGCGCCTACTGCTACGTGCCGCGCCGCAAGGGCTTCTCGAACCCGATCTCGCTCTTCGTGAACACCGAGGCCGCCTGCGCGGCGATCGCGCGGCACGCGGGCAGGCAGGGCCCGCTCCCTGAGCCCGACCAGATCGATCCGGTCCACTGGGTCTACGATATCGGCGAGAACGGCGACCTCTCGGTCGATGCGGCGCTGACCGAGGGCGTGCGGGACTTCGTGGCGCTGTTCCGTGGCCTGCCGAACGCCAAGGCCTCCTTCGCCACCAAGGCGGTCAACCGCGATCTCCTCGGCTACGACCCGCAGGGCAAGACGCGGATCCGCTTCTCGCTGATGCCGGAGACGATCGCCCGGGTGGTCGACGTGCGCACCGCGCCGATTCCGGAGCGGATCGCGGCGATCGACGACTTCGTGGCCGCCGGCTACGAGGTCCACGCCAACTTCTCGCCCGTGATCCTCTACGAGGGCTGGGAGGCCGACTGGCGGGCGCTCTTCGAGCAGATCGCCGACACCCTCTCGGCCCGCGCCCGCGCGCAGCTTCGGTGCGAGATCATCATGCTGACCCACAATGCGGGGCTGCATCAGGTCAATCTCGGCTGGCACCCGAAGGCGGAGGCGCTGCTCTGGCGGCCCGACATCCAGGAGGCCAAGGTCTCCGAGGGCGGGGGCGAGAACGTGCGCTACCGCGCCGGCTGGAAGGGCCGCTGGCTCGCCCGCTTCAAGGCGCTGCTCGCCGAGACCCTGCCGGACTGCACCGTGCGCTACGCGTTCTGAACCGCGGCTCGGGCGCCCGCGTTGCCGCGGGGATCAGTCGGGAGAGCCCCAGTGACGGACCACACAGCCCACCTCGCCGAGGCGGTCGCGATCGCGCGCCGGAACGTGGACGAAGGCGGCTCGCCCTACGGCGCGGTGATCGTGCGGGACGGCGCCGTGCTGGCGCGCGCGGCCAACACTGTCCACCGCACCAACGATCCGAGCGACCACGCCGAGATGGTGGCCCTGCGGGAGGCGAGCCGGTTGCTCGGCAGCCGCGACCTCTCGGACTGCGTGATGTACGCGAGCGGCCAGCCCTGCCCGATGTGCCACGCGGCGATGCGGCTCGCGGGCTTCCGCGCGGGCTATTTCGCCTACGCGGCCGAAGAGGCCGAGACCTACGGGGCGGGCTCGGCCGGGATCTACGCCGAGCTCTGCCGCCCGCTCGCCGAGCAGCCGATGCGGCTGGAGCACAGGCGCCCGGAGGGAGAGAGCCCCTACCCGGCCTGGGCGGCGAAGAAGCGGGGATGAGCCGATGCGCCCCCTCACCCTACGGGAGAGGGGACCCGCACCCTACCGCCGCCCGCCAGCGACCCGGAGCGCGCGCGCCGGCGCCGGCGCACCGTCCTCCTCGAACAGCTCGGCAAGCTTCTCGGTCATCGCGCCGCCGAGTTCCTCCGCGTCGATGATCGTCACGGCGCGGCGGTAGTAGCGCGTCACGTCGTGGCCGATGCCGATGGCCAGCAGCTCGACCGGCGAGCGCGTCTCGATGTCCTCGATCATCCAGCGCAGGTGCCGCTCCAGGTAGTTGCCGGCGTTGACCGACAGCGTCGAGTCGTCGACCGGCGCGCCGTCCGAGATCACCATCAGGATCTTGCGCTGCTCGGAGCGGCCGAGCAGGCGCTTGTGCGCCCAATCCAGCGCCTCACCGTCGATATTCTCCTTGAGCAGCCCCTCGCGCATCATCAGCCCGAGGTTCTTCCGCGCGCGGCGCCAGGGCGCGTCCGCCGCCTTGTAGACGATATGGCGCAGGTCGTTCAGCCGGCCCGGGTTCGGCGGCTTGCCGGCGGCGAGCCACGCCTCACGGCTCTGGCCACCCTTCCAGGCGCGGGTGGTGAAGCCGAGGATCTCCACCTTCACGCCGCAGCGCTCCAGCGTGCGGGCCAGGATGTCGGCGCAGGTCGCCGCCACGGTGATCGGCCGCCCGCGCATCGAGCCCGAATTGTCGAGGAGGAGGGTCACCACCGTGTCGCGGAAATTGGTGTCCTTCTCCTGCTTGAAGGAGAGGGGCTGGAACGGGTCGATCACCACGCGCACCAGCCGGGCCGGATCGAGCTGGCCCTCCTCCAGGTCGAAGTCCCAGGCGCGGTTCTGCTGGGCCAAGAGCCGCCGCTGCAGCCGGTTGGCGAGCCGCCCGACCACGCCCTGCAGGTGCGAGAGCTGCTTGTCCAGATAGGTGCGCAGCCGCGCGAGCTCGTCCGAATCGCAGAGATCCTCGGCGTGGATGACCTCGTCGAAGCGGGCGTTGAAGACCTTGTACTCGGGGCCCCGCGGCGTGTTGTCGGGCCGCTGCGGCGGGCGCCAGGACTCGCCGGCCTCTTCGGAATCGGCCTCCTCGGCCTCATCGGGCAGCTCGCCGGAGGGCGCGTCGGCGGCCTCCTGCGTGCCCTCCTCGATCTCGTCGGAGGCCTCCTCGGAGGTCTCGATCTCGGCGCGGTCGCCCTGGGACTGCTCCTCGGCTTCGCCCTCCTGCGGGCTCTGCTCGCTGTCCTGGGCCTCGCCCTCCTCGTCGGTCTCGTCGTCCTCCGGGTCGAAGGGCGTCTCGTCGGCCATGTCGAGCGAGGAGAGGAGGTCGCGCACCGAGCGCGCGAAGGCGCGCTGGTCCTCGATCGAGCCGACGAGGCCGTCGAGATTGCGCCCGGCCTTGGCCTCGACATGGTCGCGCCAGAGATCGACGATGCGCTGCGCTGCGGCCGGCGGCGCCTGGCCGGTCAGCCGCTCGCGCACCATCAGCGCGACGGCGTCCTCCATCGGCGCGTCGGCCCGGTCCGTGATGGTCTCGTACTTGCCGCCGCGATGGTAGCGGTCCTCCAGCATCGCCGAGATGTTCGAGGCGACGCCCGCCATGCGGCGCGAGCCGATCGCCTCGACGCGCGCCTGCTCGACCGCGTCGTAGACCGCGCGGGCCGGCGCGTTCTCGGGCGCGAGGCGGCGGTGCACGGCGACGTCGTGGCAGCCGAGGCGGAGCGCCATCGAGTCGGCGTTGCCGCGCAGCACCGCCACGTCGTGCGAGGACAACTTCCGGGGCGGCTCGGGCAGGCGGGCCTTGTCCCCGGTCAGCGCCGGCCGGTCGGTGGCGTAGGTCACCTCGATCTCGGAGCGGCGCGCAATGGCGCGCAGACACCCCGCGACCGAGCGCTTCAGGGGCTCGGCCACGGGCTCGCGGCGCTCACCGGGCTTGCGGTTGGAGATGGACATGCGGGCTACCGGTCGGCCTCGTACTCGAAGGGACGGTTCAGGATGTCGTCCCAGCCGTAGGGACACTCCGCGGGCAGGGTCTTGAGGGCACGCCGCATCTCGCGGGCCGCACGGAGCCGGGCGAGGCGGAAGCCATCGGCACGCACCTCGTCCAGGCTCGACTTGAGGCCGGGACTCTTGCGCAACTGAATCTGGGCCCGGTCGCGATGCTCGGCGATGCTGAGCACCCAGCTACGCGTGCGTCGCTCGGGCTGCTGGTCCCACTTGAGCATGTGGAGGAGGACGACCTCGATCGCACTCTGAAGCCGGTAATACTCGCTCGCCCCCACGTCGCTCAGCTCCTCGGCGATGTTGTCGAGGTCGAGCGCGTCCACCCGGCCGGCGCGGAGCAGCGCCACCTGCTCCTGAACCCAGGTGTAGAGGTCGTCCGCGTAGCGCGTCCGGCCCGCGGCGCCAGGCGCCGACGGGGCGTCCTCGCGGGTCGGGGCCGGCGGCGCCATCGCGTCCTCCATCGGGTCAGCTCAGCGCGACGTTCACCGCGCTCTCGGGCAGGTCCTTGCCGAAGGCGCGCTGGTAGAACTCGGCCACCAGCGTCCGCTCCAGCTCGTCGCACTTGTTGAGGAAGGTCACCCGGAAGGCGAAGCCGATATCGCGGAAGATCTCGGCGTTCTCCGCCCAGGTGATCACCGTGCGGGGGCTCATCACGGTCGAGAGGTCGCCGTTCATGAAGGCGTTGCGGGTGAGGTCGGCCACGCGCACCATGCGGTTGACGATGTCCCGGCCCTGGTCGCCCTGGTAGTGCGTCGCCTTCGAGAGCACGATGTCGACCTCGCGGTCATGCGGCAGGTAGTTCAGCGTGGTGACGATCGACCAGCGGTCCATCTGGCCCTGGTTGATCTGCTGCGTGCCGTGATAGAGGCCGGACGTGTCGCCGAGGCCCACCGTGTTCGCCGTGGCGAAGAGCCGGAAGGCCGGGTGGGGGCGGATCACCCGCTTCTGGTCGAGCAGCGTCAGGCGGCCCGACACCTCCAGCACGCGCTGGATCACGAACATCACGTCGGGGCGGCCGGCATCGTACTCGTCGAAGACGAGCGCGACGTTGTTCTGCAGCGCCCAGGGCAGGATGCCGTCCTGGAAGGCGGTGACCTGCTTGCCGTCCTGCAGCACGATCGCGTCCTTGCCGACGAGGTCGATGCGCGAGACGTGGCTGTCGAGGTTGATCCGGATGCAGGGCCAGTTCAGGCGGGCGGCGACCTGCTCGATATGGGTCGACTTGCCGGTGCCGTGATAGCCCGTGACCATCACGCGGCGGTTCCGGGCGAAGCCCGCCAGGATGGCGAGCGTGGTCTCGCGGTCGAAGATGTAGTCCGGGTCGAGATCCGGCACGTGCTCGTCGGCTTCCGAGAAGGCCGGCACCTTGAGGTCGAGGTCGATGCCGAACACCTCGCGGACCGAGACGTGGCGATCGGGCATCGCGGCGGGCTTGTCGTCAGAGAGCATACGGGACCTCGTGGGGGCGGGCTCCGACGGCGGGTGCCGGATGACCTCGCGGATTCTCGGACCGGGCGGGCCGCGGAAAACCGCGGTGCCGGCCTTCCTTAGCCGTCGTCGCGGCGGGGCGCCAAGGGGGCGGCGGCACGCGGGACGCGACGTCCGGGATCACCCCCATATAGGGAGCCCGCCGGCATTGTCCGCCCGCCTCGCGCGGGAAGGCGTTACGCGGCGCGTGCATCGATCGTGCCGAAGCCCGCCGCTGCGGGCCGGCGGACTCAGCAGAGCCCGGCACCGCGCAGCACGTCGTGGGCGCGGATGATGTCGCGCAGGCGGTCCTCGAACGAGCGGTCGCCGCCGTTGGCGTCCGGGTGGAAGCGCTTCACCAGCACTTTGTACTGCGCCTTGATGGCGGCGGCGTCGGCGCTCTCGTCGAGGCCCATCACGTCGAGGGCCTTGGTGACGGTGGGCGAGCGGCGCGGGCGCTGGGGCTCCGCCTGCGTGCGCCGACGCGTCTCGCCGAGCCCTTCGGCGCGCAGGATGCCCAGCGGGTCGACATAGGCCCAGTCGCGCTGCGGCTCCGATTTCGGCTTGGCCGTGCCCGTCTTGTTGACGCCCATCGCCCAGGTCGGCCGGTGCCCGATGATGGCGTCCTTCTGGTAGGCCTGGACAGCGGCGTCGTTCATGCCGTCGAAGTAGTTGTAGGTCGCGTTGTAGGCGCGCACGTGGTCCATGCAGAAGCGCCAG
Source organism: Methylobacterium gregans (assembly GCF_022179245.1). Classification (GTDB taxonomy): domain Bacteria; phylum Pseudomonadota; class Alphaproteobacteria; order Rhizobiales; family Beijerinckiaceae; genus Methylobacterium; species Methylobacterium gregans. The sequence goes on from NZ_BPQM01000137.1 coordinate 26,666, forward strand.
TACTGCCCTTCCGCCTTGCGCCCCTTGGGCGCGCGGTAGAGGCCCGGCCGGCCGCAGCCGGGGGTCTCGCAGACGGGCCCGGTCTCCTTCGCGTCGTCGCAGGAGGGCTTGATCCGGATGCTGTCGAACAGGCGCGAGTTGAGATCCATGACGGGGCGATTATGAGGGGGCGGACCGGAGACACAAGGCCGGCGGGCCTGATGCCGCATGCGGTGGATCGGGGTTGACGGATCGGCCGCCGGCGCCTGCGCCGGGAATCGAGGGTTTTCAGCCGATGGCGACGTTGCGGGACTGGATCGAGGAGACGCTTCGGACGCAGCTCGCGCCGACGCGGCTCGAAGTGGTGGACGAGTCCCACCTGCACGCGGGCCATTCCGGCTCGCGCGAGGGGGGCGAGACGCATTTCCGCCTCGACGTCGTCTCGGCGGCCTTCGAGGGCAAGAGCCGGGTGGACCGTCACCGTCTGGTGAACGGTCTCATGGACGAGGCGTTCAAGCGCGGGCTGCACGCCCTGGCGCTGAAGGCGCGCACGCCCGGAGAGGCGGCCTGACCGGCGCCCCGGCCCGAACGGAGATATGGCGATCGTGCCCCTGATCTGCACCCCTCAGATCGCCATCGCGGACGAGGAACTCGAGGAGAGTTTCGTGCGCGCCTCGGGCCCGGGCGGGCAGAACGTCAACAAGGTGTCGACGGCGGTGCAGCTGCGCTTCGACGCGCGCCGCTCGCGCGCCCTGCCCGACGCGGTGGCGGTGCGCCTGATGCGGATCGCCGGCCATCGGCTCACTCAGGACGGGGTGATCGTCATCAACGCCCAGCGCTTCCGCAGCCAGGAGCGCAACCGCGAGGATGCCCGCGAGCGGCTCGCCGCGCTGGTCGCGGAAGCCGCGGTGCCGCCGACGCCGCGGCGGGCGACGCGCCCGACGCTCGCCTCGAAGAAGCGCCGCCTCGAGGCCAAGAGCCGCCGCGGCGCGGTCAAGCGCATGCGCGGCGGCCCGGGGGAGGATTGAGCCCAGCAAGATCGAGCCCGCGCCCGGGCGCGGGCTTGCTTCAGGCGAGCGCCTTGGCCTTGGCGACGGGCTTGGCGCTCGGCGCGGCGTCCGGGGCCGGCGAGAAGCCCGAGACCAGCTCGCTGCCGGGCTTGGCGATCGTCAAGACCAGGGCGACGAGGGCCAGCAGGGCCGCGAGCGCCGCCGGGACCAGGAAGGCGGTCTCGCCGTAGCGCAGTTGCAGCACGCCGCCTGTGATCGCCCCGAAGCTCAGGCCGCCCCAGAGCGGCGCCTGGATCCAGAACGACGAGGCGACCGACCCCATCAGCAGGTTGGCGAGTCCGGTGCCGAAGCGGACGACGGCGCCGGTGACGTAGGTCAGCGCGAGGCTGCGCCCGCCCTCGTCCTGCAGGATCGCGTTCTGGAGGCCGAGGGCCAGGATGATCGGATAGGCGTGCAGCGGGTAGCCGAAGGTGCCCCAGGGCATGAACAGGCCCAGCGCGAGCAGCACCGCCTCGATGGTCAGGAGCGCGGCCAAGCGCCAGCGCCCGAACAGGGCGGCGAGCAGCGTGCCCAGGAAGGCGCCGAAGCAGAACACGATGATCGTGCTGGCGACGCGGGTGACGTTTTCCCAGTCCTGGTTCGCCACCGCGACGCCGAAGCGCGTGGTGTTGCCGGACATGAACGACATGAAGAGCTGGGAGAATTCGAGGAAGCCGATCGAGTCGGCGCAGCCCGCGAGAGCCGCCAGAGCGACCGCGAAGGGGATGCGCGTGGTGGGGCTCGCCGGGAACGACTTGTCCGCCGGCGCCTCTTTGCGCGTCTCCGTCATGCACTCTGTCCTTTGTCACACGTCTCTGGAACCGCGTACTAAGCGCACAAGACGGCAAAGGTTCAGTGTTCGTCGGCACAAGATGTGCTTTTCCGCAGCACGAAGACTCGGCCCGGAACATCCCGCCGACGCTCGCGCCGGATCGCCGCAGGGATGCGCAGCGCGGTCGCCAGACCGGCGGCCTGCGCTGCCGCCGCGAGATGCGCGTCCGCGTGTCCGAAGCGGCCGTCCGCGCCCAGGCGTACCCCCTCCGCCCCGGCCTCTTCCGGAGACTGGACCGTGAAGGCGGCGAGGCCGCCCGGGCGGAGCACGCGCGCGATCCCGGCCAGCACCGGCGCGAGGTCGGCGAGATAGATGAACACGTCGGCCGCGAGGCAGAGGTCGGCGGACGCTCCCGGCTCGGACGCCAGAAAGGACGCGAGGTCGCCCTCCGCGAGCCGGTCGTAGCAGCCCTTGGCGCGGGCGAGCCGGAGCATCGCGGGCGAGAGATCGACCCCGGCGAGGTGGCCCGTCCGGTCGCGGATCGCCGCGCCCATCAGGCCGGTGCCGCAGCCGAGATCGAGCACGACGGGAAAGCGCGCGGGCGCCTCGGGAAGCGCGTCGAGGGCCTGTCGCAGCAGCGCGGGGCCGCAATAGCCGAGCCCCTCGACGAGGTGCCGCTCGAACCGGTGCGCGTAGCCGTCGAACAGGGCCCGCACATAGGCGCCCGACAGGGACGCGGCGCCCCCGCCGAGCCGCGCCCGGTGCAGGCCGGCACCGATCCGGTCCTCGGGATCGAGACCGCGGGCGGTCTCGAAGGCGTCGAGCGCGGCGCGCAGCTGGTCCTCGGCGCCGGTCGCCGCGTGCAGGCTCTCGCGGGCGCGCCCGAGCAGCAGCCAGGCCGGGGCGTAGCGCGGCGCCCGCTCGATCGCCTGCTCGGCCATCTCGGCGGCGCCCAGGGCGTCGCCCTCCGCCAAGCACGCCTCGGCGTAGACGTAGCGGCGGTCGGCGAGCAGGTCGCCGGAGGAATGCTGGGACATCGGGGCGTGCTGAACGGGGCGGGACGGGCGCCCTATATACCGGCGCCCAGACACGGACCATCATGACGCTCCGCGCCAGCGACCTCCTCACCCTCACCCGCGAAGGGCTCTACTGCCCGCTGGGCGACTTTCACGTCGACCCGACCTGGCCGGTGCCGCGCGCGCTGATCACCCACGGCCACGCCGACCATGCGCGGGCCGGGCACGGCCGGGTGCTGGCGACGCCCGAGACCTTGCGCATCATGGCGGTGCGCTACGGCGCGGAGTTCTGCGGCACCCGCCAGGAGGCGGCGCTCGGCGAGGCGATCCGGATCGGCGACGTCACCGTGCGCTTCGCGCCGGCCGGCCACGTGCTGGGCTCCGCCCAGATCGCGATCGAGCGGGAGGGCGTGCGGGTGGTGGTCTCGGGCGACTACAAGCGGGCGCCCGACCCGACCTGCCTGCCCTTCGAGGTGGTGCCCTGCGACGTCTTCATCACCGAGGCGACCTTCGGCCTGCCGGTCTTCCGACACCCCGACACGCGCGGCGAGGTGCGGCGCCTGCTCGAATCGGTGCGCCTCTTCCCCGAGCGCGCCCACATCGTCGGCGCCTACGCGCTCGGCAAGGCGCAGCGGGTGATGGCACTGCTGCGGGAAGAAGGCTGGGACCGGCCGATCCACCTGCACGGGGCGATGGAGAAGCTGACCGAGCTGTACAAGCGGGAGGGCGTGCCGCTCGGCGACACCCCGAAGGTGGCGGCGGCCGAGCGCAAGGACCTGCACGGCGCCATCGTGCTCTGCCCGCCCTCGTCGATCCAGGACCTGTGGTCGCGCAAGTTCCCCGATCCCGTGACCTGCTTCGCCTCGGGCTGGATGCGGGTGCGGGCCCGCGCCCGGCAGAAGGGCGTCGAGCTGCCGCTCGTGATCTCCGACCACTCGGACTGGCCCGACCTCTGCCGCACCATCCGGGAGACCGGGGCCGGCGAGGTCTGGGTCACGCACGGGCAGGAGGACGCGCTGGTGCACTGGTGCGGCACGCAAGGGATTCGGGCGAAGCCCCTGCACCTGCTAGGCTACGGGGACGACGGCGAGGCCGAGCCCGCGCCGGAGGCCGGTGCCGAGGAGGCCGCGGCGTGAACGCCTTCGCCGAACTCCTCGACCGCCTCGCCTACGAGCCGCGCCGCAACGCGAAGCTGCGCCTGCTGCAGGACTATTTCGCCCGCACGCCGGACCCGGAGCGCGGCTACGCGCTCGGGGCCATGACCGACACCCTGACCTTCCGCGAGGCCAAGCCCGCCCTGATCCGGGCGCTGGTGGAGGAGCGCATCGATCCGGTGCTGTTCCGGCTCTCGCACAACTACGTGGGCGACCTCGCCGAGACCACGGCGCTGATCTGGCCGGGCCCCGAAGCCGCGGACGGGGCGGCCGGGCTCGGCCACAACAACCCACCCCCGCCGACCCTCGCCGACGTGGTCGAGACGCTCAGTACCACGGCGCGGAAGGACCTGCCCGCCCACCTCGCCCACTGGCTCGACGCGCTGGATGAGACCGGGCGCTGGGCGCTCCTCAAGCTCGTCACCGGCAACCTGCGGGTCGGCGTCTCGGCCCGCCTCGCCAAGACGGCGGTGGGCGCGCTCGGCGGCCACGAGGCCGATGCGGTGGAGGAGGTCTGGCACGGGCTCACCCCGCCGTTTGCCGGGCTGTTCGCCTGGGTGGAGGGGAAGGGAGAGCGCCCCGAGACCCTGAACCCCGCCCCGTTCCGGCCGCCGATGCTCTCCCACCCGATCGAGGAGGAGGCCGATCTCGACCGGCTCGACGCGGGCGATTTCGCGGGCGAGTGGAAGTGGGACGGGATCCGGGTGCAGCTCGTCGGCGGACGCGACCGCGAGGGTGGCCAAGTGGCGCGGGTCTATTCCCGCACGGGCGAGGACATTACGGGCGCGTTCCCGGATCTCGCCGAGGCGATCACCTTCACGGGCAGCCTCGACGGCGAGCTCCTGATCCTGCGCGAGGGCCGCGTGCAGAGCTTCAACGTCCTGCAGCAGCGCCTGAACCGCAAGGCGGTGACGGGCAAGCTGCTCGAGGAATTCCCGGCGCACGTCCGCGCCTACGACCTGCTCACCGCGGACGGCGCGGATCTGCGGGCGGAGCCCTTCGAGACGCGCCGCGCGCGGCTCGAAGCCTTCGTGGCACGGCTCGACCATGCCCGCATCGACCTCTCGCCGGTGGTGCCCTTCGCGAGCTGGGCGGATCTGGCCGCGGCCCGGGCCGATCCGGCCTCGGTCGGCGCCGGGGCGGACGCCGACGCGATCGAGGGCGTGATGCTGAAGCGGCGGTCGAGCCCCTACCTGCCGGGCCGCCCCAAAGGCCCCTGGTGGAAGTGGAAGCGCGAGCCGCACATCGTGGACGCGGTGATGATGTACGCCCAGCGCGGCCACGGGAAGCGCTCGTCCTTCTACTCGGACTACACGTTCGGGGTCTGGCGGGAGGGCCCCGAGGGCGACGCGCTGGTGCCGGTCGGCAAGTGCTACCACGGCTTCACCGACGCCGAACTCGCCAAGCTCGACCGCTGGGTCCGCAACCACACCACCAAGCGCTTCGGCCCGGTGCGCGAGGTGGCGTACGGCCGCGACGCCGGGCTGGTGCTGGAGATCGCCTTCGAGGGCGTGCAGCGCTCGACCCGCCACAAGTCCGGCGTGGCGATGCGCTTCCCCCGGGTGAGCCGCATCCGCTGGGACAAGCCCCCCGCCGAGGCCGACCGCATCGACGTGCTGGAGCGCATCCTCGCCCGCGGCGAGCGCGAGATCGCGCCCGGGCAGGCGCTGGAGGAGACGCGATGAGACAGGGCCGGATCGACGGAATCGAGGATTTTTCCGCGGGCGAGGTGCGGCGCCAAGCGAGCGCGCGCCTGACCATCGCGACGCCGGGCCAGGGCTTCACCGATTTCACCGAGGCGGTCGCGGCCTTCCTCCGGCAGAGCGGCATCCGGGACGGGCTTGTCCACGTGTTCTGCCGGCACACCTCGGCCTCGCTGACCATCCAGGAGAATGCCGACCCGGACGTGCAGACCGACCTCCTGAGCGCGCTCGACACCCTCGCCCCGCGCGGGGCCGGCTACGTCCACGGCGCCGAGGGACCGGACGACATGCCGGCTCATATCCGCACCCTGCTGTCGGATTCCGGGCTGACCATCCCGGTCGTGGCGGGGCGCCTCGGGCTCGGCACGTGGCAGGGCATCTACCTCATCGAGCACCGCGACCGGCCGCACCGCCGGGATATCGTGCTGAGCGCGGTGGGAGCCTGAGCACGCACCAGAGCTCCGCACTGGACCCGCCAAAGGTCTCGCCCTGCGGGATCCGGGACCTGCCGGAGCGTCCCGTGCGTCAGAGGAACTTCGCCGGGTCCGTCTCCGGCGGAGGCGTCGCCACATCCATGCGGTTCCACCAGCCGCCGCCGAGCGCCTGGAACAGGGCGGCGGTGTCGGCGTACTGGGTGGCACGCGCCGAGGCCGAGGTGACGAGCGCCGAGAGGTAGCTCTGCTGGGCGATCAGCACCTGCGTGGCGTTGATGGCGCCCGCCTCGAACTGCTTGCGGATCAGCCCGAGGCTCTCGCCCGTGGCCTTCTCGGCCGCGGAGGCCGCCGCGACCGCGCTCGCATCCGCCTGGAGCGCCCGCAGCGCGTCGGCGACGTTCTGGAAGGCCCCCACCACCGTGGCGCGGTACTGCGCCTGGGCCTGGGTCAGCGCCTCCTCGGAGGCGCGCTGGCGACGGTAGAGCGTGCCGGCGTCGAAGATCGGCGCCGCCGCCTGTCCGATGACGGTGAAGAAGCCCGCGCCTGGGTTGAGGAGCTGGGCGATGCGCACGGCGCTGGCGCCGCCGGTCGCCGAGATGGTGAATTGCGGCAGGCGGTTGGCCACCGCCACGCCGACATTGGCGGAGGCCTGCTGCACCAGGGCCTCGGCCGCCTTCACGTCCGGGCGCTGCTGCACGAGGCGCGAGGGCAGGCTGACGGGCAGCTTGGTCGGCAGGCGCAGGGCGGCGAGAGTGAAGGTCTGCGCGACCTCCTCGCTCGGCAGGCGGCCGGTCAGCGCGGTGAGCAGGTTGCGCTGTTGGGCGAGCTGCTTCTCCAGCGGCGGCAGGAGCTGCTGGGAGAGCGAGAGCGCGGCCTGCTGCTGCACCACCTCGGCGCCCGCGATCTGACCGAGCTTGAGCTGCTTGTTGTAGAGCTCCAGCACCTCGGTCTGGGCCTGGATCACGCGCTTCGTCGCGTCGATCTGGGCGCGCAGCGAGGCCTCTTGGATCGCCGCCGTGACCACGTTGGCGGTGAGGCTGAGATAGGCGGCCTCGAGCTGGAAGCGCTGGTTCTCGGCCTGGGCCTCCAGCGCCTCGATCTGGCGCCGGTTGCCCCCGAACACGTCCGGGTTGAACGTGACCGCGACCTGCGGCGTGAAGAGGCTGTAGAGGTAGCGGTTGTCGTTCTGCAGGGGCGACTGCAGGTCGAGGCCGGGTGCGCGCGCGCCCTGAACCTGCGGGGTGGCCGAGAGCGTCGGGAACAGCGTGCCCTTCTGGGCGAGGACGTTCTGCTGCGCGATGCGGAGCGAGGCCTGGGCCGCCTCGAGATTCGGGTTGTTGGCGAGCGCCTCCTCGACGAGGCGGTTCAGCGCCTTCGAGCGGAACAGCTTCCACCACGCGCCCGGGATGTCGGCGCCCGCGACGAAGCTCTGGTCGGCCGATCCGCCCTGGCGCGTCGCGATGGCGTCGGCCGCGCTCGGGTTGCGCAGCGGCTCCTTCGTGTAGCGCGTGACCGGCGGGTCCTCAGGGGGCACGAAGTTCGGCCCCACCGCGCAGGCGGAGACGCCCGCGCAGAGCCCGGCGCCGAGCGCGCCGGCGAGCAGGCGGGACGCGATCCGCGCCCTTCGTCCGGATCCTGCCACCATCGCGCCGCCGGCCCCCACCTTGGCAACTTGCCCATCGTAGAGGGACGCCCGGGAGGTCCCTGTCAACGCCGCGCCGCGGCGCGGCATGCCCCGCGCCCAAGCCTGTTGCGCCCGCATCACGCCGCTGCCGGGTGGTGATGGGCCGGCACGGCGTCGCGGTTGGTCGTCCGCCGCGAGAACAGGGAGATCAGGACGGGCAGGACCACGAGGATCAGGTTCGGGGCGAGCAGGATGCCGCCGACCACCACCAGCGCCAGCGGCTTCTGCACCTGCGAGCCGATGCCGGTGGAGACCGCCGCCGGCAGGAGGCCGACGCAGGCCGCCACGCAGGTCATCATCACCGGCCGCATGCGCACGATCGAGGCGTGCCAGACGGCCTGTGACCGGTCCATCCCCTCGTCGAGGAGCTGGTTGTAGTAGGCCAGCAGGATCACGCCCTCCATGGTCGAGATGCCGAAGAGCGCGATGAAGCCGATCGCCGCCGAGATCGAGAAGGGCGTGGCGGTGAAGAACAGGGCGAAGATGCCGCCGATCATCGCCATCGGGATCACCGAGAGCGTCAGCAGCATGTCGGTGACCGAGTTGAAGTTGATGAAGAGCAGCAGCGCGATCAGCACCAGCGTCAGCGGCACGACGAGGCTGAGCCGGGCGACCGCGTCCTGCAGGTTGGTGAACTGGCCGACCCACTCCATGTGGTAGCCGGCCGGCATCTCCACCTCCCGCTGGACGCGGGCCTGCGCCTCCAGAACCGCGCTGCCGAGATCGCGCCCGCGCACCGAGAACTTGACCGGGATGTAGCGCTCCTGGTCCTCGCGATAGATGAAGGCGGCGCCCGAGACGAGCTCGACGGTGGCGATCTCCGAGAGCGGCACCTGCACCACGCCGCCGCTCGGGTTCGGCGCCCCGATGGTGATGTTGCGGATCGTCTCCAGCGAGGAGCGGTACTCGCGCGCCAGCCGCACCCGCATCGGGAAGTGCCGGTCCGAGCCGTACTCGTAGAGGTCGCCCGCCGTCTGGCCGCCGATCGCGGCCGCCACCGTCGTGTTCACGTCGCCGATGGACAGCCCGAAGCGGGCGGCCTTCTGGCGATCGACGTCGATGCGCACGGTGGGCTGGCCGAGCGAGGCGAAGACCGCGAGATCCGTGATGCCGGGGATCGTACTGAGCACGTCCTTCACGGCGTTCGCGGTCTTGGTGATCTGCGCGAGGTCCGAGCCGTAGATCTTGACCGAGTTCTCGCCCTTCACGCCGGAGGCCGCTTCCTGGACGTTGTCCTCGATATATTGCGAGAAGTTGAACTCGATGCCCGGAAACTCCTGCTCCAGACGCTTGGAGAGGTTGCGGATCAGGGTCTCCTTGTCGAGACCCTTGCGCCACTGGTCGATAGGCTTGAGCGGCGCCAGGATCTCGCAGTTGAAGAAGCCGGTGGCGTCGGTGCCGTCGGCGGGCCGCCCCTGGTGCGAGATCACGGTGACGACCTCGGGCACCTCCTGGAAGATCTTGCGCAGGCGCTGCACGTAGGCGTTGCCCGCCTCCAGCGAGATCGAGGCCGGCATGGTGCCGCGCACGTAGAGGTTGCCCTCCTCGAGCTTCGGCAGGAACTCCAGGCCGAGATTGCGCGCGGCGAGCCCCGACACGAGCAGGATCGCGAGGGTGATCGCGATGGAGAGGATCCGGTTGCGCAGGCCGAACCGCAGGATGATCTCGTGGCCGAAACGGAGCAGCTTCACGATCAGCGTGTCGCGCTCCTCCACGTGCTTCGGCAGGATCAGCGCGGCGAGCGCGGGCGAGACCGTGAAGGTGGCGATCAGCCCGCCGACCAGCGCGTAGGCGTAGGTCTTGGCCATCGGGCCGAAGATGTGGCCCTCCACGCCCGTCATCGTGAAGAGCGGCAGGAAGCCCACGATGATGATGGTGGCCGAGAAGAAGATCGCCCGGTTCACCTCGGCGCCCGCGATGGCGATGATGCCCAGCCGCCCGGTGAGCCCGCCCGGCGCCCGCTGGCCCTTGGACAGGTGGGGCTCGGCGAGGTGCCGGAACACGTTCTCGACCATGATCACGGTAGCATCCACGATCAGGCCGAAATCGATCGCGCCGAGGGACAGGAGGTTCGCCGAATCGCCCCGCACCACCAGGATCAGGATGGCAAATCCCAGCGCGAACGGGATGGTGGCCGCCACGATGATGGCGCTGCGAAGCGATCCTAAGAACAGCCACTGCACCACGAAGACCAGCACCACGCCGAAGACGAGGTTGTGCATCACCGTGTGGGTGGTGGTGTGGATCAGGCCCGAGCGGTCGTAGATGCGCTGGATCTTCACGTCGGGCGGCAGGATCGTGGAGTTGTTGATCCGGTCGATCTCGGCCTCGACGCGGCGCAGGGTCGGAAGGCTCTGGCCGCCGCGGCTCATCAGCACGATGCCCTCGACCACGTCCGGCTGGTCGTCATGGCCGACGATGCCGAGGCGCGGCGCGTTCGAGACGCGCACCTCGGCCACGTCCTTCACCAGCACGGGGATGCCGTTCACCTGCGTCAGCATGGTGTCGCGGATGTCGTCCATGTCGCGGATCAGGCCGATGCCGCGCACCACCGCCGCCTGCTCGCCGACGTTCAGCGTCTGGCCGCCCACGTTGATCGAGGAGTTGTTGAGCGCCGTTACCAGTTGGACGAGCGTCAGCCCTTGCGCCTGAAGCCGGTTCAGGTCGACGGCGATCTCGTATTCCTTCGCCTTGCCGCCGAAGGCCGTCACGTCAACCACGCCCGGGATCGCCTTGAAGCGGCGCTGCAGCACCCAGTCCTGCAGGGTCTTCATGTCGGCCGACGAGTAGCCCGCGGGCCCGACGAGCTTGTAGCGCATGATCTCGCCAACGGGGCTCGTCGGCGAGATCTGCGGCTGCGCCCCGTTCGGCAGGGGCGGCAGTTGCGAGAGGCGGTTGAGGACGCGCTGGAGCGCCTGCTCGTACGTGTACTCGTAGTTGAACTGCACCTTCACGTCGGAGAGGCCGAACAGCGAGATGGTGCGCACCACCGTGGCGTTCGGGATGCCGGCGAGCGCCACCTCGAGCGGAATCGTGATGTAGCGCTCGATCTCCTCGGCCGACTGGCCGGGATTCTGGGTGATCACGTCCACGAGCGGCGGGACGGGATCCGGATAGGCCTCGATGTTGAGCTGGGTGTAGCTCGCGTAGCCGAGCCCCATCATCACGAGGAAGCCCAGGAAGACCAGCACGCGCTGGCGCAGCGAGAAGACGATCAGGCTGTTCATGGCGGCTCGCCCCGGGGCCCCTCAGGACGCCTTGTCGCCGGAGGCGGCGCGGTCGATGAACAGGGCGCCGCGGGTGACGACCTCCTCGCCCGCGTTCAGCCCCTCGACCACCTGCGCGTTGTCGCCGTTGATCAGCCCGAGCTTGACCGCGCGGGCCACGATGCTGCCATCCGCCTTCGCCACCCAGACATGGGCGGCCGCGCCCTCGTACACGATGGCGGCCATCGGCACCGCGGGCGAGGGCTGCGGCTTGCCGGTGATGATCGTGAAGGTCGCGAACATCTCGGGCTTGAGCAGGCGCTCGGGATTGTCGACCTCGCTGCGCACCGCGAGCCGGCGCGTGGCCGGATCGAGGCTCGCCGCCATGTAGTTGACCCGCGCCTTGAAGATGCGGGCGCCGAAGCCGGCCACCCGCGCCTCGACCTCCTGGCCGATGCGGATTTTCGGGATCTCGCTCTCGCGCACGTTGGCGACGAGCCAGACGGTGGAGAGATCGCCGATGACGAAGACCGGGTCACTGGACGAGGAGAGATACTGGCCGACACCCACTTTCCGCTGCACGATGGTGCCGGCGATCGGCGCGCGGATCTCGACCTCTGAGCTGAGCCGGCCGTTCTTCTCGAAGCCTGCGATCTCGGCGTCGGTCTTGCCCATGAGCCGCAAGCGGCTCTTCACCGCGTCCAGCGTCGCCTCCGCGGTCTTCAGGTCGCTCTGGGCGGCGATCACGTCGTTCTGCGCGGACTGGTAGTCCTTCAGAGCGACGGCACGGGCGGCGAACAGTTCCTGCTGGCGAGACGCGATGGTCTGGTCGAGCTTCAGCAGGGCCTGCTGCTTCTGCAGGCTGTTGAGCGCGGCCTGGTAGTCGTTCTGCGCCTGGACCATGTCGGTGGCCTCCAGCGTCAGCAGCAGGTCGCCGGCCTTCACCTCGTCGCCCGCCCGCGCCAGGACCTTCGTGACCCGGCCCGAATAGGGCGCGGCCACCGGCACGTTGTCGTCCTCGTTGAGCGCGATGCGCCCCTCCGCCGTGCCCTCGGGCCGGAAGGTCATGGTCGCGACCGGATGGATCTCGAAGGCGGCGCGCTGCTCCCGCGTAGGACGGAAGACGCGCTCGGCCGGGGAGCCCTTCTCGGCCTGCTCGGCCGCCACCTCCGCCGCCTCGCCGCCGCCGGTCAGGCCCTGGACGTAGGCGATCGCCCGCTCGGCGGCGTCGCGCACCGGCTGCGGGAACACGGCGACCGCCGCCACCAGGGCGACGACGAGAAGCAGCGCGGCTGCCACGGGCAGGAGCCCGACGCGGCGCGCGGCGCGCGCATGGCCGCTGCGGGCTTCAGGCTCCAGAGGATTGCGGGCGTCCATCGGGATCTCAGGGTCGTCGGGTCCGGTGCGGTCCTGGCATCGCGCGAGCCGGCGCGGGATTCGCGCGGCCGTTTGGTGCCCGCAACAGAGCGACCCATATCGCTTTTCTGTGGCAGAAGAACCGGCGCCGGAAGACTTTCGTCCGCGGTTGCAATTTAGCACCCACGACAATTTTACAAAGCCGGCACATGTCTTAGCGACGCGCTGTCCGGGACAGCGGCCGCCCGCGGTCCGCGGCCTCACGGGGCCGTGATCAGACCGGGCGGACGGCTCCTGCGCAACCCGGGCGGCACCGGCCGGTTACCCGGACGGGGCTTGGGCGTATCGGTAGGTATTCGACGGCATGGACGCGCGCCACGATCCGGACCTCCGCACCGCCTCGCCCCCACGATCCGGCCGCCCTGAGACAGGATTGCCGCGCGTCGTGATCCTCGGCGCGGGCTTCGCGGGGCTGGCGGCCGCGCAGGCGCTTGCCGGCGCGCGGGTGGCGGTGACACTCATCGACGTCAACAACTACCACCTCTTCGTGCCGCTGCTCTATCAGGTGGCGACCGCCGCGCTCTCGCCCGCCGACATCGCCGAGCCGATCCGCCACATCGTGGCGGCCTCCGAGAACATCGAGGTGGTGCTGGGGGAGGTCTCAGGGGTGGACCCGGAGGCCCGGGAGGTCAGGCTCGCCGACGGCACGGCGATTCCCTACGACCGGCTCGTCGTCGCCACCGGCTCCACCACCAGCTATTTCGGCCACGACGCCTGGGCCGACCACGCGCCCTCGCTCAAGAGCATCGAGGAGGCCCGCGCCATCCGCACCCGGGTGCTGCAGGGCTTCGAGCTGGCCGAGCGCGCCGCCGATCCGGCCGAGCGCGACCGGCTGATGACGATCGTGGTGGTCGGCGGCGGGCCGACCGGCGTCGAGATGGCCGGATCGCTCGCCGAACTCGCGCGCCACGCGCTGGCCCGCGACTTCCGTCACATCGACCCGACGACCGCCCGTGTCCTCCTGGTCGAGGCGGGGCCGCGCCTGCTCGCGGCCTTCCCGGAGGATCTCGCGGCCTATGCAAGGCGCTCGCTGGAACGGCTCGGCGTGAGCATCCTGACGAACCGGGCGGTCGAGACGATCGACGCGGACGGCGTGGTGATCGGGGGCGAGCGCATCCCGGCCGCGACCGTGGTCTGGGGGGCGGGCGTGCGGGCCTCGCCCGCCGCCGCCTGGCTCCGGGTCGCGACGGACCGCAGCGGGCGCATCCCCGTCGAACCCGATCTCTCGGTGACGGGGCTCCCCGACATCTACGCCCTGGGCGACACCGCCCTCTGCCGGGACGAGCGGGGCGAGCCGCTGCCGGGCCTCGCTCAGGTCGCACAGCAGCAGGGCACGCATCTGGGCCAGGCACTGCGGGCGAACCTGGAGCAGGGCAGGCCGATGCCGCCCTTCCGCTTCCGTAACCGCGGCAACGCGGCGATCGTCGGCCGGCACGCGGCGGTGTTCGATTTCGGGCCCCGCCGCCACCTCAGGGGCTCTCCCGCCTGGCTGCTCTGGGCCGCCGTCCATGTCGTGCTGCTGGTCGACTTCTCCCAGCGCGCCCGGGTCAGCCTGCAATGGCTCTGGCGCTACGTGACCTACCGGCGCGGCGCCCGGCTGATCACGGCCCCGCCCCCGCGGCGCTGAACCGGCTCCCGCGGTCTCAGGATCCGGCAGGGACCTGCCGGGTTGGACCTCACGGGGGACATGGGACGAGAGCCGAAGAGAGCCGATGGTCCAGCAGATCCCGGTCGATCCGAACGCGCGGGCGGACGATCCGCGCGCCGATGCCGAGCGCGACGACGCCACCCACGAGGTCCTGCCCGATCTCGCCTACCAGCGCCACGTCATCGCCAACGTCGCCTATATCGGGCAGCCCGGCGAGGCCGGCTGGGTGCTGGTCGATGCGGGCTTTCCCGGTACACGGGGGCGGATCGAGGCCGCGGTCGAGGCCCGCTTCGGCGGGACGCGGCCGGCCGCGATCCTGCTCACCCACGGGCATTTCGACCATGTGGGCGTGCTGGAGGATCTGGCGGCGGCCTGGGACGTGCCGGTCTACGCACACCGTCTGGAGCGGCCCTATCTCGACGGCAGCGCCGCCTACCCGCCGGGTGACCCGAGCGTCGGCGGCGGCGCGGTGGCACGGGCCTCGCCGCTCTTCCCGACCAAGCCCGTGAACGTGTCCGCGCAGCTGCACGAGCTGCCCGAGGACGGCAGCATCCCCGATCTGCCGGGCTGGCGCTGGATCCACACGCCCGGCCATTCTCCCGGGCACGTCTCGTTCTGGCGCGAGGCCGACCGCACCGTGATCGCGGGCGACGCCTTCATCACTACGGCGAGCGAATCGGCCTACGAGTCGATGATGCAGACGCCCGAGATCCACGGGCCGCCCAAGTACCTGACGATCGACTGGCCGGCGGCGCGCGACTCGGTCCGGGCGCTGGCCGCCCTGAAGCCGGATCTCGCGATCACCGGGCACGGCCGGGCGCTGGCGGGCACCGAGCTGCGGCGCGGCCTCGAGGCGCTCGCGGCGGATTTCGACCGCATCGCCGTGCCGGATCAGGGCCGCTACGTCGAGCGGCCCCACCGCGCGGAGGACGGCTCGGCCTACCGGGCGCCCTGAGCCGACCGAGCCTCAATGGGCCGGCAACGGCCCCGTGGTCGAGCGGCCCCGCAGGGCGAGGGCCGTCGCGGCCGCCCCGACGCCGTCCACCGCCGCGAAGGCGAGGAGCGGCGTCGGGGCGAGGTCGGCCATCACCAAGAGGACGAAGGCGGCGGCGAGGCAGAGCCGAACGGCGACGCTCGCGCCGATCAGCGGCCGGTCCTCGTGCCGCGCGAACTGCCCGTAATAGGCGGCGAAGCAGAGCATCAGCAGACCGATGATCCGGACGAGGTAAGGCTCGGCCGTCACGCCGAGCAGCCGCGCCACGCCCTCGGGGGCGAGTAGGAAGGCGAGGCCGGCGACGGTGAGGTAGGCGGCGTGGGCGATGACGGTCCTGGCCGGGGCGCTCAGTCCGGCCTTCATGGTGGTTCTCATGGCGAACCTCCGTGGAAGATCTTGCAAGTAACCGTTGACGCAGGATGATTACACATCACGCCCGAAGCGCGCCGAAATCACGCAGGTTAATGCCATATCGGCCGCGTTCGACGGTTCGGCAGGATACGGATCGTGCGGTCTGAAACATCGGCGTCCCGCCGGATGTTGCGCCGCACCGCCGAGACGTGCTCTGATGGCCGCGTCCGATAAGGGCGATACGGGAGAGCCCAGTCCGGCCGGCGACGGTCGGGCATGGCGCCGACGGAGCAACCACCCCCGGAAACTCTCAGGCACAATCACCGTATCGTTGGACAATCTGGAGAGAGGCGCCGCAGGGCGTCCACCGAAGGAGAAACCTCGGGCGTGAGCCGGGGGGAAGCTCTCAGGTAACCGCGACAGATGGGGGCAGGCCGGAAACGCGCGTGAGGCGCCTTCCGGATGCACGCTGTCGTGGAGAGTCCAGATGTCGGTACCGGCCGTCGAGACCGCCCCCCTTCTCAACACCCCGCTCTACGACCTGCACCTGCGCCTCGGCGCCCGAATGGTGCCGTTCGCGGGCTACGCCATGCCGGTCCAGTACCCGGCCGGGCTGCTCAAGGAGCACCTGCACACCCGCGCCGCCGCGGGGCTGTTCGACGTCTCGCATATGGGTCAGGTGGCGCTCCGCGCCGCCGACGTGACCGAGGCGGCTCGCGCCCTGGAGGCGCTGGTCCCCGCCGACATCCTCGGGCTGAAGCCCGGGCGCCAGCGCTACGGCCTGCTCACCGACGCTCGTGGCGGAATCCTGGACGACCTGATGGTGGCCAATCTCGGCGACCGGCTCGTCCTGGTGGTCAACGCCGCGAATAAGGCCGCCGACCTCGCCCACCTGCGGGCGGGGCTGCCGGATTCCGTTGCCGTCGAGGAACTGCCCCGCGCACTGCTGGCGCTGCAGGGTCCGGGCGCGGAGGCCGCGCTCGCCCGGCTCGCCCCGGAGGTCGCGGCGATGCGCTTCATGGACGCGCGGGTGTTCGATATCCTGGGCGCCGCCTGCCTCGTCACCCGCTCCGGCTACACCGGCGAGGACGGGTTCGAGATCTCGACGCCGGAGGACGCGGCCGCGCCGATCGCCGAGGCGCTGCTCGCCGACCCCGCCGTGCTGCCGATCGGCCTCGGCGCCCGCGACTCCTTGCGCCTCGAAGCGGGCCTCTGCCTGCACGGCTCGGATATCGACACGACGACGAGCCCGGTCGAGGCCGGACTCGGATGGGCGATCTCCCCGGCCCGGCGCCGGGGCGGCGCGCGTCCGGGCGGCTTCCCGGGGGCCGAGCGCATCCTCGCCGAGATGGAAGCCGGCCCGGCCCGGCGCCGCGTCGGCCTCCTCCCCGAGGGGCGTGTCCCCGTGCGGGCGGGCGCGGCGCTCTTCGCGGAAGGCGGTGAAACGGCCATCGGCCACGTCACCTCCGGCGGCTTCGGGCCGAGCCTCGGGGCGCCGGTGGCCATGGGCTACCTCCCCGCGGGGCTCGCCGCGTCCGGCACCCGCGTCTTCGCGGAGGTTCGCGGCCAGCGACTGGCCGCCGCCGTCGCCCCCCTCCCCTTCGTCCCCGCCGGCTTCAAGCGCGGCTGATCCCTCGACTCTCAAGGAGCGGACCCATGCTGAGATTCACCGAAGAGCACGAGTGGCTGCGGCTCGAGGGCGACATCGCCACGGTCGGCATCACCGCGCACGCCGCCGAGCAGCTCGGCGACCTCGTCTTCATCGAACTGCCGAAGGTCGGCGCGACCCTGACCAAGGGCGCCTCCGCGGCCGTGGTCGAGTCGGTCAAGGCGGCCTCCGACGTCTACGCCCCGCTCGACGGCGAGGTGACGGAAGTGAACGACGCCGTGGTCGATGCTCCCGAGACGGTCGGCTCCGACCCGCAGGGCGCGGGCTGGCTCTACCGCATGCGGCTCACGGACAGGACCGCCTTCGAGGCCCTGCTCGACGAGGCGGCCTACGCCGCCCTGCCCAAGTGAGAGAGGGCGCGATGACCCACTACGATCCCTACGACTTCGCCAACCGGCGCCATATCGGCCCGACGGTCGCCGAGATCGGCGCGATGCTGGAGATCTGCGGCGCCGAGAGCCTCGACGCGCTGGTGGACGAGACCCTGCCGCCGGACATCCGCCAGACGGCGCCGCTCGCCTTCGGCAAGCCGCTGACCGAGCGCCGGGCCATCGAGGCGATGCGCGCGACCGCCGACAAGAACCGGCTCCTCGTCTCGCTGATCGGCCAGGGCTACCACGGCACCACGATGCCGCCCGCGATCCAGCGCAACATCTTCGAGAACCCGGCCTGGTACACGGCCTACTCGCCCTACCAGCCCGAGATCAGCCAGGGGCGGCTCGAGGCGCTCCTGAACTTCCAGACGCTCGTCTGCGATCTCACCGGGCTCGACGTGGCCAACGCCTCCTTGCTCGACGAGGCCACCGCGGCGGCCGAGGCGATGGGTATGGCCAACCGCGTCGCCGCCTCGAAGCAGGACGCCTTCTTCGTGGACCGGGACTGTCTGCCCCAGACCATCGCGGTGCTGCGGACGCGGGCCGCGCCGCTCGGCTGGCGCATCGTGGTCGGCGACCCCTTCACCGATCTGAACCCCGCCGCGGTCTTCGGCGCGCTGTTCCAGTACCCGGGCGTGAACGGCGCGATCCGCGATGTCTCGGCGCCGATCGCGGCGCTCCACGCGGCCGGCGCCGTCGCGGCGGTCGCGGCAGACCCGCTGGCGCTGACGCTCCTCAAGCCCCCGGGCGAGATGGGCGCCGACATCGCGATCGGCTCGATGCAGCGCTACGGCGTGCCGATGGGCTTCGGCGGCCCGCACGCCGCCTACATGGCGACCCGCGACGCGCACAAGCGGGCGCTGCCGGGCCGCATCGTCGGCGTCTCGGTCGACGCCCACGGCAACCGCGCCTACCGGCTCGCGCTCCAGACCCGCGAGCAACACATCCGCCGCGAGAAGGCGACCTCGAACATCTGCACCAGCCAGGTGCTCCTGGCCGTCATCGCCTCGATGTACGCGGTCTATCACGGGCCCATGGGGCTGAAGGCCATCGCCCAGCGGGTTCACCGCGACGCGGTGCGGCTCGCCGCCGGCCTCACCGATCTCGGCTTCCGGGTCGAGCCCGAGCACTTCTTCGACACGATCACCGTCGCGGTCGGGCCCTTCCAGGGCGTGATCCTGAAGAGCGCCGTCGAGAACGGGGTGAACCTGCGGAAAGTCGGCGAGGATCGCATCGGCATCACGGTGGACGAGCGCACCCGGCCTGACATCCTGCAGGCGGTCTGGCGCGCCTTCGGCGGCCACGACCTGCCCTACGACGAAGCCTGGCCGGAGCAGCGCCTGCCGGAGGGTCAGCTCCGCACCTCGCCCTACCTGACGCACCCGATCTTCCACATGAACCGGGCCGAGAGCGAGATGACGCGCTACATGCGCCGGCTCGCCGACCGCGACCTCGCCCTCGACCGGGCGATGATCCCGCTCGGCTCCTGCACGATGAAGCTCAACGCCACGGCCGAGATGCTGCCGATCTCCTGGCCGGAATTTTCGGAAATTCACCCGCATGTGCCGGCCGATCAGGCCGCGGGCTACCACGAGCTGATCGGCGACCTCTCCGAAAAACTCTGCGCGATCACCGGCTACGACGCGATCTCGATGCAGCCGAACTCGGGCGCGCAGGGCGAGTATGCGGGATTGCTGGCCATTCGCCGCTACCATCTCGCGCGCGGCGAGGGGCACCGCACCGTCTGCCTGATCCCCTCCTCGGCGCACGGCACGAACCCGGCCTCGGCGCAGATGTGCGGGATGAGCGTCGTGGTGGTCGGCGCCGACCAGAACGGCAACGTCGACGTGGAGGATTTCCGCCGCAAGGCCGAGATGCACGGCGAGAAGCTCGCCGCCTGCATGATCACCTATCCGTCGACCCACGGCGTGTTCGAGGCGCGGGTGCGCGAGATCTGCGCGATCACCCATTTCCACGGCGGACAGGTCTATCTCGACGGGGCGAACCTCAACGCGCTGGTCGGGCTCGCCCGGCCCGGCGACATCGGGGCCGACGTCAGCCACCTCAACCTGCACAAGACCTTCTGCATCCCGCACGGCGGCGGCGGGCCCGGCATGGGTCCGATCGGCGTGAAGGCCCACCTGATCCCGTTCCTGCCCTCCGATCCGCGCAGCGGCGAGGAAGGCGCGGTCTCGGGATCCGCCTACGGCTCGGCGTCGATCCTGCCGATCTCGTGGAGCTACTGCCTGATGATGGGGGGCCGCGGCCTCGCGCAGGCGACGCGGGTGGCGATCCTCAACGCCAACTACATCGCGGCGCGGCTGGCGGACGCCTACCCCATCCTCTACGCGGGCGAGCGGGGCCGGGTCGCGCACGAGTGCATCGTGGACCTGCGCCCCTTCCAGAAGAGCGCCGGCATCACGGTGGACGACGTCGCCAAGCGCCTGATCGACAGCGGCTTCCACCCGCCGACCATGAGCTGGCCGGTCGCCGGCACGCTGATGATCGAGCCGACCGAGTCCGAGACCAAGGGCGAGATCGACCGCTTCTGCGACGCCATGCTGGCGATCCGCGAGGAGATCCGGGCGATCGAGGAGGGCCGCGCCGACCGGGCGAACAACCCGCTCAAGAACGCGCCCCACACGGTGCAGGACCTCGTCGGCGCCTGGGAGCGGCCCTACTCCCGCCAGGCCGGCTGCTTCCCGGCGGGCAGCTTCCGGACCGACAAGTACTGGCCGCCAGTCAACCGCGTCGACAACGCCTACGGCGACCGCAACCTCGTCTGCTCCTGCCCGCCGCCGGAGAGCTACGAGGCGGCCGCGGAGTAGAGCGGAGCTCTCCCTCCCCCTCTGCGGGGGAGGGTTGGCGCAGGTGTCCGCCACAGCGTAGATCCAGCCCGGCGCCGCGATCCGGGCGCACAGGGAGAACCGTCATGCCCCTCGACGCGTCCGCGCGCGGCGTCTACCCGATCGCCCCGACCCCGTTCCATCCGGACGGCCGGATCGACGTCGAGTCGATCGACCGGCTGACCGACTTCTACGCCGGCTGCGGCGCCACCGGCCTCACGGTGCTCGGCGTGATGGGCGAGGCGCCCAAGCTCGACCACGCGGAAGGCATCGCGGTCGCCACCCGCTTCATCCGGCGGGCCGGCCGGCTGCCGGTGATCGTCGGCGTCTCGGCGCCGGGTTTCGCCGCGATGGCGGGGCTCGCCCGCGCCAGCATGGAGGCGGGCGCGGCCGGCGTGATGATCGCGCCGCCCAACACCCTCCGCACCGACGACCAGATCGCGACCTACTACCGGCAGGCCGCCGAGGCGGTGGGCAGCGACGTGCCCTTCGTGATCCAGGACTACCCGCTGAACTTCTCCGTGGTGATGAATCCGGGCGTGATCCGCCGCATCGTCCAGGAGAACGCCAACTGCGTCATGCTCAAGCACGAGGACTGGCCGGGCCTGGAGAAGATCTCGGCCCTTCGGGCCTTCGAGGCCGACGGGGCGATGCGCCACATCTCGATCCTCTGCGGCAACGGCGGCCTGTTCCTCGACTTCGAGTGCGAACGCGGCGCCGACGGGGCGATGACCGGCTACGCCTTCCCGGACATGCTGGTCGATGTGGTGCGCCTGTCGCAGGCGGGTGAGCGCGACGCCGCCCATGACCTGTTCGACGCCCATCTGCCCCTGCTGCGCTACGAGCAGCAGCCGGGCGTGGGCCTTGCGATCCGCAAGTACGTGATGGCCCGGCGCGGCCTGATCGCCTCGGACGCGCAGCGCAAGCCCGTCGGCGGCATGAGCGCCACCGCCCGGGCCGAGGTCGCGTACCTGCTCGCCCGCCTCGCCCGGCACGATCCCCGCGCGGCGGTCTGACCCGCCGCGCCGGGGACGGAATCAGCTCTTCGTGGCGGTGACTGCCAGCTCGGGCCGGTGGTTCAGGGTCTGGAACACCACGCAGTAGCGCTCGGTCAGCTTGAGGAGCTGGTCGAGCTTCTCCTGCGGCGCGTCGGTGTCGAGGGCGAAGCTGAGGCGGATGGCTCGGAAGCCCACCGGCGCCTCCTTGTCGACGCCGAGCGTGCCGCGGAAGTCGAGGTCGCCCTCGGCGCTGACCTGGCCCGAGCGCAGCGGGATCTCCAGCGCGGTCGCGACCGCCTTCAGGGTCACGCCCGCGCAGGCGACCAGGGCCTCCAGCAGCATGTCGCCGGAGCAGAGCTCGGCACCGGAGCCGCCGGTCGCCGGGTGTAGGCCGGCAACCGCCAGGACGCGTCCCGTCTCGACCTTGCAGGCGACGCCCGTCTCGTCGAGCGAGCCCTTCGCCCGCAGGGTGACGACGGCGGAGTCCGGGCTCTGGCGGTATTGGTCCTTCAGCGGCGCCTGAAGCGCGCGCAGGCTGGTGGCGTCCATCGGGGGCGTTTCCTCGTTGTTGGCCCTCCGCGGTTAACGGCAAGCACGGCGCGGCTCAACCGGGCGCGCGTCGTCGCGGGCAGCACACGATCTCGGAAACACGGATGGAGCGGTCGCCGCTCAGCTCTTCTTGCGGAACGCGTCGAGGCTGACCACCTCGGCGCCGCTCTCCTCGCCCTCGCCCTCCTTGCGGGCAGGGCGGGCGGGCTTGTCCTCACCCTTGGCCCCTTGCGCAGCGGGGGCAGGCAGCACCTTCGGCACGCCGCTGCCGCCGACCGTGGCGAGGCCGGTGCCCTTCGGCTTCAACTCGCTCGGCTCGGTACCCGCGCCGCGCGGCCCCGGTCCCTTGGCGACGGCGGGATGCTCGTCCTCGCCCTCGGGCGCCTCGGCGTTCTCGTTCAGGTCGAACTTCAGGCCGAACTGGACGGACGGATCGAAGAACCCGCTGAGCGCGTCGAACGGCACCAGCAGGCGCTCGGGGACGCCGGAGAAGGACAGGCCGACCTCGAAGGCGTGCTCGGTGACGCCGAGGTCCCAGAACTGGTGCTGGAGCACGATCGTCATGTCCTGCGGGTACTTCTCGCGAAGCGCCTGCGACATGCGCACGCCGGGAGCCTCCGTCCGGAAGGAGACGTAGAAATGGTGCTCGCCCATCAGCCCGTCCCGGGCCGCATCGGTCAGCACCTTGCGCACGACGCCCCGAAGGGCTTCCTGGACGAGGAGGTCGTAGCGGATCAGATCGTCTGCCATCTGCGGTCGTGCTGCCCGGCGTCCTCGGCCCGACGACCCGGCCCGCGGGCGCGGACGATGCCGTTCGGAAAACAGAAAGTGGAGGCTTCTGTTGCCAGGTGCCTCCGAACCCCGCCTATGCGGTGCTACCCGCTAGGACTTCAGGTCGGTATTGGGGACCGCTTACGCGGCCACCGCCACCGGAGCAAAGTTGTCGTTGGCAACTATTGCAAAGGCCCGATAACGGCGGAACCATGCCGAGCGAAAGCTCAACCTTTACGCCCTCGTCGATCCTATTTCGCCCCCGCCGAAGCACAGACCGCTCCATGCGCGCCTTGCGGCAGCATGTCCTGGGCTCGGGTGGAGGCGCCGGGTACCGCCCCCGGGTCCGATAGGTTTATTCCGAAGAACGTTTATCGCCATAGCCGGCCTCGCGACCGGCAAGGGGAATATAGAGGGGATCGCCCCGGTTTTGAAGCCCGATCCTGCCACGTCGATGCCGGATCCCGCGGCTGTTGCCGGAAGCGCCCAATCGTCGCTGCCCGGCCCCTCGCCGCGCCCCTCCGGATGGCCCTCCGGATGGCAAGCCGGGCTGCACCTCCTCGGGACGCTGGCCCTCGTGCCCCTCTATCTCGGGGCGGCCAGCCTGATGGCGCTCGCCTGCGTGCGGGTCGGTGCCGATCTCATCGCCGGGATCGACCCGTTCCTGCCGCCCAACCGCCGGCCCTTCATCGGCGCGATGGCACTCGCCCGGCGCGAGCTCGCGGTCGACATCCTGCGCCAGATCTTCCTGGCGGGGCTGGTGCTCGGCACCGCCCTGTGGCGGGACGGGGCGGGCTGGCGCGCGCGGCTCGCCCTCGACCGCCGGCAGCCGAACGGCATGCGGGCGCGCAACCTCCTCCTCGTCCTGCTGCTCTGGCCGCTCGCGCACATCGTCTGGGTGAGCGCCACGGCGGCCGTCTTCGGCACGAGCTTCGGCCAGGGCACGCGGCTGTCGCCCCTGCTCACTCCCGCCTCCGTCGCCGCCTGGCTCGCCTACGTGGTGGTGCTGGCGCCCGTCGCCGAGGAGTTGCTGATGCGCGGCGAGATCTTTCGCCGCGCCCGCACTGTGCTGGGGCCCGCCGCGACGATTCTGCTCACGGCCACGATCTTCGCGCTGGCCCACATCTCCGCCCCGAGTTCCGCGGGCTGGGGGCTCGCCCGGCCGGTCTCGCTGCTGCCGCTGGCGATCGCCCTCGGCATCTTGCGCTGGCGCACGGGCCGGCTCTGGCCCTGCATCGCCCTGCACGGCTGGAGCAATCTCGCGCTCATCGCCTACGTGCTCTGGCCGGGGTGAGCGGAGCGGGCGTACAGCTTCGGGACAGGGGATAAACTGCCGGCGACACCGCTTGGTCATCGCAACGCCTCCAACCATCCGGCAGGAGATCCAGGATGGAAGCCTACCACGACCTCTTGCGCCGCATCCTCGAGGAGGGCGTATCGAAGGAGGACCGCACCGGCACCGGCACCCTGTCGGTGTTCGGCCACCAGATGCGTTTCGACCTGCGCGACGGATTCCCGCTCGTCACCACGAAGCGCCTGCACCTGCGCTCGATCATCCACGAGCTGCTCTGGTTCCTGCAGGGCGACACCAACGTGCGGGCGCTGCGGGAGAACGGCGTCACCATCTGGGACGAGTGGGCCGATGAGCACGGCGATCTCGGCCCCGTCTACGGCAAGCAGTGGCGCTCGTGGGAGAAGCCCGCGGGCGGCACCGTCGACCAGATCGCCTGGGTGGTCGACGAGATCCGCCGCAACCCGGATTCGCGCCGCCTCGTCGTCTCGGCCTGGAACCCTGCCGACCTCGACCGGATGGCGCTGGCGCCCTGCCACTGCCTCTTTCAGTTCTACGTCGCGGAGGGGCGCATCTCCTGCCAGCTCTACCAGCGCTCGGCCGACGCGTTTCTCGGCGTGCCCTTCAACATCGCGAGCTACGCGCTCCTCACCCACATGATGGCGCAGGCGACGGGTCTGGCGCCCGGCGACTTCGTGCACAGCTTCGGCGACGCGCACCTCTACCGGAACCACTTGGAACAGACCCGGCTTCAATTGACGCGCGAGCCCAGGCCGCTGCCCCGCCTCGTCCTGAATCCGGAGGTGCACGACCTCTTCGCTTTCCGGTTCGAGGACATCGCGATCGAGGGCTATGATCCGCACCCGGCGATCGCCGCGCCGGTCGCCGTCTGAGGAGATCCGATGTCCGCGCCCCGCATCACCCTCGTCGTCGCGGTCGCGCGCAACGGCGTCATCGGCCGCGACAACGGGCTCGCCTGGCACCTGCGCAGCGACCTGCAGCGCTTCAAGGCGCTCACCATGGGCAAGCCGATGCTGATGGGCCGCAAGACCTACGCGTCGATCGGCCGGCCGCTGCCGGGGCGCCGCACCCTGGTGCTCACCCGCGACCCCGCCTTCGCGGCGGAGGGGATCACAGTGGTGCACGACTGGGCCGGCGCGCTCGCGGCGGCGGACGCCGAGGAGCTCATGGTGGTGGGCGGCGCCGAGATCTATCGCCTCGCCCTGCCGCATGCCGACCGGATCCACCTCACGGAGGTCGCGGGCGACTACGCAGGCGACACCTATTTCCCCGCCCTCGAGCCCAGCGACTTCCGCGAGACCGAGCGCGAGGTGCACGAGGCGGGCCCGCACGACGAGAGCGCCTTCGCCTTCGTCACCCTCGACCGGGTCCGTTGAGGCCCCGCGTCCGGCAGGGACGCGTTAGCCAAGGTCACCGGGTCGCGGGCTGCGGGCGGTTGCCAAGGGCTGCGGCGATGCCCACCTGCGAGCCTTGACAGCAGCGGCGCTGGCCCCGCAGGTGCTTGGGACAACTCCGGAACGGTGTCTCGGGGCCCTCCGGGCAGGGATGAGTACGGGCGCGGCGACCGTTGGTGCATGAGGCGCGGACGGCGTTCCGCCGCGGGCAGGAGATATCGGCTGGCATGCCTTGGAGTAACCAGAGCGGCGGCGGCGGGGGCGGCAACGGGGGCCCGTGGGGCAACCGCGGCGGCAACGGCGGCGGAGGACCCTGGGGCAGCGGCGGAGGCGGCAAGCAGCCGCCGAACCTGGAAGACCTGCTGCGGCGTGGCCAGGATCGCTTGCGCGGGGTGATGCCGGGCGGTGGGGGCGGCGGAGGAGGCGGTGGTAGCTTCCTCGGCAGCGGCAAGGGCATCGCGGCGGTCGGCGCGCTCGCCGTCGCGGTCTGGCTGCTGACGGGCTTCTACACGGTGGCGCCGAACCAGGTCGGCATCGAGACCATCTTCGGCCGCTATGTCGGCTCGAAGGGCGAGGGTCTGCGCTACAACTTCCCCTACCCGGTCGGCGCGGTGACCAAGCCGAATGTCGGCCAGGTCAACTCGATCCAGGTCGGCTTCCGCTCGTCCGGCAGCGGGCGCACCTCCATGCGCGACGTGCCCGACGAGAGCCTGATGCTCACGGGCGACGAGAACATCGTCGATCTGGATTTCGAGGTGCAGTGGCGCGTCAATCCGCTCAAGGCCTCGGACTTCGTGTTCAACCTCCAGAACCCGGAGGGCACCATCAAGGCCATCGCCGAGAGCGCGATGCGCGAGGTGGTGGGCCGGCGCAACATCCAGGCGATCCTCACGAACGAGCAGTCGAGCGTGGCCCAGGAGGTGCGTGAGATCCTCCAGGCGGCCCTCGACGAGTACGGCGCGGGCGTGCGCATCGAGGTGGTGCAGCTCGTCTCCGTCAACCCGCCGCCGGAGGTCCGACCGGCCTTCATCGACGTGAACGCGGCCCAGCAGGACGCCGACACCGTCCAGAACGAGGCCAAGACCTACGCCAGCCGCGAGGTGCCGCAGGCCCGCGGCCGCGCCGCCCAGATCGTGCAGGCGGCCGAGGCCTACAAGACCAAGGCCACCGCCGACGCCACCGGTCAGGCCGCCCGCTTCGACGAGGTCTACGCCTCCTACAAGGTCGCGCCGGCGGTGAGCCGCGAGCGGCTGTTCCTGGAGACCATGGAGAAGGTGCTGGGGTCCGTGAACAAGGTGATCATCGACCAGAATGGGCAGGGCCCGTCCGGCGCGGCCAGCGCCGGCGTGCTGCCCGTGCTGCCGCTCGCCGAGTTCGGCAACCGCGCCCCGGGCGCCCCCCAGACCGGAGCCGCCCGATGAACGGACAGACGCTCCGCACCGGGCTCGCGGTGATCGCGGCCGCGATTGCCGTCGCCCTCTACGCCTCGGTCTTCACTGTCGGGCAGATGCAGCAGGCCCTGGTGCTGCAGCTCGGCCGCGTGCGCGCCGTGCTGAACCAGACTGGCGAGGACCGCCCCGGTCTCTATTTCAAGATCCCGTTCGTCGAGAACGTGGTGGTCTTCGACAAGCGCGTCCTCGACCTCGACCTGCCGGTCCAGACGCTGCTCACCGCCGACCGCCAGAACTTGGAGGTCGACGCCTTCGCCCGCTACCGGATCATCGATCCGCTGCGCTTCTACCAGTCGGTGAACAACATCGCGCTGGCCAACCAGCGTCTGGCGAGCTTCACCAACTCGGCCCTGCGCAACGTGCTGGCCCGCTCGACCCGCGACGCCATCGTGAAGACCGAGCGCACCCGGCTGATGAACGAGATCCAGGAGGACGTGAACCGTCAGGCCAAGGCGCTCGGCATCCAGATCGTGGATCTGCGCATGACCCGCGTCGACCTGCCGGCGGCGAACTCGTCGGCCGTCTACAAGCGGATGAAGACCGAGCGCGAGCGCGAGGCCGCCGACATCCGGGCGAACGGCGATCAGATCGCCGCCACCATCCGGGCTCGGGCCGACCGCGACGTGACTGTGGTGCTGGCCGAGGCCCAGCAGACCGCCGAGAAGCTGCGCGGCCAGGGCGACGCCGACAAGAACCGGATCCTCGCCGAGGCCTTCGGCAAGGACGCCGACTTCTTCGCCTTCTACCGCTCGATGCAGGCCTACGAGACTGGGCTGAAGGGCCCCGAGACCCGGCTGGTGATCAGCCCGAACTCGGACTTCTTCCGCTACTTCAGCGACCCGCAGGGCCGCACGCCGCAGGGGGCGGCCGCGCGCTCCGAGCCCGGGGCGACCGGTTCCACCCAGCCGGCGCGCTGACGGCGACGCCTCTCCCGAAGGGCCCCTGCGACAACGCGGGGGCCCTTCGCACTTGAAGACGGCCCCGCGCCACCGAATCTATGGCTCTGCTCCGCGCCCGCCCCGGCGGGCGCGCACGGGCCGGGCCTCGCGTGCCGGCCGCACCACCGCAGGAAACGCGCCCTTGAAGAGGTCGACCATGAATCCCGTTCCGGCCGCCGGCCGACCCGTCCTGGCCCGTGCGCGCGGCCTCATCGCCGCCACCCTGATCGGCGTCTCCGTCGTGGGGGCCGCCCTGCCGATGCCGGCCCTTGCCCGCGGCCCCGAGTCGCTCGCCGACCTCGCCGAGCAGGTCACCGACGCGGTGGTCAACATCGCGGCCTCGACCACGGTCGAGCAGCGCTCGACCCGCGGCGGGCCGCAACTCCCGCCCGGCACGCCCTTCGAGGACCTGTTCGAGGAGTTCTTCAACCGACGCGGCGGACGCGGCGGCGGTGGCGGCGAGAGCGAGCAGCAGCCGCGCACCCAGCGCAAGTCGAACTCCCTCGGCTCCGGATTCATCATCGACGCCTCCGGCATCGTGGTGACGAACAACCACGTCATCGGCGATGCCAACGACATTCAGGTCATCCTGCACGACGGCACGAAGCTGAAGGCCGAGATCATCGGCAAGGATTCGAAGATCGACCTCGCGGTGCTGCGCGTGAAGCCGACGCCCGAGCGCCCGCTCAAGGCCGTGCCCTTCGGTGACTCCGAGAAGCTGCGCCCCGGCGATTGGGTGATGGCGATCGGCAACCCGTTCGGGCTCGGCGGCTCGGTCTCCGCCGGCATCGTCTCGGCGCGCGGCCGCAACATCGAGTCCGGCCCTTACGACAACTACATCCAGACGGATGCGGCCATCAACAAGGGCAATTCCGGCGGCCCGCTGTTCAACATGAACGGCGAGGTCATCGGCATCAACACGGCGATCCTCTCGCCGACCGGCGGCTCGGTCGGCATCGGCTTCGCGGTGCCCTCGGCCTCGGCCAAGCCCGTCATCGACCAGCTGCGCGAGTTCGGCGAGGTTCGCCGCGGCTGGCTCGGCGTGCGCATCCAGAACGTGGACGACGCCACCGCCGAGGCGCTGGGGCTGAAGGGCGGCGCGCGCGGCGCGCTGGTCGCGGGCGTGGACGAGAAGGGCCCGGCCAAGACCGCCGGTCTTGAGGTCGGCGACGTGATCACCCGTTTCAACGGCAACCCTGTCAAGGCCTCGAGCGACCTGCCCCGCATCGTCGCCTCGACCCCGGTCGGCCAGAAGGTCGACGTGGTCGTGGTGCGCAAGGGTGAGGAGCAGACCAAGTCCGTCACGCTGGGCCGCCTGGAGGACAACGAGCGGCCCCAGCTCGCCAATGCCCGCCAGCCCGAGCCGGAGAACGCCGTGCGTCAGGCGCTCGGCCTCAACCTCTCGGGGATGACGGACGAGCTGCGCCGCCGCTTCTCCATCAAGGAGAACGTGAAGGGCGTGGTGGTCACCCGCGTCGATCCGAACTCCACCGCCGCCGACAAGCGCATCCAGCCGGGCGAGGTCATCGTCGAGGTCGGCCAGGA
>NZ_BPQM01000138.1 GCF_022179245.1 Methylobacterium gregans
GCAAGCGCCCGCGGCCCAGCAGGCACCCGCGGCCCAGCCCGCGCCGGCTCCGAAGCCCAAGCCGGAGCTGTCCGAGCAGGCCAAGCAGGTCAAGGCCAAGCTCGACGAGGCCAAGGACGTGCTCGACCGGCGCGAGAAGGAGCTCGGTAAGAACGACGTCTCGTCGACCGAACTCACCGCGATCCGCGACGCGGTCGCGCCGATCGTCGACGAGATGCGCACGCTCGTCGATCAGATCGACGCGCCGCTCGCCTCCGCCCGCGAACGCCTCAACCAGCTCGGTCCCAAGCCCAAGGACGCGCCCGAGAGCCCCGAGGTCGCCGAGGAGCGGACTGAGCGCGAGGCGGCGGTGGCGCGCATCGACGAGTTCCAGCGCCTCGCCCGCGCGACGCTGGTGCAGGGCGACCAGATCATCGACCGGGTGCAGAACAAGCGCCGCGCCTCCTTCACCAAGGGGCTGTTCGAGCGCTCGCTGTCGCTTCTGAGCCCGAACCTGTGGAGCCGGGTCGCGGCCGACATCCCGCGCGACACCCGCTCGCTCCAGGGCGCGCTCAGCGATATCGGCCTGCTGTTCTCCCGCAACGGCACGGTCTGGAACCTGCTGCTGCTCGGCCTCGCCTTCGGCGTCTCGGCGGCGCTCTATCTTGGGCGCCGCAACATCGCGCCGAAGCTCGGCCGGCGCGACGCGGCCCGCACGGATCCGACCCGGCGCGAGACCCTGCTCGGCGCCTGGCGGGTGATCCTCGTCGGCACCCTGCCGGCGGTCGCGGGCAGCTACGCGGTCTACTACGCCCTCGACGCCACGGACCTCCTGCCCTCGCGGCTGCTGCCGTTGGCGGGCGCGGTGCTCGGTGGCCTCGCCTTCATCGGCTTCGTCGAGGCGCTCTGCGAGGGTCTGCTCGCGCCCGACAAGCCGGCCTGGCGCCCGGCGCCTGTCAGCGACGCCGCCGCCACCCGGGTGAAGCGGCTGGCGGTCGGCATCGCCACGGTGATCACCGTGGTCAAGGCGATCGAGGCGCTCAACACCGGCATCTCGGCAGCCCTGCCGATCTCCATCGCCACCCGCGGCATCGGGGCGCTCGCCATGGCGGCCATGCTGGCGGTCGGCCTGCACCGCTTCGCCGACAAGGAGGAGGAGGAGGAGGCCTGCTTCGGCCCCTACGTGCCGACCAAGACGACGACCGGCATCGGCGGCCCGGCGCGCCTGCTCGGCTGGGTCGCGGTGATCGTGATCGTCGGCGCGGCGCTCGGCGGCTACGTCGCCTTCGCGAGCTTCCTGATCGACCAGCTGGTCTGGACCGCGAGCCTCCTCGTCCTGCTCTATCTGATGGTGCAGAGCGTCGATTCGTTCGTCGGCGGCACGCTCTGCGACGACACCCGCTTCGCCACGGCGCTCCAGGCCAATACGGGCCTGCGCAAGCGCTCGCTCAACCAGATCGCGGTGCTGACGACAGGCGCCGCGCGGGTGGTGCTCTACCTCCTGGTGGCGCTCCTGGCGCTCGCGCCCTGGGGGCTCGATTCCACCGACATCTTCTCCTCGGTGCGCTCGGCCTTCTTCGGCTTCAAGGTCGGCGACGTCACGATCTCGCTTTCCACCATCACCTTCGCCATCGGCATCATGGTGCTGGGCGTCGTGATCACGCGGGGCATCCAGCGCTGGCTGGAGAACACCTATCTGCCGGCGACCGACCTCGATGCCGGCCTGCGCAACTCGATCTCGACGGTGTCGGGCTATTGCGGCTTCCTGCTCGCGCTGGCCATCGCCTTCTCGTATCTGGGCCTCAGCCTGGAGAAGCTGACGATCGTGGCCGGCGCGCTCTCGGTCGGTATCGGTTTCGGCCTGCAGTCGATCGTCAACAACTTCGTCTCCGGCCTGCTGCTGCTCTGGGAGCGCCCGATCCGTGTCGGCGACCAAGTGCTGATCGGCGACAGCGAGGGCATCGTGAAGCGCATCTCGGTGCGCTCGACCGAGATCCAGACCTTCGACCGCTCGGCCGTGATCGTGCCGAACTCGAACCTGATCTCCGGCATCGTGAAGAACCGGGTGCGCGGCGACCGCGTCGGCCGGACCTCCATCACGATCAGCATCCCGCGCGCCCTCGATCCGGTGCGGGCCGCCGAGCTGTTGATCGAGACCGCCGCGGCGCTGCCCGAGGTGCTGAAGGACCCGGCGCCCCGGGTGGTGTTCCGCAAGATCGGCGACGCCAACCTCGACTTCGAGCTGATCGTGATGATCGTCGACGTCTCGCTCTCCCTGAAGGTGACCAACGACTTGAACTTTGCGGTCTTCAGGACCTTATCGGATGCGGGCTACATCCCGATCGCCGGCCCGCCCTCGAGCTTCGTCACGGTGCAGGGCCTCGACGGGATGCAGAACGCGATGTCCGAGATCGCGAGCCGGTTCGGGCAGGGGGATTCGCGAACGGATGCCGCCAAGCGCGCGGCGGCCGAGTAGGGTTGTCGGGGGGAGGTTCGGGGGTGCGGGGGATCGGTCTCATCGGAGGGATCTGCGCGGCGGCGCTGCTCGGCGGCTGCGCGGCCGGTACGGGCACGCCCGTCGCCGCCGTCCCGACCCTCTACCTGCCGCTCGCCAGCACCGCGGCCCAGGTCGACACCGCGGCGGCCCGGGACATGATCTCGGCCTACCGGCGCAACCGCGGCGAGAAACCGCTGGTGATCGACCCGGAACTGCAGCGCCTCGCCGAGGCCGAGGCCGCCGCGATGGCGCTCGCCGACCGGCCGAGCAAGGCGCAGACGGTCAAGACCGCAGTCGCACGCCTCGGCTACGATCAGGCCAACGCCAACCTCTCGGCGGGCTACCACACCCTGGCCGAGGCCTTCTCGGGCTGGCGCGACAGTCCGCCCCACAACGCCGTGATGCTCGATCCGGCCGCGACCCGCATGGGCATTGCCACGGCCTTCGCGCCAGGCTCCAAGTACAAGGTCTACTGGGCTCTGCTGACGGCCAAGTAGGGGAGGGGCGATGCGGTGCGCGGTCGGACTGCTCCTGGCGCTGCTCCTGCTCAGCGCCGCCGCAGGGGCCGGGGAAGTGCGGGTCACGCTCGGCACCGCGACGCCCGGCGGGGGCTTTCCGGCCTACGCCGAGGCGCTGATCGCGACCTTGCGGGAGACTGATCCCGGCCTCGTGATCGAGCCGCGCCCGACCGGCGGCTCGGTGGAGAACCTCGGTCTCCTGCGCGGCGGCGTCCTCGACCTCGCGCTGGTGCAGGGCGAGCACGCCTACCCGGCCCTCGCGGACACCACCGCGCCGCGGCTCACCGTCGTCGCGCCGATCTACCCGACGCCCGGCCTGTTCGTGGTTCCGGGCGACAGCCCGGTTCGGCAGGTGAGCGATCTCCGCGGCCGTCCCGTCGCGCTGGGCACGCGGGATTCGGGGTTGACCGCCATGGGTCGGGCCGTGCTCGCCGCCTCCGGTCTCGATCCCGAGCGCGACATCGTGCCGGTCGTCCTGGCGCGGGCGGGCGACGGGCCCGAGCGCGTGCGGGCCGGCGCGGTCGCGGCCCTCTGGGGCGGGGGGCTGCGCTGGCCGGGCTTCACCGCGCTCGCGGCGGATCCGGGCGGCGCGCGCTTTCTCGCCCCGGGACCGGAGGCGGTCGCGCGGCTGGTGGCGGAGCGCCCGTCGCTGCGCCGGATGCGCGTGCCGGTCGGGACCTTCCGCGGGCAGGACGAGGCCATCGACACGGTGGGCTCGTGGAGCCTGATCCTGGCACGGCCGGGCCTCGATCCCGGCGTGGCCGAGCGCTTGGTCCGGGCGATGGACAAGGCGCGAGACGCCCTCGCGCGGGCCACCGGCCAGGGCAAGGGCAGCGACCCGCGCAATCTCGCGGAGTCGGTGCCGGCGGCCTGGCTCAATCCCGGCACGGCGCGGGCGCTCGCCGATCTCGCGGGCGGCGCGCAGTCTCCTCCGTCGGAACCTGCCCGGTAACCCTTCCGGGAGCCGATCCCCGCGGCGGAACGCGGCTATGGTCGCGGCCGGTGCCCGTCGCGCGTCGTCCTGCGGCATCACCCGCGATCATCGCCGTATCGGCCGGAAAGACTGCATGAGCGTGTCCGTCATCATGTCCACGTTCAACCGGGAGCGTTACATCGCTTCCGCGGTCGAGAGCGTCCTGGAGCAGTCCCATCGCGCGTTCGAGCTGATCGTCGTCGACGACGCCTCGACGGACGGGACACCGGACATCCTCGCCCGCTTGGCGGCGCGCGACGGGCGGTTGCGGGTCGTGCGCAACGCGGTCAACCGGGGCCTGCCGGCCGGCCGGAACCTGTGCTTGTCCCTGGCGCGGCACAATCTCGTCGCCTGCATGGACGACGACGACATCATGCTCGCCGACCGGCTGGCGCGGCAGGTGGCCTTCCTGCGCGACCATCCCGAGGTCAGCGTCGTGACCGCCGCCGCCAGGCTGATCGACGATGCCGGCAACGTCATCGGCCTGAGCGTGCCGGAGATCGATCTCGCCCGCGGCCGGGCGGAGGTTCGGCCAGCCCTCTTCCTCGGCCTCATCCATCCGGCCGTGATGTACAGGAAGCCGGATGTCCTGCGGGTCGGGGGATACCGACAGGTTGCGCTGGAGGACCGGGACCTGTGGGGCCGGATGGTCACGGCGGGCTACACGGTCGCGGCGCAGCCGGACGTCCTCCTTCTGCACCGTCGGCACGTCAGCATCATGCAGGGCAATCTCGACGCGCTGTTCGAGCAGGGCGAGTACATCGACTTCAACGTCGCGCGCCGGCTGCGCGGCCTGGAGGACCTCTCGCTCACCGCCTACCGGCGCGCGGTGGCGGCCGAGCCCCTGTTGCAGCGGGTCTCGCGGCACCGGCGGATGCGGGCGGGCATCGCCTTCCGGAAGGCGACCTTGTTCTACAGCAGGCGGGAGTGGCGGCCGTTCCTGATGCAGATGGCGGCGGCGATGTCCCTCGAACCGATCCAAGTCTGTCAGCGCATCGCGAAGAAATACAGCCCCGGGCGCTGATCCGCCGGGGGCGGTGGCCGGGGCTGCCTACGGCAGACCCTTCATGGGCACCGGCGGGGCTTCCTTCAGCAGCGTTACCGTCACCCGCCGGTTGGCCGCCAGATAGGGGTTGTCGGGGAACAGCGGCTCGGTGTCGGCCTTGCCGGACACCGAGGCGAAGCGATCGTCGGGCACTCCCGCGCCCGCCAGGATCTCGCGGGTGCTGATCGCGCGGGCGGCCGAGATTTCCCAGGGCGGAGCGAGCGGGCGACGGCCCGGCCGGTCGGTCGCGGTGAAGCCCGTGACCGCGATGCGGTTCGGCATCTGCCGGAGCAGTGGGGCGAGCTTTTCCAGGAGGCGCCGCGTCTGGTCGGTGGGCCGGCTCGACCCGTCCGGGAACATCGAGCGCCCGTCCTGGTCGACGATCGAGACGTTGAGGCCCTGCTCGGTCCTTGAGACGACGACGTTCTTCGACACCTCGGCGATGTCGGGCAGATCCTGCAGCGCCTGCCGCAGAGAGGCGGCGGCGAGGCCGAAGCTGTCCGGCTCGCTCGCGCTGTTCACGCTGTAGGCGGCGTCGGAGTCCGGCCGGGGCGGGGTCGTGCGGTCGGTCGCGCGCTCGGGTGGAATGTCGCGCAGGTAGCGGACATGGTCGGCCGCCGGCAGGCCCTTGTGCTCGATGATGCCGGCGAATTTCGACTCCTTGTTGACGCCGAAGGCGTCGCGCATCGAGCCCGCCACCGCCTGCATCTTCTTCTGATCCTGCGTCGAGTACGCGGCGATCATCACGAAGAAGCTCATCAGCAGAGCCATCAGGTCGGCGAAAGTGACGAACCAGCCGTGGCCGCCATGCGCGCCGCCGCGCTTCTTCTTGGCCACCTCACGGCACTCCGGTCATGTCGCCGCTCTGCCGGTCACGCCGCCGCCTCTTCGAGCGGCTCGCGGTGGTTGTGCGGCAGGTAGGCCACCAGCATCTCGCGCACCAGCGTCGGGCTCTTCTGGTCGCGGATCATCAGGATGCCGTCGATGATGAGCGAGCGCGAGACGTCCTCCTCCTCCAGTTTCACGTGCAGCTTGTCGGCGATCGGCAGGGCCGCGAGGTTGGCGATGAGCGCGCCGTAGAGGGTCGCCAGCAGCGCCGTCGCCATGGCGGGGCCGAGCTTCGAGGGGTCCGACATGTTGGCGAACATTGTCACCATGCCGAGGATCGTGCCGATCATGCCCCAGGCCGGGGCACAGTCGCCGAAGGCGCGGTAGATCTTCGAACCCTCATCGAGGTGCATCAGAAAGTTGTCGCGGTCCCGCTCCATCGTATCGCGGATGAACTCGCGGTCGTAGCCGTCGGCGACGTAGCGCGCGCCCTGGGCCAGAAAGGGGTCGGAGATCTCCATGTTCTCCAGCGCCATCGGGCCGCTCTTGCGCACGACCTCGGCGATCTTGGTGATCTCCTCGATCAAGTCATGGGGCTTCACAGCCCGCATGGTGAAGGCGTAGCGCAGGCCCATCGGCAGCCCGTGGGCGATGGTGGAGAACGGGAAGCGGATGGTGGTGGCCGCGATGGCACCGCCGAAGATGACGATGACCGCGTGCTTGTCGAAATAGGCGGCGAAGTTGCCGCCGTCGATCATGATCAGCGTGAACACCACGCCGACGCCGCCGAGCAGGCCGATACCGGTTGCGAGATCCATGATGAGACGACCCGGCGCGGGATATCGGAGGGGCGCGGCGCCGCGACGCTTGCGGCACGCACCCCGCGATGGTTAGCAAATCGTGCTGAACGAACCGTAAAGAGCCGGACCGTGAACTCGGCCGTCATGCGCCGTTCAGCCGGGCGGCCTCATAAGCCGTCCCATCCCGAGGTGCCTCGGCCCGCCGAGAGAGCGGCGCGAGGTTTCGGGAGCGCGGTGCGCGGGCCTTGTCCCGCCGCCGAGGGGAGCATCGGAGTTCGCATGTCGCTGGTTCGTCTCTACGCGCGGGTGCTGGGACTGCTCGGCACCGACCGCAGGCTGGCCTGGGCGCTGGCCGGCGCGAACGTGATGCTGGCGGTGGCGGCCTTCGCCGAGCCGCTCCTCATGGGCCGCATCATCGACCAGCTGACGCACCTCAAGCGCGGCGGCGACGCCATGGGCACGATGCTGCCACTGATCCTCGCCTGGGTCGGCTTCGGCTTCTTCACCATCGCGGCGGGCGTCGCCATCGCGCTGCACGCCGACCGGCTGGCCCACCGCAACCGGCTCGCCACCATGGCGCGCTACTTCGAGCACGTGCTCGACCTGCCGCTCGCCTTCCACGCCTCGAACCACTCGGGCACCGTCCTCAAGGCGATGCTGGAGGGCACGAACGGCATGAACAGCTTCTGGCTCGGCTTCTTCCGCGACCACCTCGCGGCGCTGATCTCGCTCGGCGTGCTGCTGCCGCTGACGCTCTTCGTGAACTGGAAGCTCGGCCTCATCCTCGTGGTGCTGGTGATGGTCTTCACCGCGCTCACCACCTTCGTGATGCGCCGCACCGAGACGCTGCAGGGCCGCGTCGAGGCCTACAATTCGGGCCTCGCCGCCCACGCCTCGGACGCCCTCGGCAACGTCGCGGTCATCCAGTCCTTCACCCGCGCCAAGGCGGAGAAGGAGGCGATGCGCGACATCATCCAGAACCTGCTCGCCGCCCAGATCCCGGTCCTGTCCTGGTGGGCGCTGGCCAATGTCGCGACCCGGGCGTCCGCCACCATCACCATGACGGCGATCTTCGTCACCGGCATCTTCCTGTACCAGGCCGGCACCACCACGGTCGGCGAGGTCGTGGCCTTCATGGGCCTGGCGACCGCGCTCGTGGCGCGCCTCGACCACGTGGTCGGCTTCGTCAACGGCGTGTTTCAGCAGGCCCCGAAGATCGCCGAGTTCTTCGCGATCTTCGACACGGTCCCGGCCGTGCGCGACCGGCCGAACGCCAAGCAGGTCGCCCGCTTCGAGGGCGACGTCAGCTTCGAGGACGTCGCGTTCTCCTACGACGGCCGCCGCCAGGCGCTCGACGGGGTCTCGTTCTCGGCCCGCGCCGGCGAGACGGTGGCGCTCGTCGGCACCACGGGCTCGGGCAAGTCGACCACGCTCGGCCTCCTGCACCGCAGCTTTGACCCGGCGGCCGGCGCCATCCGGATCGACGGCGTGGACATCCGCGACATCGGCCTCGCGTCGCTCCGGCACAACATCGGCGTGGTCTTCCAGGAGCCGATGCTGTTCGCCCGCTCGATCCGCGAGAACCTGCAGGTCGGCTGCCCCGAGGCCACCGACGCCGAGATGCTCGACGCCCTGGAGCGGGCCCAGGCCTCCGCCTTCATGGCGCGCCAGCCCGATGGGCTCGACACGATCATCGGCGAGCGCGGCCGCTCGCTCTCCGGCGGCGAGCGCCAGCGCCTCTCGATCGCTCGGGCTCTCTTGAAGAACCCGCCGATCCTGATCCTCGACGAGGCCACCTCGGCGCTCGACGCCGCCACCGAGCGCAAGCTCCAGGGCGCGCTGGAGACCGTGATGGAGGGCCGCACCACCTTCGTGATCGCCCACCGCCTCGCCACCATCCGCAACGCCGACCGTATCCTGGTCTTCCACGAGGGGAAGATCGTCGAGGCCGGCACCTTCGACGCGCTGGTGGCCGAGGGCGGCCGCTTCGCCGAGCTCGCCCGGGCCCAGTTCATGGCCGCCGAGGTGGACGAGGACGGCGTCGAGATGGCGATGGCGGCGTGAGGACGCCGAGCCCTCCCCCGGATACGGGGGAGGGCTTTCGAGTTCGGCCGGTCTCCGCGTTCTCCCTCCCCCGCAAAGGGGGGAATGCGAGCGACGCGAGCCTCGGATCGTGCCGCCCGCCCCAGCTTGACCATTGACAGCCGCGCCCGGCTCGCCGCAGGAAACAGTCATGGGACGACGCGGGCAGCGAGCAGGAGCATGGCGGGCCGCCATCGGCGTGCTCACGCTCTACGCGCTCGTCCTGCAGGGGCTGCTCGGCGGCGTCGCCGCCACCCGGACGAGCCTCCAGGCCCCCGGGGTGATCTGCTCCGGCCATCTCGCCGACGCGGCCCAGGATCCGGACGGGCAGGCCGGCCACGAATCCTGCTGCTCCACCGCCTGCCGGCTCGCTGCGTTCGCGCTCGCGGCCCCTGAGGCCCAGCCGGTGCCCGCCGCAATCCCCGCGCTGGCCCGCGAGCGGCGCTGGCACGCCGTCCAGACCCACGCGCCGCCCGCCCGGACCCACCGCTCCGCCGCGCCCCGCGCGCCTCCCGTCGCCGCCTGACCCGTCGCCCCCCCCCGCGGCGACCGGTCGGCCGGCGGCCGTCTCCCCAGGACGATTCCGGCCCCTGCATCGAGCCCCGCGCCGCGGCCGCACCTGCGCCCGCGCGCCCGCCCGCCCTCGATCGGAGCCGCCCGCGCCGACGCCCCGTGAGGCCGTCGCGCGACCCGGGCGCAGGAGCCGTCATGTCCTCTCGATCCGTCGCCGCCGCCCTGGCGCTCGCGACCGCCCTGTCCCACAGCCCCAGCCTCGCCCGATCCGGATCGGCCGCCCCACCCGAGGTCGGCGACGCGGTCGAGCTCGACATGCTGGAGGTCATCGCGACCGGTGCGCCTGCACCCCGGGGCCTCAACCTCGCGACGCCCGCCCGCTCGGCGAGCCGTCTCGGGCTCACGCCGCTCCAGACGCCCGCCAGCGTCGACGTCATTCCGGGCGAGTTGGTGCGCGAGCGCGGGCAGTTCACCGTCAACGAGGCGGTTGCCCAGAACGGCGTCGGCATCGCGAGCACGGCCTCGCCGGGAACCGGCAATTCCGCCTTCTCCGCCCGCGGCTTCGTGGGCAGCAACTCGGTGATGCGGCTCTACGACGGCATCCGGCTCTACGCGGGCACCCAGACCTTCCCGTTCGATACTTGGAACGTCGAGCGCATCGAGGTGCTGCGGGGCCCGGCCTCCGTGCTCTACGGCGAGGGGGCCGTCGGCGGCGTGGTCAACGTCGTGCCCAAGCGCCCGACCTTCACGCAGGCGACCGCCGCGCAGGTCGGGTTCGGCTCGGACGACACCCGCCGCATAGCAGCGGGCTCCGGCGGCCCGATCAGCGACGTGCTGGCCTACCGGCTCGACGTCAGCCGCAACGCGGGCGCGGGCTGGCTGCGTCCGAACGGCGATTTCGAGAACCTCGCGGTCTCGGGCGCGCTGCTCTACCGGCCGAGCGCCGACCTCGCGGTGACGCTCTCGAACGATTACGGCGCTACCGCACCGGAGCGCTACTGGGGCTCGCCGCTGGTCGACGGCCGCGTGCCGCGGGCCTTGCGGGACACGAATTTCAACGTCGCCGACAGCGAGATCCGCTGGCGCGACAACTGGACGATCCTCAAGGCCGAGTGGAGCCCGAGCCCCGACCTCTCGTTCCGCAACGTCGCCTACCGGATGACGAGCGACCGCTTCTACCGCAACGCCGAAGGCTCCGCCTTCCTGCCCGCGACGGGGCTGATCCAGCGCTCGCTCTTCGCCGAGATCCGCCACGACCAGGAGCAGATCGGCAACCGTCTCGACGCGACGCTGCGGGGCGCGGTCTTCGGGCTGCCGAGCCAGACGGTGCTGGGCGCCGAGGTCAACCGCATCCGTTACCGGCACATCAACAACCGGCCCTACGGCGGCACCGATCTGGTCGATCCCTTCGCCTTCGTGCCGGGCCGCTTCATCAACCTCGCGGGCACGACGCCGGGCTACGAGAACCTCGTCGATCAGTACGCGCTCTTCGCCGAGAACCGCCTCGTGCTGACCGAGCAGCTCTCGCTGGTCACGGGCCTGCGCTACGACGCGCCGAGCATCCGCGGCGCGGATCTGCGCCTCGGCACAAGCTTCCGCTCCGACTTCGAGGCCCTGAGCTGGCGCGCCGGCCTCGTCTACCAGCCGCGGCCGGAAATCTCCCTCTACGCGCAATATGCGACCGCCGTGGACCCGGTCGGCAACTTCGTCTCGCTGCAAGTGGCGCAGAAGGACTTCCGCCTCTCCGCCGGCCGGCAGGTCGAGGTCGGCGCCAAGGGCCTGTTCTGGGAGGGCGCGGCGGAGTGGACGCTCGCGGGCTACCGCATCGTGAAGGACAACCTCGTCAGCGCCGTGCCGGGCCAGCCGGGCGTCGGCGTGCAGGTCGGCAGCCAGTCCTCGCACGGCGTCGAGGCCGCGCTCTCGCTCGCGCCCTGGGAGAACTGGCGCGTCGATGCCAACGTCGCGCTGCTCCACGCCCAGTACGACGATTTCAATCAGACGGTCGCCGGGCAGGTCGTCTCCTACGCCGGCAACCAGCCGATCGACGTGCCCGAGCGGGTCGCCAACCTGTGGGTCGCCTACGCCTTCGCCCCCCGCTGGGAGGCGCGGGTCGGCGTGCAGCACGTCGGCTCGATGGTCAGCGACTTCGCCAACACGGCCCGGCGGCCCGACTACACGCTCCTGAACACCGGTCTCGACTACCGGCCCGATCCCGGCTCGCGCCTGTCGCTACGCCTCTACAATCTCACCGACGAGGTCTATGCCGCAGCCCGCGGGGGCAACGCGACCTCGATCCTTCTCGGGCGGCCGCGCTCGGTCGAACTCGTCTACACCGTGGTGTTCTGATCGATGGGCGACCTCAAAAAACGCCTGCGGCGGTGGCTCTACCTGGCGCATCGCTGGCTCGGCATCCTCACCGGCCTGCTCTTCGCCACGTGGTTCGTCTCGGGCGTGGTGATGATGTATGTCGGCTTCCCGCGCCTCACCGACGCGGAGCGCCGCGCAGGCCTGCCGCCGATCGCCTGGGACCGCGTGGCGGTCGAGCCCGAGGCGGCGCTCGCCCGGACCGGTCTCGCGCGGGGCGCCGTCCGCCGCCTCGAGCTCGCGATGCTCGATGCCGAGCCCGTCTGGCGTCTCACCCCCTGGGAGGGGCCGCACCGCACGCTCTCGGCCGCCGACGGGCGCGCGATCGACATCGTCCCGGCCGAGCGGGCGCTGGCGGCGGCAGCCCACCACCCGGCGGCCGTCACCGTGACCGATCTCGGCCTCGCGGCGCGCGACCAGTGGACGGTACCGCAGCGCTTCGACCCGCTGCGCCCCTTCCACCGGATCGCCCTGGGCGACGCGGCCGACACGCACCTCTACGTCTCGGCCGCGACCGGCGAGATCGCGCTGGACGCCACCGGGCACGAGCGGTTCTGGAACTGGTTCGGCGCGGTGCCGCACTGGATCTACTTCACGCCGCTGCGGGCGCAGCGCGATCTGTGGCGCGACGTGGTGCTCTGGCTCTCCGGGATCGGCATCGTCGGAGCCGTCACCGGCCTCGTCGTCGGAGTGATGCGGGTGCGCCTGCGGAAG
The DNA here is from genome assembly GCF_022179245.1 of Methylobacterium gregans. Lineage (GTDB taxonomy): Bacteria > Pseudomonadota > Alphaproteobacteria > Rhizobiales > Beijerinckiaceae > Methylobacterium > Methylobacterium gregans. The sequence continues at coordinate 12,314 of NZ_BPQM01000138.1, forward strand.
CGCTACGCGCGCGGCAAGGTCACGCCCTACCGGGGCTGGATGGCGTGGCACCATCTCGGCGGCCTCGTCGCCGGCACCACGCTCGTCACCTTCATCGTGAGCGGCTGGATCTCGATGAATCCCAACCGCTGGTTCTCGCCGCGCGAACCGGACCGGGCGGCGCTCGAGCGCTACGCGGGGCCCGCCGAGCCGTGGCCGGACCTCGACCGCGTGGCCCTCGCCGCCGCCTGCCCGGATGCCCGGGAGGCCCGTCTCGCGCGCCTCGACGGGCAGGCGCGGGTGCTCCTCGCCTGCGCGGACGGGCGGCTGCTCCCCTGTTGCGGGGCGCCGCCGGACGCAAGGCGGATCGCCGCAGCCGCGGCCCGCCTCCTGCCGGAGGCCGCGCCCCCGGTAATCGAGCGTCTCGCGAGCGAGGATCTCTACTGGTACGGCCACCACCACGCTCGGGTGCTGCCGGTGCTGCGCGTCCGCTTCGCGGACCCGTCCGCGACGTGGTTCCACATCGACCCGGCGACCGGCGAGGTCCTGAACCGGACCGACCGCTCGAACCGGATCTACCGCTGGCTGTTCAACGCGCCGCACAGCTTCGATTTCGGGCCGCTGCTCCGGCACCGGCCCGCCTGGGACCTGCTGCTGATCGGACTCTCGGCCGGCGGTCTGCTCATCTCCGTCACCGGCGTGGTCATCGGCTGGCGGCGACTCGGGCTGACGCTGCGCCAGGGCCGGCTCGCACGGTCGCCGGGTCCGGGGCGGACGGTCAGGACCGTCCCGAGCCGTAGGCCATCGCCGACAGCGCGGTGAGGAGCGGAGCCCAGAAATGGGTCAGGCCGAGGCCACTCCATACCGTGAACCGCTCCTTGCAGCCGGTCGTGTTCATCCCGCATCCCAGAGGGACGAGGTAGAAGAACCAGACGCAGGTTGCCAGGAACAGGCCGAGGCCGAAGATCAGTGCAGCGATCCGCATCCTTGCCCTTCTCCTGCAACGTATCGGCCCGAATGCGTCGGCAATACCGCGTCAGCGAGGTGTTGCGCGACGCCGATCGTGTCAATGCTGGCGGAAGCCGCCAGCATCGCGGCCTCCGGCGGAGTCATCGGCTGACGGCGGTTCGGGCTGACGCTTGGCCAGGGTCGGGGGCGGTGAGCTTGGCTGCGTGGAAGGCTGCTCGGGGTGGGAGGTAGTCATGCCGACCGATTCAGCGCGCAAGCCGTATCTCCTGCACAGAGGAGAGGATCATGCCGACACAGACCGTTCCTGCCGCCGAAATGGCCCTGGCGCTCGCGAGCGGTACCCCGCAACCGCTCCATTCAACCTCGGCCACGACGACCTACCATCGTGCCGAGGTCAATGGCGTCGGCATCTTCTATCGCGAAGCTGGCCCGCGCGACGCACCGACGATCCTGCTGATGCATGGCTACCCGTCCTCGTCGCGGCAGTGGGATCCGCTGCTGCCGCTGCTCGCGGACCGCTACCACCTGATCGCGCCTGACTATCCCGGCTTCGGCCAGAGCGATGCCCCGTCGCCCGATCAGTACACCTACACCTTCGACAGTCTCGCCACGACGATGGACGGTTTGGTCGCGCACCTCGGCATTGAGCGATACACGCTCGTCATGCAGGACTACGGCGGCCCGGTTGGCTTCCGCATGGCGTTGGCACACCCTGATCGGGTGACGGCGCTGATCGTCCAAAATGCCAATGCCTACATCGAGGGCCTTGGTCCGAAGTGGCAGGGCATCGCCAAGTACTGGGCCGACCCCGCAGCCCATCCCGAGCAGGTCGAGACCTTTACGTCCTTGGAAGCGGCCAAGCAGCGCCATCTCGGTAACAGCCCCAACCACGAGCGCTACAATCCAGACACTTGGACGGACGAGTACGCCCTTCTGTCTCGCCCGGGCGCGGGGGACATCCAGGCGGCTCTTCTCTACGACTATCGCACCAACGTCGCGTCTTATCCGGCGTGGCAGGCTTGGATGCGGAGCCATCCACTGCCGACCCTTGTGCTGTGGGGCCGCTACGATCCCTCCTTCATCGTGCCGGGCGCGGAAGCCTACCTGCGCGACATGCCAAGCGCGGAATTGCATATCCTCGATGCCGGGCACTTCGCGCTGGATGAGGCGACCGATGAGGTGGCCCGACTGACACGAGGCTTCCTTGCCCGGCACACGCCGCCGACGATGCCACCCTCATCTCTGGAATGAATGCGGAAGCGGTCGCCGCAAGCCGACCCGTCCACGGCGCATCGATCGGTTTGACCCTTGCCGGTCCGGCTGAAGCAGGCCGATCAGGATCTCTCCATCGTCGGACCGAGGCGCCGCAGGCGGGACAGGCATGGCCGTGAGGCGGCGCGGCCGCCGGACGCGATCGCCCCGCGGCGTTGTCGGAGCGGTTCAGCGCGCGGTGGCGCGGATGTCGAAGGCGCCGCCGGTCTGGGCCGTATCGCGCAGCGTCACCGGCGCCTTTCCGGCGATCAGCGGGAAGGCGAGCTCGGCGAAGCGGATCGCCTCTTCCAGATGCGGATAGCCGGAGAGCACGAAGGTATCGACGCCGAGCGCCGCGTATTCCTCCAGCCGCGCCACCACCTGCTCGGGCGAGCCCACCAGGGCCGTGCCGGCGCCGCCCCGCACCAGCCCGACGCCGGCCCAGAGGTTCGGCGCCACGACGAGCCGGTCGCGCCGGCCCCCGTGGAGCGCCGCCATCCGGGCCTGCCCGACCGAGTCCATCCGGGCGTAATTGGCCTGGGCGCGGGCGATGTCGTCGTCGGTCAGGCGGCTGATCAGGCGGTCGGCCTCGGCCCAGGCCTCGTCCTCCGTCTCGCGCACGATAACGTGGAGGCGCACGCCGAAGCGCACGCTGCGGCCCTGGCGCGCCGCGCGCGCGCGGACATCCGCGATCTTCTCCGCCACCGCCTCCGGCGGCTCGCCCCAGGTCAGGTAGGCGTCCACGTGGCGAGCGGCGAGGTCGTGGGCGGCGGCCGAGGAGCCGCCGAAGTAGAGCGGCGGCCAGGGCGTCTGCACGGCGGGGTGGAAGTTCCGCGCGCCCGCGACGCGGACGTGGCGTCCCTCGAAATCGACCGTCTCGCCCGCCATCAGCCGTTTCCAGACGGTGAGGTACTCGTCGGCCGCCGCGTAGCGCTCGGCATGGTCGTAGAAGGCGCCGTCGGCGGCGAGTTCGGTGGCATCGCCCCCCACCACGACGTTGAGGAGGAGCCGCCCGCCCAGCGCCTCGTCCAGCGCCGCGGCCTGCCGCGCACCGAGCGTCGGGCCGGTGATCGAGGTGCGCAGCGCCACCAAGAGCCTGATGCGGCGCGTCACGGTGACGAGGCTCGCGGCCGTCACCCACGGGTCGGTGCAGGAGGCGCCGGTCGGGATCAGCAGGCCGTCGTAGCCGAGCCGGTCCGCGGTCTCTGCGATCTGCCGGATATAGGCGTTCGTGGGCGCGCGGCCGAAATCGGAGGTGCCGAGATAGCGCGTGTCGCCGGAGGTCGGCAGGAACCAGAAGACGTCGTAGGCCATGGGTCGTCCTGAATGGGGCTGTCCTGGGCGTGTTCGTCACGCCGCGGGGGCGGCACCGGAGCGGAAGGCGTTCGCGGCGTGGCGTGCGGGCAGGCGGTCGCCCGCGCCGAAGAGTTTTCGCCGCAGCGTGCCGTCCGCGTAGGCGGTCTTGTAGAGGCCGCGGTCCTGGAGCTCCGGGATCACGATGTCGATGAAATCGGAAAAGCTCTCCGGCACGACGATGCGGCTGAGGTTGAACCCGTCGATCTCGCCCTCCTCGACCCAGGCCTGCAACTCGTCCGCGATCGTGGCGGCATCGCCCGTGAGCACGGCGTAGCGCCCGCCGAGCCCGAGTTCCGCGAGCAGGTCCCGCTTGGTCAGGCGGCGCTGTGCCGCCGCGGCGGTCGCCGACTGGATGGCGTTGCCGGGCGCGTAGGGAATGGGATCGTCGAGTCCGTAGGCGGCGAAGTCGATGCCGGTCGAGGCGGCGAAATGAGCGAGCCCGGCCTCCGGGCTCGCGTAGCGCAGGTACTCCGCGCGCTTCGCCTCGGCCTCGGCCCGCGTCCGCCCCGGGATGACCGCGATGCCGACGAAGACCTTCACGTCCTCGGGGTTCCGCCCGGCCGCGGCGGCCTCGGCCCGCACGGCGCGGGCGGCCGCGCGGGCGCTCGGGCGGTCGCGGGCGGAGATGAACACGCACTCGGCGTGGCGCCCCGCAAACGCCCGGCCGCGGCCCGAGGCGCCGGCCTGATAGAGCACCGGCGTGCGCTGGGCCGAGGGCTCGCAGAGATGGTAGCCCGCGACCTCGAAGAATTCGCCGCGATGCGCGACCGGGCGGATCCGGGCCGGATCGGCGAAGATCCGGGCGGCAGGATCGCGCCGGACGGCCGCGTCGTCCCAGCTGCCTTCCCAGAGCCGGTAGAGAACCTCGAGATACTCCTCGGCGTAGTCGTAGCGTCGGTCGTGGTCGGGCAGCGCCCCGCTGCCCTGGCCGCGATGGGCGCTCTCCAGATAGCCGGTGACGATGTTCCAGCCGACCCGGCCCCCCGTGAGATGGTCGAGCGTCGAGAAGCGTCGGGCGAAGGTCGAGGGCGCCTCGGTGTGGACGTTGACCGTGATGCCGAAGCCGAGATGCTCCGTCACCGCCGCCATGGCGGAGACCAGCACGGTCGGGTCGTTGACGGGCAATTGCACGGCCTCGCGCGCCGTCACGTCGATGCCGCCGCCGTAGATGTCGTAGACGCCGATGATGTCGGCGATGAACAGCCCGTCGAACAGGCCGCGCTCCAGGAGCTTCGCCTGATCGGTCCAGTAGGCCAGCGTGTTGTAGGCGGTCGAGCGGTCGCGCGGATGGGTCCAGAGCCCGTGGTTGATGTGGCCGACGCAGTTCATGTTGAACGCGTTGAGGAGGATCTGCTTCGTCATCGGTCCCCTGAGCGGAAACGGTTCGCGGGCTGCGCGTCAGCGGGCGCGCAGCCGGCGCACGGCGGTGTCGCCCGCGAACTGCACCAGGCAGACGAGGGCGATGAGGATCGCGATCACCGCCAGCATCACGGTGGTGTCGAAGCGCTGGTAGCCGTACCGGATGGCCACGTCCCCGAGCCCGCCCGCGCCGACCGCGCCCGCCATGGCGGAGGCGCCGATCATCGTGACGACCGTGATGGTGAGGCCGCCGAGGATGCCCGGCAGCGCCTCGGGCAGCAGGACGTGGAGGAGGATGTGGCGCCGCCGGCAGCCGATCGACTGCGCCGCCTCGATCAGCCCCGCATCGACCTCGCGCAGCGAGACCTCGGCGATCCGGGCGAAGAACGGCGTGGCGCTCACCGAGAGCGGCACGATCGCCGCCCAGACGCCGATCGTGGTGCCGGCGACGAGGCGGGTGAACGGGATCAGCGCCACCAAGAGCACGATGAAGGGCACCGCCCGGAAGCCGTTGACCAGCGTGCCGACCACCCGGTTCGCCCGCGGCGCCGGGAAGATGCCGCCGGGGCCCGAGGTGACGAGGAAGAGCGCGAGCGGCAGACCGGCGAGCACCGCGATCCCGGCCGAGACGCCCACCATGAAGAGCGTGTCGAGGCAGGCCTGGCTCAGGCGGTCAATCATCTGCGGCGACATAGCCGATCCTCTCGATGGCGATCCCGTCCGCGCGCGCCACGAGGCGCTCCGCCGCCTCGGTCCCGGCGACCGCGATCAGCATCCGGCCGACCGCGCGGCCCTGGATCCGCTCGATGCCGGCCTGGAGCAGGCGCACGGGCGCGCCCGCGGCCTCCGTCAGGGCCGAGAGGTCGGGGGCCGCGCCCGAGCAGGTGATCCGCAGCAGGGCCTCGGCGCCCGGGGCGGGGTTCGGCCGCAGCCGGGCCGCCAGATCGTCGGGCAGGCCGCGGGTCAGCGGTTCGAGCAGCGCCCGGGTCGCCGGGTGCTCCGGTGCCCCGAAGACCCGCCAGACCGGCCCGGACTCGACGGCGCGGCCCTGTTCCAGCACCACCACGTCGGTGCAGATCTCGCGGATCACGCTCATCTCGTGGGTGATCAGCACGATCGTGATCCCGAAGCGGCGGTTGATGTCGCGGAGCAAGGTCAGGATCTGGAGCGTCGTCTCGGGGTCGAGCGCCGAGGTCGCCTCGTCGCAGAGCAGGATCTCCGGACGGCTGACGAGGGCGCGGGCGATGCCGACCCGCTGCTTCTGGCCGCCCGAGAGCCGCGACGGGTAGGCCTCCGCCTTCGCCTCCAGCCCGACGAGGCGCAGGGCCTCGTCCACCCGCCGCCCGATCTCGGCCCGCGGCACGCCGGCCACGGCGAGCGGCAGCGCCACGTTCTGCCGGACGGTCTTGGCCGCGAGCAGGTTGAAGTGCTGGAAGATCATGCCGATGCGGCGGCGGAGCGCCACCAGGCCGGCCGTGTCCAGGGCCCCGATCGGCTCTCCGTCGATCAAGACCCGCCCGGCGCTCGGCTCCTCCAGCCGGTTGACGGTGCGCAGCAGGCTCGACTTGCCGGCACCCGAGCGGCCGATGATGCCGAAGATCGCGCCGGCGGGAATCGCGAGGTCGATGCCGTCGAGCGCCCGCACCGCGCCGGAGGCGGCCTGGAAGGTCTTAGTGACCCCCTCGAACCGCACCGTTCCGGCGCCTCGGCCGCCCGTCTGGCGGACGTCCTGGCCGGCACGCGCGTCCCGCGCGGCGGGGCGGGAGGCGCCGCGCGCGATCCAGGCGCCCGCGTCGCGGAGATTGTCAAAGGCGAGGCCTGCCATCGCGCGCGCCATCAGTTCAGCCACGCCAGCAGGTAGAGCTTGTCGCTGTCGGCGAAGGACTTGTGGATCTGGGCCTTCACGGCCTCCGATTTCTGGAACAGGGCGACGAACTTGGCGATCGTCGGATCATCCTTGCGCTTGGCCTTCGTGACGAAGCTCACCGCGAAGAGCTTGTCCTCGATGCCGGAATAGATCAGGCCGCTCTTCGGATCGAAGGCCTTGGCCGCGACGATGAAGTGCGGGTAGCCCTGCGCGAGATCGACGTCGCCGGTGATGCGGACGAGCTGCGGGCCCTCGACCTCGGTGAATTTCAGCTTCCGCGGGTTCTCGGCGATGTCGTCGAGGGTCCCCAGAAAGCCGACGCCGTCCTTCAGCTTGATCAGCCCGGCCTTCTGCAGCAGCAGCAGGCCGCGGCCCTGGTTCACCGGATCGTTGGCGACCGCGACGCGCCCGCCCACCGGGATCTGGTCGAGACTCCTGTGCTTCAGGGAGTAGAGGCCGAGATTCTGCAGAATCCCGGCGCCGACGATCTCGAAATCGTAGCCCTTCTGCCGCTCGGCATTCTCCATGAAGGGGCGGTGCTGGAAGAAGTTCACGTCGATGTCGCCGGCGTCCAACGCGACGTTCGGCGTGGTCCAGTCGCTGAACTCGACCACCTTCACGTCGAGCCCCTTCGCCTTGGCCTCCTGCGCCGCGACGTTGACCGCGTCCGCGTAGGCGCCCGGCACCACGCCGACCGTCAGGCTCTCCGCCCGCGCGGCGAACGCGCCGAGCACCAGGGCGGCGACGGCGATCAGTCTCGGAACTCGCATCGTGGAAACTCGAAGGGCTGGCCGCTCGGGAGAGCCGGCGTTTCGGCAGGATGCATCGATCGCGTTCATGGCCCGATCTCGGAGAGATCGAGCCTGTACTGCGTGGATCGATACATCTGTCATGGTAGATCGAAGGATCCTGGCCCGACATTCCAAAGATCCGATGGGTCGGGTGAAAACGACCTCTTGCTTCGTGAAGTGGAAGAAACTTCCTCTCAGGTCTGCGACGGCCGCTCCGCGCCAGAATGACGGCCGTGTGCGGCAGGCCGACTCTTTCGACCGCACGTCGCCTCGCTACCGGATCGTGGCCCGCACGCCGAAGACGGTCGCGTTGCGGGGTCGGCGGCCGTCCGCGGACCGGGGGTCGGCGATGCCGCCGCCCGGCCGAATGATGTCCTGCACGGTCGGCTGCCCGGTGATGCCCGGTGCGAGCTCTGCCTGGTCGGCGGCTTCCGGCACCGCCTCGCTGCAGCGGCGCGGGCTCGGAGCGGCCTCAGCAGGCCGCGACGTTGACCGCGAGGCCGCCGAGCGAGGTCTCCTTGTACTTCGCCTGCATGTCGTGACCGGTCTGGCGCATCGTCTCGATGACCTCGTCGAGGGTCACGTAGTGCACGCCGTCGCCGCGCAGCGCCAGGGAGGCTGCGGCGACCGCCTTGTTGGCCCCGAAGGCATTGCGCTCGATACAGGGGATCTGCACCAGCCCGCCGATCGGGTCGCAGGTCATGCCGAGATGGTGCTCCATCGCGATCTCGGCGGCGTTCTCGACCTGTCGGGCGTCGCCACCCAGCACCGCGGCGAGGCCGGCCGCCGCCATGGCGGCGGCCGAGCCGACCTCGCCCTGGCAGCCGACTTCTGCGCCGGAGATCGAGGCGCGCCGCTTGATCAGGCCTCCGATCGCGGTGGCCGTGAGCAGGTACTCGCGCCCGCGCGCCTCGGTCCAGCCCGGGCAGAAATCGACGCCGTAGCGCAGGACCGCCGGAACGATGCCGGCCGCCCCGTTGGTCGGTGCCGTCACCACCCGCCCGCCCGCGGCGTTCTCCTCGTTCACCGCCAGCGCGAACAGGCTGATCCAGTCCATGATCTCATGGGCGGGCCGGCTGTTGGTGAGCCGGGCCGCCTCCAGCGCTTCGTGCAGGCGCCGCGCGCGGCGGCGCACTTTCAGGCCGCCGGGCAACTCGCCGTCCATGCGCAGGCCGCGGGCGATGCAGGCGAGCATCGCGTCGCGGATGGCGTCGAGCCCGGCATGGATCTCGGTTTCCGAGCGCAGGGCGCGCTCGTTCGCCATCTGCACCTGCGCGATGGTGAGGCCGGTCTCGGCGCAGATGCGCAGCAGTTCGGCCCCGCTCTCGAAGGGATGGGGCACCCGGACGGCCTCGATCCCGGCGGTCTCCCCGGCGCCCTCCTCCTCCACGAAGCCGCCGCCGATCGAGTAGCACACCACCTCGTCCACCAGCGCCCCCGCGGCATCGTGCGCTTGGAAGCGCATGCCGTTGGTGTGGCGCGGCAGGGTCTCGGTGACGTTGAAGACGAGGTCGCGGACCGGATCGAAGACGATGGGGGCCAAGCCGATGTCGCCGGTCCCGGCGAGCGCCCGGGTGTAATCCGGGACGCGGTCCGGATCGACGGTCGCCGGGTCATGTCCGAGCAGTCCGAGGGAGATCGCCACGTCCGTGCCGTGGCCGCGTCCTGTCCAGGCGAGAGAGCCGTAGATCTCGGCGCGCACCCGCGCCACGTCGCCCGCGGCACGCGGGGCGACGCGGTCGCGGAAGCGGCGCGCGGCGACCATCGGGCCGATCGTGTGCGAACTCGACGGTCCGATTCCGATCTTGAACAGATCGAAGGCGCTGATCATCGCGCGGCAATCCCTTCGCTGGCAGCTTTTCCGCCGGGCGGTCCCCGTCGCCGGCTCCTGCGCGCAGGCCCGCGAAGTGGCTTACACGGATCCGGTCGCTTGAAGGCGGGCCGGCGAGGCAGGACGATCTCCCCCCATCTCGGAGGGTACAGCGCGCTGAGCGCGCGGGGAAGGCAGGCTCGCCAGCGTCAGGGGGGCGGATGTCCGCCCCTTCGTTGGGGGGACGCGCCGCTCAAGACGCCGCGGCATCGTGCGGCGCTTGGCACGCCGGGACGGGCGTGCGTCGCGCGCTGATCATGTGCGGGAGTTCGTCATCGCCGCGAGGCCTGCGAGCGGCCAGCGAAACCGGAGTCTCGCCTAGGCCCGGGTCAGGCCACTGCGTCCGACCGATTGAAGATATGAAGGGGATATTTTGGTGGGCGCACTAGGGTTCGAACCTAGGACCCGCTGATTAAGAGTCAGCTGCTCTACCAACTGAGCTATGCGCCCGATCGCTTCTCAGCGATGGCGAGGCGGCCACCAAGTCCGCCGTCGATGGAGGGGCTGATACCAAGCGGCCCGGGGGCTGTCCACCCCCGGGCCGCAGGTTTTTCGGGAAATTTGTGCGCCGCGATCAGATCGCCTGGGCGTGCAACCGGCGGGCGGCCGCCGAGAGCTTGTTCAGCGCCGAGAGGTAGGCTTTGGCCGAGGCGACGAGCGTGTCCGGATCGGCGCCGCGCGCCGTGACGCTGCGCTCGCCGTCCTTCAGGCGCACCGACACTTCGGCCTGCGCGTCCGTGCCCTCGGTGACGGCGTGGACCTGATAGAGCTCCAGGACCGCCTCGTGCGGGACGAGCGCGTGGATGGCGTTGAACACCGCGTCGACCGGCCCGTTTCCGTCGGCCTCTTCCGTGATGGTTCGACCGTCGACCATGATCTTGAGCGTCGCGCGCTGAGGGCCGTGCGTGCCGGCGATCACCGAGAGCGAGACGAGGCGGATGCGGTCGTGGGCGGTGGCGAGGTTCTCGTCCACCAGTGCCTCGATATCCTCGTCGTAGACGTGCTTCTTGCGGTCGGCCAACGCCTTGAAGCGCTCGAACACGTCCTGGAACTGGTTGTCGGTCAGCTGCAGGCCGAGCTCGCCGAGCTTCGAGCGGAAGGCGGCGCGGCCCGAATGCTTGCCCATCACCAGCGAGGTCTTGGCCAAGCCCACCGAGGCCGGGGTCATGATCTCGTAGGTCTCGGCGTTCTTCAGCATGCCGTCCTGGTGGATGCCGCTCTCGTGCGCGAAGGCGTTGCGGCCGACGATCGCCTTGTTGAACTGCACGGGGAAGTTCGTGGCGTGGCTCACGAGCTTCGAGGCGCGGGTCAGCAGCGTCGACTCGATGCCGGTCTCGAAGGGCATCACGTCGCCGCGGGTGCGGATCGCCATCACGACCTCCTCCAGCGCCGCGTTGCCGGCCCGCTCGCCGATGCCGTTGATCGTGCACTCGACCTGCCGCGCGCCGCCCTCGAGGCCCGCCAGCGTGTTGGCGACGGCGAGGCCCAGGTCGTTGTGGCAGTGCACCGAGAAGACTGCCTTGTCGGCGTTCGGCACGCGCTCGCGGACGCTCGCGAACATGGCGCGGTACTCGGACGGGGTGGCGTAGCCCACGGTGTCGGGCAGGTTGATCGTGGTGGCGCCGGCCCGGATCGCCGCCTCGACGCAGCGGCAGAGGTAGTCGATCCCGGTGCGGGTCGCGTCCATGGCCGACCACTCGACGTCCTCGACGAGGTCGCGGGCCTGCGCCACGGTCTTCAGGATGATCTCGACGACCTCGTCCTCGCTCTTGCGCATCTGGTGGGCGAGGTGGATCGGCGAGGTCGAGACGAAGGTGTGGATGCGGCCCCGCTGCGCGTGGCGCACGGCCTCGCCGGCCCGGGCGATGTCGGCGGGGATGGCGCGCGCGAGGCCCGCGATCACCGCGCGCTTCGAGCGGCGGGCGATCTCGGCGACCGCCTCGAAATCGCCGTTCGAGGCGATCGGGAAGCCGGCCTCGATGATGTCGACGCCCATCGTGTCGAGGAGCTCGGCCACCGCCAGCTTCTCGTCGAGCGTCATGGTGGCGCCGGGGCACTGCTCGCCGTCGCGCAGCGTGGTGTCGAAGATGAGGACGCGGTCGCGGGCGCCGGAGGTGGTCGTGGTCATGGACATCGTACCCTGTCGCGGGCCGCCCGCCGCGCCGTGCGGTCGAGAGCGGCCGAAGCCTGAATGGAGGAGGCGTCGTGCGATCCCCTGAGAGCCCAGGCGCGCGCCCGGACGGCCCTCAGGGGCGGGTAAGGAGAAGGCTGGCGAGAAGCGCGCGCGCGCGAACGGCCGCACCGGCGGCACGCTCGATCCCGTACGCTGCTGAGCCGGCTCCGGCCAAGGCTCGCCTCTCTCCGCATCGCGGCCCGGAGGGACCGCCCACAATCAGCCGGCACAGGTATCCGCTGCGGCGCGCCAACGCAAGGGAGTCCCGGTCCTCCACGACCCGGGACCTCCCGCTGGTTCAGGGCGGCGCCCTGCGGACGCTTGGGGTAGGCCGCCGGCCCCGGGCGTTCCGGCTGTCTCAGTAGTGCGGCGGGGGCGGCTCGGGCCCGCGGGGCACGCGCTCGGCGACGGTCTCGACCTCCTCGTGCAGGGCGGCGACCTGCCGGGTGAGGCGGTCGATCAGGCGCCACTGCTCCGTCACGACGCGGTTCAGGTCCTCGATCGTGGCGTCCTGCTCGCTCAGGCGCATCTCGAGGCGGGTGAGGCGGGCCTCGTCGCTCATGCTGTCTCCCGGTTCCGTGCCCGGGGTCTATCACGCCGCGCGGGGGAGGGGAGCGGCCGCCACCACCCGGTCGCGGCCGGCGCGCTTGGCGGCGTAGAGAGCTTGGTCCGCCCGGCGCATCAGCGCGTCGAAGTCGCCGCAAGCCGCGCGGGCGACGCCGGCGCTGGCCGCGAGCCGCAGGCCGGGCAGTTCCGGCAGCGCGATCGCCGCGAAGGCGCGGCGCACCCGCTCGGCCCGGGCCAGCACCGCGGCCGGGCCGTCGTCGACGATCAGACAGGCGAACTCCTCGCCCCCGAGGCGCCCGATCGCGGCCTCGGGCAGGAGCGCGCGGGCGAGCGTGCAGAAGGCGACGAGCACCCCGTCCCCGACCGCGTGACCGTGGGTGTCGTTGACGGCCTTGAAGTGATCGAGGTCGAACAGCAGCAGGGCGACCGGCTCGCCGCGCGCCAGCCGCGCCTCGGCCTCGGCCACGAAGGCGCGGCGGTTGGCGACGCCGGTCAGCCCGTCGGTCGAGGCGGCGATCCGCTGCCGGTGCTCGGCGCGCTCCTTCACCAGGGCGATGAAGCCGAAGGCGATCGCGAGCGTGAACAGCATCGCGGCGAAGCACAGGCCCGTGACCCAGTCGGACTGCAGCGGGTTCCGGGTATCCTGCGGCGGCGCCAGCAGCGTCGCCGGGATACGCGCCGCGTAGCAGGCGGCGTAGGCGGCGAGCAGGATCGTGGTCGCCCGCCGGGAGGGCAGGGGCTCGGCCCGCCGGGACCAGATCGCGGCGGCGCTGGCGGTGCAGTAAACGGCCGCGAGCGCCGAGGCGAGGATCACCCGCGCCGCGATCGAGGCGTAGAAGGCCGGGACGCAGCAGAGGGCAAGCCACGCGAGGGCGCCTCCGAAGGCGAGGAGCGGCCGGAGACGCCGGCCCTCGAACGCCTCGACCCCGCTCCAGATCAGACCGTAGGCGCTCAGCACCGCGGTGTTGGCGGCGACGATCGAGACGGCGTCCGGGATCAGGCCCCGGAGCGCGAGACCGGCCGAGCCGAGCGCTCCGAGGATGTGGGCGAGGCCCCAGATCAGCAGGGCCGGCGCCTCCCGCTGCTGACGCCACGCGAACAGGAACAGGCCGCCGACCATGAGCGTCAGCACGAAGGTCACGATCAGCAGGGTCGTGATGTCGAGCCGCATCGCTGTGGCTGCCTGCCCCCGGAGACGACGGACCGGGACTGGGAGACCCGGCAGGCCGATCGAAACGCTTCACCGGGACCGGTGCGACGGCGAGGCCGTTCGAACCGATCCATCGCATCGCGCGCCCTCGGTCTCCCGAGCGAACCGTAGATCCGTGCGCGTGGACCCATCGCGCTGCAGATCCGCACCACGCCGGAACGGCGGCCGCGATCGCCGCGTCGGGACAGGACACCGATCACCCGCTTATACAGCAAAGCTTAGCCGCTCGATAGGGCCGTTCCTGACTTGACCCTGCACGGAAGCGGCCTGCTCAGACTTCGGCTTGAGACGGCTATGCTTCGGATATGTTTCAGGGTTTGGCTCGGGGCGAGCCTCGCCGGGCGCGACGGCCCGCGCGCCCGGTCCGAGCCCTGGCCGCCCGCTCAGCGCGTGGCGACCGGGCGCACCGTCCAGGTTCCCCAGTACACCGGCCGTCCGTAGAGCGTCGAGACGGCGCTGCCGTCGCGGCGCGGGGCGAGCCGGTCCAGCCAGGTGAGGAAGCCGGATTTCGCCGAGAGGGAGTCCGGCACGTCGAGGTTCCCGTAGCGGTCGGTCATCCAGTAGTGGGCCACCCGGCCGAAGCGCCCGCTGCCGTCGCCCCCGGAGCGCAGACCGAGATAGGCCGGCGAGCGCTGGGCCGAGACCGGCGCCGAGAACAGCTTCAGGGCGGCGAGGGCGTCGATCGACAGGTCGGCGCTGTACTGCATGCAGATGTCCGGCACCGGGCCGCCGGGCGCGTTGGCCGGGCGCCGGCAGCTGTAGGAGAGCGCCCAGCGGTCCATGCCCTTGGCTTTGGCCGCGCGCACCATCAGGCCGGGCGGCAGCGCGGTCATCAGGGTGCGCGGCGCCGACCAGACGCGCGCGGCGCCGAGGTCGCGGCTCGTGCGGAGATAGAGCGCGGTGCGCCGCCGCGGCGGAGGCTCGCTGCAATCCTCCGGCATCACATCGGTGTACACGTAGTGGTAGAGTTGGCCGACCACGCTGATCGAGCCGCTGAGCCCCTGCGCATCGAGGCGCTCGGAGGCGCAGTTGCCGACGACCGGCCGTCCGCCCTCGTCGAGCACGGCGGCCGGAGGCGCGACGGACTCGCGGCGCCGGCCCGCGCCATCGGTGAAGGGGACCCAGGCGACGCCGCCGTCCGGGCCGCGGCTGCGGACCTCGAAGCTCTCGAAGTCGTAGGTGCGGGCCTGGATCTGGACCCGCCGCGCCGTGTCCCCGGTGCCCACCGTCGAGATCAGGAAGACGTGGTAGTAGGCCTCGCCCGCCCAGTCGCGGCCGACGACGACGGTCGGGTTTCGGGCCGCCACGCCGAACTCGGTCTCGGGTTCCGGCTCGGTCGCCGCGTCCCGCCCGCGCCGAACGCGCCGGGATCGGGGTTTTGCCGGCTCGGCCTGAGTCTCCCACAGGCGGGGTTCGGCCGCGGGCATCGTGGTGGCGAGCTGTTCGAGATTGCGACCGGACTGCACCGCGCCGGAATCCATCGGGTCCGTGGCGCGCCGGGCCTCGCAGGACTCCCGGCCGCGGCGGTCCCCCAGCGGCGTCTCGCCGTGGTAGACCACTTGGAGCGGCCCGGCCGTGCTGCCGCTGCCAAGGCGCAGGATCTGCACGCCGCGCGCGAAGGCGCAGGGCGGCGGCGCCCAGAAGACGCCCTCCGCCTCGGACCCGTCGCGGCAGATCTCCAGCGCGCCGCCGCCGGTGCGAAAGCAGGCCGGCACCATTCCCTCGGTATTCTGGGCCGTCACGGCCGTGCCACCCACCGGAATCAGGGCGGCCGACAGAAGCCAGGTCCTGACCCGCCACGACGCGCGTCGGCGGTTCACCGGCGCGTTGGTCTCCGGCGCGGGGATCTCGATTGTCTCTGCGCTCATCCTGCCGCCGTCGTTCCGCGCCGTCAGCGACGGGCGCGGCCCTGTAACGGTTCGCGATCCCATCCCGATCCGCACCGCTTGTGGACGGCGCCGGGGAGAGGCGGAAGTCCGGCAGATCACGCAGGCATGGCGGCGGTCGAAGGGTCAGGCCAGGGGCTCGAACGAGGGATCCAGGCATGAGGACAGGGCCGGGCGGCGAACCGGGCGGCCCCTCGGAAGTTGTCGCTGGTCAGTAGGGCCGCGCAGGCCGCCGGATCGGAGTGCTTCATGGATATCGCCGTCGACAAGGTCAGCGAGATGATCGTGCGCCTCAGGGCCGTCGAGGTGAAGGAAGGGCCGACCGACCCGGATTCGGGCTCGAACCCGATCGACGATGGTGCCACCGACGTGCTGGTCGGCGGGACCGACGACCAGACCGAGCGCGAGATCCGCGATGTGATCGCCGGCCTCAACGACGACGAGCGGGCCGACCTGCTGGCCCTGCTCTACGTCGGCCGGGGCGACATGGAGCCGGAGGAATGGGCCGACGCGGTGCGCTTCGCCCGTGACCGGGAGGCTGCCGGGGAGGGCGCCGCGCGCGAACTCCTCGGTGTGCCGAACGCCAGCGACCTGCTGTCGGAGGGGCTCGACCGGCTCGGCATCACCCCGGACCTGCCCGAGGATTGAGGGCGGGCGGATCACGCGGCGCCCGACCGGCCCTCTCTCAGGAATGCCACGAGCGCCGCGTTCACCGCCTCCGGCTCCTCGTGCTGGAGCCAGTGGGTCGCCTCCGGGAACCAGTGGACGCGGCCCTGATCGCAGAGCGCGAGGCTCGCCTCTGCAAGCCCGGGTTGCAGGGCGTGATCGCGCCGGCCCCAGAGGATCAGGGTCGGTGCCCGGACCCGCGGGGCGGGCCGCCGCGGCAGGCGCAGCGCCCGGTACCAGTTCAGCATCGCCGTCATGGCGCCGGGCCGGCCCCAGGCCTCGGCGTAGCGGTCGAGCTCGGCCGGGCTGAAGGTCCCGGGCCGGGCGGTGTCCGCGAGCGCCCGCCGCAGGATCCTGCCGTTATCCGCCAGGAGCCGCCGCTCGGGCAGGTGCGGGATCTGGAACAGGGCGACGTAGACGCTGCGCAGCCACTGGCCCGGATGGCGCCGGGCGTAGGACGCGACGATGCCGGGATGCGGCGCGTTGAGGATCGCCAGCCGCTCGACCCGGTCCGGATGGAGGCTTGCCACCCACCACGCGACGAGCCCGCCCCAATCGTGCCCGACGAGGCGGACGCGGTGGTGGCCCAGCGCGTCGGCGAGCGCCGTCACGTCGGCGGCCAGACGGTCGAGATGATAGGCCGCGATCCCCTCGGGCCTGGCACTCAGGTTGTAGCCGCGCTGGTCCGGTACCGCGAGGCGGAAGCCCGCCTCGGCGAGCGGCCCGATCTGATGGCGCCAGCCGTACCAGAATTCCGGGAAGCCGTGCAGCAGGATCACCGGTGGCCCGTCCGAGGGGCCGGCCTCGGCGAGGTGTAGGCGGGCGCCAGGCAGATCGACCGTCCGGAACGCGGGCTCCACCATGTCGGCCTCCTCTCGCGCCGCCTCAGCCCGGCATCGGCAGCGGCGCGATGCGCGGCGGCGGGGTCGCGCCGGCCTTGCGCTCCAGGAGGCTCGGCGGCGGCACCGGCGCCGCGATGGTGCAGACGACGCCGCCCGGCTCATAGGCAAGCTGCACCTCGCCGGCCAGTTCCCGGGCGAGCCCCCGCTCGATCAGGCGCGAGCCGAATCCGGTGCGGGTCGGCTTCGTGACGGGTGGGCCGCCGCTCTCGGACCAGCGCAGGGTAAGCCGGGTCTCGAGGCCCCGCGCGACCGACCACGTGATGGCGACGCGCCCGCTCTCGTTCGACAGCGCGCCGTACTTGACCGCGTTGGTGCCGAGTTCGTGCAGCGCCATGGCGATCGAGAGGGCGACCCGGGGCGGCAGGCGCAGGGGAGGGCCCTCCACGTCAAAGCGCGAGCGCCCGGGCTCGCTCGCGTCGAGCGGGCGGATCGCGTCGGACACCACGGTGCCGAGCTCCGCCCCCTCCCAGCTCTCCCGGGTGAGCACGTCGTGGACGCGCGCCAGGGCGAGCAGCCGCGCCTCGAAGGCCGCCCGCGCCGCGTCGGCCGCCGGGCCGTCGAGACCGCGTAGGGACTGGCTGGCAATCGACTGCACGGTGGCCAGCGTGTTCTTCACCCGGTGGTTCAGCTCGTGGATCAGGAGCAGCAGGTGCTCCTCGGCGAGCTTGGCGTCGGTGATGTCGACGTTGCAGCCGGTGTAGCCGAGGAAGCGGCCCGCATCGTCGAGGCGCGGCACGCCCTCGCAGCGCAGCCAGCGCGTCGCCCCGTGCCGGTCGATCACCCGCATCTCGGTCCGGAAGGGCTGGCGGGCCGCGAAGGCGTCCGCGAAGGCGCCCGAGAAGGCCTCGAGGTCGTCCGGATGGAGGATGCGGTGCCACCCGGCATCGGCGAGCTCCGCCGCCGGGATGCCGAAGAGATGGTCGAAATGCATGTTGACGAAGCTGACCTCGGCGGTCTCGTCCGTCATCCAGATCAGGGCCGGGGCGGAGTCGGCCATGTGGCGGAAGCGCGCCTCGCTCTCGCGCAGCGCCGAGAGGCCGCGCTGCGTCTCGTCGAGGGCCCGGTCGCGCTCCGCCTCGCGGGTCCGCAGGCGCAGCGAGGCGTCGGACAGCACCTCGCCCAGGCGC
>NZ_BPQM01000139.1 GCF_022179245.1 Methylobacterium gregans
CAGGGCGAGCGCCAGAACGTTTTTTACCTTTAGACATTACATCACTCCTTCTGCACGTAATTTTTGACGCACGTTTTCTTCTGCGTCAGTAAGAACGTCAGTGTTTCCTGCGCGTACACGCAAGGTAAACGCGAACAATTCAGCGGCTTTAACCGGACGCTCGACGCCATTAATAATGTTTTCCGTAAATTCAGCGCCTTCCATGATGAGACAGGCCGTTTGAATGTTGACGGGATGAACATAATAAGCAATGACGGCAGCAATAAACTCAACAGGAGCAGGAAAGCGAGGGTATCCTACAAAGTCCAGCGTACCATAAACGCAAGCCTCAACGCAGCGACGAGCACGAGAGCGGTCAGTAGCAATCCAAACTTTGTTACTCGTCAGAAAATCGAAATCATCTTCGGTTAAATCCAAAACGGCAGAAGCCTGAATGAGCTTAATAGAGGCCAAAGCGGTCTGGAAACGTACGGATTGTTCAGTAACTTGACTCATGATTTCTTACCTATTAGTGGTTGAACAGCATCGGACTCAGATAGTAATCCACGCTCTTTTAAAATGTCAACAAGAGAATCTCTACCATGAACAAAATGTGACTCATATCTAAACCAGTCCTTGACGAACGTGCCAAGCATATTAAGCCACTTCTCCTCATCCAACGCGTCAGTTTTTGACAGAATCGTTAGTTGATGGCGAAAGGTCGCAAAGTAAGAGCTTCTCGAGCTGCGCAAGGATAGGTCGAATTTTCTCATTTTCCGCCAGCAGTCCACTTCGATTTAATTCGTAAACAAGCAGTAGTAATTCCTGCTTTATCAAGATAATTTTTCGACTCATCAGAAATATCCGAAAGTGTTAACTTCTGCGTCATGGAAGCGATAAAACTCTGCAGGTTGGATACGCCAATCATTTTTATCGAAGCGCGCATAAATTTGAGCAGATTTGTCGTCACAGGTTGCGCCGCCAAAACGTCGGCTACAGTAACTTTTCCCAGCCTCAATCTCATCTCTCTTTTTGCGTTCTGCTTCAATATCTGGTTGAACGGCGTCGCGTCGTAACCCAGCTTGGTAAGTTGGATTAAGCACTCCGTGGACAGATTTGTCATTGTGAGCATTTTCATCCCGAAGTTGCGGCTCATTCTGATTCTGAACAGCTTCTTGGGAAGTAGCGACAGCTTGGTTTTTAGTGAGTTGTTCCATTCTTTAGCTCCTAGACCTTTAGCAGCAAGGTCCATATCTGACTTTTTGTTAACGTATTTAGCCACATAGAAACCAACAGCCATATAACTGGTAGCTTTAAGCGGCTCACCTTTAGCATCAACAGGCCACAACCAACCAGAACGTGAAAAAGCGTCCTGCGTGTAGCGAACTGCGATGGGCATACTGTAACCATAAGGCCACGTATTTTGCAAGCTATTTAACTGGCGGCGATTGCGTACCCGACGACCAAAATTAGGGTCAACGCTACCTGTAGGAAGTGTCCGCATAAAGTGCACCGCATGGAAATGAAGACGGCCATTAGCTGTACCATACTCAGGCACACAAAAATACTGATAGCAGTCGGCGTGTGAATCATTAGCCTTGCGACCCTCGGCAGCAAGAACCATACGACCAATATCACGAAAATAGTCACGCAAAGCATTGGGATTATCATAAAACGCCTCTAATCGGTCGTCAGCCAACGTGAGAGTGTCAAAAACGATAAACCAACCATCAGCATGAGCCTGTCGCATTGCATTCATCAAACGCTGAATAGCAAAGCCTCTACGCGATTTCATAGTGGAGGCCTCCAGCAATCTTGAACACTCATCCTTAATACCTTTCTTTTTGGGGTAATTATACTCATCGCGAATATCCTTAAGAGGGCGTTCAGCAGCCAGCTTGCGGCAAAACTGCGTAACCGTCTTCTCGTTCTCTAAAAACCATTTTTCGTCCCCTTCGGGGCGGTGGTCTATAGTGTTATTAATATCAAGTTGGGGGAGCACATTGTAGCATTGTGCCAATTCATCCATTAACTTCTCAGTAACAGATACAAACTCATCACGAACGTCAGAAGCAGCCTTATGGCCGTCAACATACATATCACCATTATCGAACTCAACGCCCTGCATACGAAAAGACAGAATCTCTTCCAAGAGCTTGATGCGGTTATCCATCTGCTTATGGAAGCCAAGCATTGGGGATTGAGAAAGAGTAGAAATGCCACAAGCCTCAATAGCAGGTTTAAGAGCCTCGATACGCTCAAAGTCAAAATAATCAGCGTGACATTCAGAAGGGTAATAAGAACGAACCATAAAAAAGCCTCCAAGATTTGGAGGCATGAAAACATACAATTGGGAGGGTGTCAATCCTGACGGTTATTTCCTAGACAAATTAGAGCCAATACCATCAGCTTTACCGTCTTTCCAGAAATTGTTCCAAGTATCGGCAACAGCTTTATCAATACCATGAAAAATATCAACCACACCAGAAGCAGCATCAGTGACGACATTAGAAATATCCTTTGCAGTAGCGCCAATATGAGAAGAGCCATACCGCTGATTCTGCGTTTGCTGATGAACTAAGTCAACCTCAGCACTAACCTTGCGAGTCATTTCTTTGATTTGGTCATTGGTAAAATACTGACCAGCCGTTTGAGCTTGAGTAAGCATTTGGCGCATAATCTCGGAAACCTGCTGTTGCTTGGAAAGATTGGTGTTTTCCATAATAGACGCAACGCGAGCAGTAGACTCCTTCTGTTGATAAGCAAGCATCTCATTTTGTGCATATACCTGGTCTTTCGTATTCTGGCGTGAAGTCGCCGACTGAATGCCAGCAATCTCTTTTTGAGTCTCATTTTGCATCTCGGCAATCTCTTTCTGATTGTCCAGTTGCATTTTAGTAAGCTCTTTTTGATTCTCAAATCCGGCGTCAACCATACCAGCAGAGGAAGCATCAGCACCAGCACGCTCCCAAGCATTAAGCTCAGGAAATGCAGCAGCAAGATAATCACGAGTATCCTTTCCTTTATCAGCGGCAGACTTGCCACCAAGTCCAACCAAATCAAGCAACTTATCAGAAACGGCAGAAGTGCCAGCCTGCAACGTACCTTCAAGAAGTCCTTTACCAGCTTTAGCCATAGCACCAGAAACAAAACTAGGGACGGCCTCATCAGGGTTAGGAACATTAGAGCCTTGAATGGCAGATTTAATACCAGCATCACCCATGCCTACAGTATTGTTATCGGTAGCAAGCACATCACCTTGAATGCCACCGGAGGCGGCTTTTTGACCGCCTCCAAACAATTTAGACATGGCGCCACCAGCAAGAGCAGAAGCAATACCGCCAGCAATAGCACCAAACATAAATCACCTCACTTAAGTGGCTGGAGACAAATAATCTCTTTAATAACCTGATTCAGCGAAACCAATCCGCGGCATTTAGTAGCGGTAAAGTTAGACCAAACCATGAAACCAACATAAACATTATTGCCCGGCGTACGGGGAAGGACGTCAATAGTCACACAGTCCTTGACGGTATAATAACCACCATCATGGCGACCATCCAAAGGATAAACATCATAGGCAGTCGGGAGGGTAGTCGGAACCGAAGAAGACTCAAAGCGAACCAAACAGGCAAAAAATTTAGGGTCGGCATCAAAAGCAATATCAGCACCAACAGAAACAACCTGATTAGCGGCGTTGACAGATGTATCCATCTGAATGCAATGAAGAAAACCACCATTACCAGCATTAACCGTCAAACTATCAAAATATAACGTTGACGATGTAGCTTTAGGTGTCTGTAAAACAGGTGCCGAAGAAGCTGGAGTAACAGAAGTGAGAACCAGCTTATCAGAAAAAAAGTTTGAATTATGGCGAGAAATAAAAGTCTGAAACATGATTAAACTCCTAAGCAGAAAACCTACCGCGCTTCGCTTGGTCAACCCCTCAGCGGCAAAAATTAAAATTTTTACCGCTTCGGCGTTATAACCTCACACTCAATCTTTTATCACGAAGTCATGATTGAATCGCGAGTGGTCGGCAGATTGCGATAAACGGTCACATTAAATTTAACCTGACTATTCCACTGCAACAACTGAACGGACTGGAAACACTGGTCATAATCATGGTGGCGAATAAGTACGCGTTCTTGCAAATCACCAGAAGGCGGTTCCTGAATGAATGGGAAGCCTTCAAGAAGGTGATAAGCAGGAGAAACATACGAAGGCGCATAACGATACCACTGACCCTCAGCAATCTTAAACTTCTTAGACGAATCACCAGAACGGAAAACATCCTTCATAGAAATTTCACGCGGCGGCAAGTTGCCATACAAAACAGGGTCGCCAGCAATATCGGTATAAGTCAAAGCACCTTTAGCGTTAAGGTACTGAATCTCTTTAGTCGCAGTAGGCGGAAAACGAACAAGCGCAAGAGTAAACATAGTGCCATGCTCAGGAACAAAGAAACGCGGCACAGAATGTTTATAGGTCTGTTGAACACGACCAGAAAACTGGCCTAACGACGTTTGGTCAGTTCCATCAACATCATAGCCAGATGCCCAGAGATTAGAGCGCATGACAAGTAAAGGACGGTTGTCAGCGTCATAAGAGGTTTTACCTCCAAATGAAGAAATAACATCATGGTAACGCTGCATGAAGTAATCACGTTCTTGGTCAGTATGCAAATTAGCATAAGCAGCTTGCAGACCCATAATGTCAATAGATGTGGTAGAAGTCGTCATTTGGCGAGAAAGCTCAGTCTCAGGAGGAAGCGGAGCAGTCCAAATGTTTTTGAGATGGCAGCAACGGAAACCATAACGAGCATCATCTTGATTAAGCTCATTAGGGTTAGCCTCGGTACGGTCAGGCATCCACGGCGCTTTAAAATAGTTGTTATAGATATTCAAATAACCCTGAAACAAATGCTTAGGGATTTTATTGGTATCAGGGTTAATCGTGCCAAGAAAAGCGGCATGGTCAATATAACCAGTAGTGTTAACAGTCGGGAGAGGAGTGGCATTAACACCATCCTTCATGAACTTAATCCACTGTTCACCATAAACGTGACGATGAGGGACATAAAAAGTAAAAATGTCTACAGTAGAGTCAATAGCAAGGCCACGACGCAATGGAGAAAGACGGAGAGCGCCAACGGCGTCCATCTCGAAGGAGTCGCCAGCGATAACCGGAGTAGTTGAAATGGTAATAAGACGACCAATCTGACCAGCAAGGAAGCCAAGATGGGAAAGGTCATGCGGCATACGCTCGGCGCCAGTTTGAATATTAGACATAATTTATCCTCAAGTAAGGGGCCGAAGCCCCTGCAATTAAAATTGTTGACCACCTACATACCAAAGACGAGCGCCTTTACGCTTGCCTTTAGTACCTCGCAACGGCTGCGGACGAC
>NZ_BPQM01000140.1 GCF_022179245.1 Methylobacterium gregans
TCGGGCAGACGGAGCACGCGACCGGGCCCGGCACGCTGGCGATGCTGTGGCTCACCATCCTGACGGGGCAGCGGACCTTCCAGACGTCCATCCTCCGGCACGACCGCCTCTACCCTCTCGACGGGATGCCGGGTTGGCTCAGCGCGAATTGGACCGGCGTCGAGATGAAGGGCGGCAAGTCGGGCAGCCGCCCTCACGCGTTGCCGCTGCCTCCGCAGGCGCTGGCCGTGCTGCAGCGTCTTTGGGCGGAGCTCGACGAGCCGTCGCCGTGGGCATGCCCATCGGTCCGCGGCGACGGCCACGCGCACCAGAGTGCAGTCAACAAGCTGCTCTGGCGGCTGAGGGGCCTTGACCAGAACGGCGACCCCCATCCGGGTCGGGTTGACCTTTTCGCGCTCCACGGCATCGAGCCGTGGAGACCGCACGATAGCCGGCGCACGCTTGGGTCGTTCCTTGGCGACCGCCGGCTCGGCGGCGCGGCGTCGGCCATCCTCTCGCACAAGGATGGCAAGGGGGAGAACGAGAAGGAGAAGGTCGCTACGGTCACGCGGTTGCACTATGACCGCGGCCAGAGGATGGCCCTCAAGGCGGAGGGCATGGAGCTATGGGTCTCGGCGGTTGTCGAGGCCTTCGAGCGCGAACGGGCCGCGCTGGCCCTGATCCCCATGCCGGAGCCCCCTCCCCGTACGAAGCGGAAGCCAGCGCAGCGCCGCGCGCCCCGGCCCGAGAAGGCCGCGGCCTAGCCAGTCCGCCGACGCGGCTGCCGCCCGCGCCGGTCCCGCCCCAGCGCCCGCGCCAGATCCGCGGGCCGGTCGGCCCGCACGAACCCCCGCTCGCCGCGGCGGCGCCCCGCGGCCTCCTCCATGTCCTCGGCCACGGACCGCCACAGGGCGTCCCGCTCCTCGCCGGCGGCTGCGGCCGCGATGTCGTCCAGGCTTAGCATTGACCGTCTCCCCACAGAGAACAGATAGGGAACAGACGGGACGGTTCAACGGCGGCAGGATCGGATGGGCATTCCTCGGACGTTGGGCGCGTTCCCCTACCGGCGGGTCCGCGTGACATGCGTCTGGTGCCCCCGGCGGCGCGGGGACTACGACACCGAGCGCATGGTCGCGCGGCTCGGGGCCGGCGCCAGCCTGGAGGCGGTCCTGGTGCACGTGACCCGGACGTGCCCCCGGCCGAAGGCGTGGACGGTGCGGGGACCGAACCAATACCTGCCTTGGTGCCGGGCCGTCCTCGACGACGTCTGGCACGGGCGGCCGCCGGACCGCATCACAGGATCCCAGGGTCCAGGGATTCCTTAAGGTGACCGTGCTAGACCTTCTCCACCATCAGCCCGTGAGGCCGACGTGAAACGAATAGCCCGCCCCCAGCCCGAAAGACCCACCCCCGGGGCGTGACGCGCTGCGCAGCCCCCTCACGGAGGCTGCCCCTATGACGACGCACTTCACCGCTGACACGCATTTCTCGCACGGCGGCGTCATCCGCATGTGTGCCCGGCCGTTCGCCTCGCCCGAGGAGATGGACGCTCTCCTGATCGAATCCTGGAACGCCGTCGTCGGCCCCAAGGACGAGGTCTGGCACCTCGGCGACTTCGCGATGGGGGCGAGCCCGGAGCGATGCGCGGAGATCTTCCGGCGCCTCCGCGGGCGCAAGCGCCTCGTCCGCGGCAACCACGACCGCCGGCGTGTGCTCGACCTCGCGTGGGAGAGCCAGCACGACCGGGCTCATGTGACGGTCGAGGGGCACCGGCTCGTGCTCGACCACTACCCCATGCGGGCCTGGAGCGGTTCGTTCCGGGGCGCCATCCACCTGCACGGGCACACACACGGTACCCTGCCTGGGACGTCCCAGTCCTGCGATGTCGGCGTGGATTCGTGGGCGTACCGACCGGTCTCGCTCGACGACATCCTGGCCCGGCTCGCCGCGACGCCCGAGCTCCCGGAGGAGCGCCGCCGGGCGGCGGAGCGCGACGCCGACGAGGGCGACGACGCTGAATGACGAAGGGCCCCGGATCATCTCCGGGGCCCTTCGTCCGTTTCTACGATGGGATTTCAGCCGAGGATGTAGCCCCTGATGCGCGCCTTCGTGGCCTCGAAGTTGGCCGGCACAATGTTGATCCAGAAGTTGAAGGCCTGCGCGTACGCCTCGGGGTGATCATCGGCGCAGCTTTCGAGTCCCCCGTAGACTTCGCCCGTCAAGTCTGCGTGATCCTCGCCCTCCTGGAATACTGCCGTAACGGAGATCTCCGCATTCTTTGCGACCCGCCGCATGGCTGCGCTGCCCAGCTTGCCCTTCATGATGCCGTAGGCGTATCCGCTGGGTTGTGCTGAGTCCGGCCAGAGACCATAGACGCGGTCTGCCATATTGAATGTCCGCAGGAGATACATTGCCTGGTTGCTGCCGTCCAAGGTGGACAAGGACTCGTCGGTCTTCCGCGCCAGGTCGATGAGCTCGTGGATCTGTGCGCTCGTGAGCTCGGGCTCTGCATACCTCTTCGACATCTCGTCCTCGTTGTTCGGGCCGCCCGTTGCGGCCGTCGAGGAGACCCTGCCCGCGTCGCTGACGCCGTCTGAGTCGAGAGATGGTCCAAGGTTAACAGGCAGGTTAATCGTCCACAGGGACGTGACGGCTCACCCCCTCTCCGGGTGGCGCTCCCGTTCCGCCCGCGCCTTCCACTCGGCCTCCGCGGCGAGGAGCGCCACGTACCGCTCGCGGACCTCGACCGCCCGGTAGCCGTCGCCCAGGTAGGGACGCAGGCGAGCCGCCCCGCCGGCGCATCCCGCCGCCCGGAGCCCCGCGATGCGCGACCGCTCCAAGATGTCGTCCGCCTTCGGCTCGGGGCCGTAGCCCCGGTGGGTGAGAGTAGGACCGCGCGCGAGGATCTCGGCCGTCCCGATCAGGGCCTCGTCGACGGCGCGGGCGCGCGCCGCCGCCCGGGCCGCGCGCAGGGCCTCCGGCGAGGCCTCCTCCACCGTCGCGGCGAGGGCTTCGGCCTGCTCGGCGAGGACCTCCGCGACCGGCGCGTCGGTTGCCGGGGCGGGCGGGGATTCCGGGAGGGGCACGGAACCGGTGACCGCGTGGCAGGCGCCGCGGACGACGGGCGAGAGGCGGGGGACGAAGGTCATGCGGTACGGGTCCTCTTTGCGGCTTCGACGGCCGAACGGCGGGCTGCGCTCTCTGCTGCGGCGACGGTTCGGATGAGATGATGGGCGGCCCACGAGCCGAGAGTGGTCTTGATCAACCCGGGCTCGGGGAAGGCTCGCGCTCGCCATGCGTCCCGGGCCGCTGCCAGAGACGGGTGGCGGCTCACAACACGCCAAGTGCGCCGGTCGACGATGACGTGCGTCGCGGGCGGGGCTGGGCGGCGGGGCTTACCAGTAGCGGGCATAGACCCCTCCCGTGTCCGGCTCGGCGTAGAATTCCCTGAAGCCGAGGGAGCCCTTGAGCTTGGGCAGCTTCCCCCCGCGCTTCGGCTTCCGGTCCCATTCCAGGAGCGCCGCCCGGAGTTCGGGCGTGACCTCGACGGCGTAGTCCCAGCGTCCGAGAGCGATGCCGACCGATGCCGCGATGCGCACGACGGTCGACCGGGAGCACCGAAGGACGTCCGCGATGTCGTCGACGTCCGTCCGGCCCTGCGCGTTCGGCTCCGGTAGAACCGGCTCGCACGGCACATGGCGGAGCACTTCGACGGCATCGCGCAGACGGCGGCGGCGGTGCTGGCGGAGGGTCAGGCGGTTCCGCTCGGCGCGGTCATAGAGAAGCCGGTCGCGCTCGCACTCCGCATCCGACCGGCACATGGCCGCATCGGCGATGTGTTGGATGTAGCGCCCGTGGATCGTCTCGGCCGCCGGCCCGACGACGAGGGCCCGCAGGCTCCAGGCCTCGCCGTCCCCGGGCGTGTGGACGTACGCCCGGGCGGCCGCGCCGGCGTCCATCAGCGGAGCGACGCGCTCGGCCGTGAATCTCGGCATGTGCCCGAGCATCCGCGAGTTCCGCCACCAGACCTGCACCGCATTCGGGTCATGGGGATTCGCCGGCTCGCGGACGAGGTGGAGGCGGTCGCCCGGCAGGGGCAGGACGCGCTCGCCCGTGAGCTCGTCAACCCGACCGTACTCGTAGAACTGCAGGCCCGCGACCTCCGTGGCGAACCACGGCTCCGCCGCGAGCAGCGCGGGGATCTCGACGGCGACGTCCGTGCCGTCGAGCCCGCTCAGGTCGGGGTAGGCATCGTCGCTCATGACCGCTCCTCGATCATCCTGCGCAGGTATGCGGGCACGCCGAGCTCATCCATTAGGGAAGGCGCCGCCGGCCGGTCGGCTTCCTGCAGCGCGGCGTCGAGCCGGCAGACAGCGGCGCGCGCCGCAGCGAGCAAGTCGGCCTCGACCAGGGCGACGGCGGCCCGGAGCGCAGGAGACCGGGGCCCCTCCGCGTAGGCCGGGTGCGCCCGGGCGGCGGCGAGGGACTCCGCCAGGCGGGCCCGGGTCTGCTTGGCGTCGAGCTCGACGAGACCGTCCACGAATCGGGAGCGGTTCACGGCAGGACCTCCGCCTCGACGAGGGTCACGCTGTCGGCGTCGTAGAGCGCCACGGTCCTTGGCTCGCGCGGCACGTAGCGGACCTCCCGCACTAGGCCGAGGCCCCTCAGGACGCTCTCGCCCGGCCCCCGGCGCCCGCGGCAGACGTCGTGCACGTAGGGGACGCTGACGCCGTGCGCGGCCGCCCAGGCTGACTGGCCGCCGGCAGCGACGCAGGCCTCCCGCAGGCGGGCGACGACGTCCTCTTCTCGTAGTGCTGCTGACATACCCTGTCTCCGACGCGGTCAACAAAGAACAGGCTACGGGCGTTCCGCTAAAAAGCAAGACGCCAAATTTCTTCGACTTTCGAAGGACCGTAAGGTGTAAGTTGCAAAATGCCAATTACGGTATGTTGCGAAGAATTATTCGGACGAGACCTGGAAAATTGCTAGGCAGGGTGCTTGAATCGGGCAGTTAGCTTATTGCCCGGAGGCCACCCGACCATGAGAGTAGACGTAGCCATCCCAGCCCGCCTCTGGCTGTGGACGACCATGCTGAGCCCGATGTCGCGAGACGTCGTCGCCGCCGACCCCATCCACGCCGTCCGCCACGAGCGCATCGACGGCGTCCACACCGGCATCTTCTCTTTCGAGGCTGAAGAAGGCGCCGTCGTCATGACGACGCAGGCCGGCGTCCCCGAGCGCCACGGCGAATGCTACGTCGTCCTGGGTGACGTCCTGCAGCACGTGCACGAGTTCGAGGCGCAGGACATCCTGGAGCCGGCTGAGGCGACCGCCCGCCTGCACGCCCGCCTCCGCCGCGCGGCCGACCTCGACGACGTCTCGCGTCGCCTCCGATTCCCCGACGGGCACGCCTTGATCGAGGGCAGTTCACGCGCTGGGGGGCTTGGTGGGCTGTCGTCGGCCCGGTGACGGCCCGGCAGGCCTGGCTGCGCGCCGCGACCGACGCCGAGATCCTGGCAGCCGGGGAGGTCCTCCCGGTCGCGCCCGTCGGCGCCGAGCTCATCGCCGCCATCCGCGCCGAAGTCGCCGCCGCCGAAGCCGAGGCCGAAGCCGAGGCCGCCGCCCCCGCCGCGGCCTGATCACCACCCGGCTGGTGCCTTACCAGCCTTGGCGGCAGCCTCCCCTCATGGGCCCGCGCAGTGCCGGCCCGCTTTCAGGAAGCCCCACCCCAATGCGCACCGTTCGCCTCGCCCTGATGCTTGTCCTCGCCGCCATGGCCCTCGCCGCCCAGAAAGTGTGGGACGGCACGCGTTGGATCGCCCGCGCGATGTCCGGCATGCCGACGCCGCCCGCCACGGACGTCGAGGACGTCATGGACGCCGCCCAGGCGCGGGCCTCGGCCCCCGTGACGCCGTCACAGCCCGCCGCCGAATCCGTGACACCGTCCGCGGCCCCCGCTCCTGCGCCGGCACGCATCGTCGAGCTCGATCCGGTCCTCGCCCGCGGCAAGCTCGCGCTCAGGTTCGTTGACTGCACGTTCTCCCTGGAGCCCGAGGAGAACGTGCTGGCCGAGTGCGACGACGTCCTGAAGGCGTGGCTGCTGTCCCTCAACGCCGCTGAGATGATGGCCATCCACCGCGCCGGCGCCCACCGGACGGCCGCCCACCTCGTCGGCAAGCGCCTGATCGAGGGGCTGCCCGAGATCGCCACCGACGCCGAGTACCGGCACGTCATGGGCAAGGCCGCGAGGATGACGCCGAGGATGCGTGCGGAGATCCGAGAGTGGAACGCCACCTTAGATGCGGCCATCGAGGAGATGGTCGAGGACCCCGCGTACGAGCTCCGCGCCGGCATCTGAGACCCCACCGCTAACGGAAAGAGGCCCGCCCCGGGTGACTGGGGCGGGCCTCTCTTTTTGTGTGGACGCCAGCGTTTTTGGACTTGTTCCTTGCCCTGTGCGCACACGGTGGCATGACGTGCGCACGCAGTGGCATCACGTCATGCCGCGCGCATGCCGACCGCACCACGGAGGAGACCCTTGATGCGGACGGTCTCGCGCTGCTGGGCGGCGACCTGCTGCCGGGCGGCGGCAAGCTCGGCCCTGAGCCGGGCGTTCTCGGCGCGGAGGGCGGCCGCCTCGTCGACGGCGTCCTGGAGGGCAGCCCGCTGCCGGGCGACCGCGACCGCGACGCGCTGGGTGGCAGTGAGGTCGCGGTCCGCCTGCTCGGCGTCGACGGCGGCCTGACGGGCCCGGGCATCCGCTACGAATCCCGCAGCCACCCCGGCGAGGCGGAGGCCGGCCTGATCGAAGCTGGTGGCAATCTGGTGGGGGGTGCGCATGGAGGCCTCCGTCTCTCGTGGCCTCACGATCCCAGCTCGCGATTCGAGCGTCGAGCCCCCGTCAATTGTTGTCCCTGGGCTCCGTGTGGACCGGACACCGCCGCAGGGCTGGACCTCAGAACGTGTTTAGCGCCCCGTTACTTCGGTCCAAAGAATCGGATTGTGGGAAGTACGCGTCACTTGCCTCCGGCGGAAAATGAGGGATGCACCCGCACCTGCAGGATGGCCGCATGTTCCGCATCGATTTCGGGTTCGACGAGGCGAGTTTCAGGCGCGAGGCCGATGACGCCATCGACCGCGACCTGATGCCGGCCCTAGCCGACGCCCTTTAACGAAATCACCGACACCGTGGTCAAGCGCCTCGTCGTGGCCCAGGCCGCCCAACTCGACAGGCCCAAAGACTTTACGCAGCGATCTAGTCGATGTGACCTCAGTGCTAAGCCCCCTTTCTCCTTCTGGGTCTGCAACGCGCCACTTGCGGACCTTCGTCTACATGCGGCGCAAGGACCGCTGTTGATGCGTGAGCGGATTTGGATTTTCGATCACGAGCCGGCCGGTGGGAGCCAGCCCTCGACCGGACACGGGTCCGGGCGCTGGAAGCACCATGGAGTGCATCGAGGGTCAAGCCACCCCATCGACTATGCGCTTCCGTCGCCGCCAATTCGCCACCTTGCGCAGGAAGCGTGAAAGCTGCTCGACCGAGTACGGCTTGTGCAGCAACTCGAAGCCGTAGGTGCCGTTCCGCGCCAGGACGTGGCTGTAGCCCGAGGCGAGCAGCACTGGCAGGTCGGGGTGACCCTCCCGTATCCGGTGCGCCAGGTCGATCCCGTTCATGCCCGGCATAACGACGTCCGAGAACACCACGTCGAAGCGGTCGGCGTCCCGGGCCAGCTCGGCCAGCGCCCCCTCGGCGTTGGTCGCCAGCACGGTGACGTAGCCGAGCTCGGCCAGGGTCTGGGTTGCGAACGTCCCAACGTCCGAGTTGTCCTCGACCACGAGGACGCACATGCCATGCCCGTCAACAAGCGGCTCGGGCTCAGCCGGAGGCGGTTCGGCGGCGGCCTCCGTCCTCGGGAGGTAGAGCACGAACGTCGTGCCTTGGCCGAGCGCGCTCTCGACCCGGACCTCGCCGCCCGATTGCTTCGCGAAGCCGAAAACCTGGCTCAGCCCGAGGCCCGTACCCTGCCCAACGCCCTTGGTGGTGAAGAACGGCTCGAAGATCTGCTCGATCTGCTCGGGAGGGATGCCGGACCCCGTGTCCTCGATGCACACCGCCACGAACGCACCGTGGACGACGGGGTGGGTGCGGACCGGCGGGATAGCCGCCACGGGATGGACTGTGATGGTCAGCGTGCCCTCGCTGTCCATGGCGTCCCGGGCGTTAACGGCCATGTGCACCAGGGCCGTGTCGAACTGGCTCGGGTCGGCGTCGACGAAGCAGGGCTCGTCCGGGATGTCCGTGACGATCCTGACGCGCGAGCCGCTCAGGGTGCCGACCATGTCGGTGATGGCCGCGACACTCTGGCCAACGTCGAAGACCTCCGGCTTCAAGGCCAGCCGGCGCGCGAAGGCCAGCAGTTGGCCTGTGAGCTTGGCGGCACGGTCGACGGTATCGGAGATGGCCTCGACGTAGCGGTGGCGCCGCTCCTCGGCGAGGTTCGGACGCTTCAGGAGGTCGGTGGACGACTTGATGACGGTGAGCAGATTGTTGAAGTCATGGGCCACGCCGCCGGTGAGCTGGCCTACCGCCTCCATCTTCTGCGCCTGACGCAGGGCCTCCTGGGCAGACGCGAGTTCAACCTCCCGCGCCTTCACGACGGTGAGGTCGCGCCCGACCGCGATGAAGTTGGCTCCGTCCGCCTCGGGCGCGACCGTCCACTCGATGGGCTTCCAGCCCCCGTCCCTGGTGGCGATGCGGTTCTCGAAGCGCGTCGGCCGCCGCGTCTCGCCCATCCGGGCGATGCCGGCCAGCGTAGGCCCCATGTCCTCGGGATGCATGAAGGACGAGTAGGGCCGCGACAGGAGCTCGGCCTCGGACCAGCCCAGGACCCGTCCCCAGGCCGGGCTGACCGCCGTCATCATGCCCTCGTAGTTGGCCCGGGCCAGCATGTCCTCGGATAGAGTCCAGAGCCGGTCGCGCTCGGCCGTGCGCTCGAAGACCTGCTGCTCCAGGGTCCCGTTCAGGACCTGAAGCGCCTCCTCCATTCGCTTGCGCTCGGAGATGTCGGTGAAGAGCACGGCGACCCGGCGCGCGGCCGAGTTGCCGACGCGCAGGGCGCGCACGTCGAACCAGCGCCCGAACACGTCGGCCCGGTTCTCGATATGGGCGGGCTCGCCCGTCAGCGCGACGCGTCCGTAGACGTCGAACCAGTGCGGTTCGAGGTCGTGGGCGAACTCGCTGACCCACCGTCCGACCACGTCGGCGCCGGTCTGGCGCTCGTAGGCCGGATTGGCCTCGACGATGCGAAAATCGACGGCCCGGTCCGCGCCGTCGAACGTCACCTCGATGATGCAGAACCCGACGTCGATGCTCTCGAACAGGGTGCGGTAGCGGCTCTCGCTCTCGGCCAGCGCGGCCCGCGAACGGACTTCCTCGGTGACCTCGTAGCCGCCCACGAAGATGCCGGTGACGGCACCCGCCTTGTTCCGGATGGGCTGGTACAGGAAGTCGAGGTGGCGGTCGCGGTCGTCGTCCCCCAACCGGATGGGAAGGGCGCGCGCGGCGAACGGCTCGCCGGTGGAGTAGACCTCATCAAGGAGCTCGTAAAACCCTTGGTCGGCGAGTTCCGGGAAGACCGCGCGGACGTCGCGCCCCACGTAGTCCCGGTCGCCCGCCACCGTGACGTAGGCGTCGTTGACGTACTCGAAGACGTGGTCCGGGCCGCGCAGCACGGCGACGAAGCCGGGCATCTGCTGGAGCAGCGCCTCCTGTCGCCGGCGCTCGGACGCCGCCTGCCGCTCGGCGATGACCTGCGAGGTCGTCTCGGTGCAGACGCAGAACAGGCCGCAGACCGTGCCGTCGTCCCCCGGCACGGGGGTGTAGGAGAACGCGAAGTGGGCCTCCTCCGGGTAGCCGTTGCGGTGGAGGGTGAGTTGCAGGTCGTCCATGTGCACGGGCTCGCCCGCGTACACCCGGTCCATCAGCTCCCCGACCTCGTCCCGCACTTCGGGCCAGATCTCGAAGAACGGCCGGCCGAGGGCCGCGGGGTGGCGCTCGCCGAGCATGCGGGCGTAGGTGTCGTTGTAGACAAGGGTGCGGTCCGCGCCCCAGGCGATGAACATCGGCGGGCGTGAGTTGAGCATGACCCGCACGAGGGTCAAAAGTGTTGGCGGCCAGTGCTCCTGCGGTCCGAGGGACGTAGCGGACCAGTCAAGGGCGCGCATGCGCATGCCCACGAAGCCGCCGTCGTGGAAAGCCGATGTCTGCGAAACCATGGACTTAGGCGCGTCCCATGCCGTGCGACGATCGGGCGGAGGAGGCGAGCCGCAGGGCAGACTCATCTTCGTCCCTCGACCGCAAGATCCGGACGGCTGTGCGGACAAGGTCAAAGGTCGAGGGGTACTTGCCCTTGGCGACCTAGGCGTCGATCCAGGCCGCGAGCGTCTCCGTTAGGGTGAGATGGCGGGTGGGTTTGGCGGGCATGGGCGCGTACTAGCACATTCGCCGAAGGGTGTTTCCTTCCGAGCCACCCAACCGTGGATCCCGCCAGGCGCCGGCCATCGCCGCTCGACCGAGGAAGACCAGGTAGCGAGCGCGTGGGTTGCCCGTGAACGGGAGTCCGGGCCGCGTGCGAGATCGTTAAGCATGACCGAGGGGCAGGTCCACAACACCGATCCCGCGGCCGTCGAAGTCTGCCGGACCCGAAGACGCCCGCCTGCTAGGCGGGAGCCGACCCAGCTTGCGGCACCGGCATCGCACGATCATGGCATAGCTTTGAGCTGCAGATCTGGCTTGTGCTACGGTCACGCCGGATCGGAGGGGCCGAGGTGTCCCCAGGGGTGGTGGCAGGATCTTGACCGACTACCGGGAACACGACCGCATCGACGCGGAGCTGACGCGGTCGGACGCGAGTTCCGACCCGTTCGCCGCCGCCGTGCGGGCGACGCGTATGCCGATGATCGTCACCGACCCAAACAGGCCCGACAATCCCATCGTCTTCGCCAACGCGGCCTTCACGAAGCTCACCGGCTACGCCCGGGAGGAGATCCTCGGTCGGAACTGCCGCTTCCTCCAGGGTCCGGAGACCAACCCCTACGACGTCACCCGGATACGGGACGCCATCGCGCGACGCGAGCCCATCGAGATCGAGCTCCTCAACCACAAGAAGGACGGCGAGGTCTTCTGGAACCGCCTCCTCGTCTCGCCGGTGTTCGATCGCAACGGCGCGCTGACCCACTTCTTCGCCTCGCAGTTCGACGTCACGCTGGAGCGGGACAAGCTCAAGCGCCTCCAAGGCGAGCTCGCCGCGTTGGAGGACGAGGTCGCACGGCGCAAGGCGGAGCTCGCCCGGACCGATGACCGCATGCGGTTCGCCCTCAAGGCCGGCCGGATCGGCTCCTGGACGCTCGACCTCGCCGACCGCCGGCTGGAGGCGTCCGACATCTGCAAGGAGAACTTCGGTCGGAGCGCGGGCGAGCCGTTCCCGTACGAGGAGCTGCTCGCCGCCATCGTGCCGGCCGACCGGGAGCGGATGCAGGAGGCGGTGCAGACCTCGATTGCCGGGCGCGGAGACTACGACATCGAGTACCGCGCTCGCACGCCGAACGG
>NZ_BPQM01000141.1 GCF_022179245.1 Methylobacterium gregans
CCGCATCACCGAGACCGAGAGACCGGCAAGGCGCCCCTCCGCGACGAGCCCGCGCATCCAGCCGTCGACGCGCTCCAGCCGCTCGGGACAGAGGCCGAGATCCTTCGGGTCCGCCAGAACCTGCATCGCCACACTCCGCTCACCGGTCCGATGCGCGAGGTATAGGGGGGCGGAAATTCCTGGCGAGCCCCGTGCGGGTCTGGGGGCTCGACGTTTGCGGCGGCCTCCGGCACCGTGCTAGCTCGGGCGCGATCCAAGATCCGCCCCATGACCCGCCGGAGCGCGCGCGTGAGCCTTGCCCTGTTCCTCGATTTCGACGGCACCCTCGTCGAGATCGCGCCGCGGCCGGACGCGGTGCAGGTCGACCCGGATCTCGTGCCCATCCTGGAGCGGCTGCGCGAGCGGCTCGGCGGGGCGCTCGCCATCGTCACCGGGCGTCCGGTCGGCGTCATCGACGACTTCCTGAAGCCCGCCCGCTTCGACGTCGCCGGCCTGCACGGGGTCGAGCGCCGCACCGCGGGAGCCCTGACCGGAGGGCGGGCCGAGGATCATCCGGCGCTCCGCGCCGAGGTGCAGCGGCTCCAGGCCCGCGTGGCCGATCTCGACTCGGTTCTCATCGAGGACAAGGGCGCCTCCGTCGCGGTGCACTGGCGCCTCGCCGCGCCCGAGGACGCCGCCCGCGCCGAGGCGGTCGTGAAGGCGGCGGCCGCCGCGCTCGGCGCCGAGTACCGGCTGCAGCTCGGCAAGGCTGTCGGAGAGATCGTGCCGGCGAGTGCCACCAAGGGCCACGCCATCCGAGCCTTCATGGAGGCCACGCCCTATGCGGGCCGCCGCGCCGTCTTCCTCGGCGACGACCGCACGGACGAGATCGCCTTCGCGTCCGTCAACGAGGACGGCGGCGTCTCCGTGCGGGTCGGCGAGAGCGACACCATCGCGACCCGGCGGCTGGCAGATCCTGAGGCCGTACGCGCCCTGCTGCGCGCCTGGGCCGACGGCGCCCCTCTCGATCCCGACGCCCTGCCGCCGGCCTGACGTCTCGCCCTCGCCGTCCGGCCCTGAAGGAGAGCGCTCCCGCATGTTCGAGTTCCCGGTCCTCGTCGGCGACATCGGCGGCACCAATGCGCGCTTCGCCCTGGTGCCGGAGAAGGGTGCGGACCCCTGGGCGCTCTCCCACGAGCCGACCCACGGCCATCCCGATCCCACGAGCGCGATCCGCGCGGCCCTTGCCAAGGGGATGGAGGCCGCGGGCGGCCGGGCCCCGCGCTCGGCGATCCTCGCCATTGCCGGCCGGGTCGACGGGCCGGAGATCCAGCTCACCAACGCGCCCTGGCTCGTCGCGCCGGCCCGGATCGGGGCGGATTTCGGTCTCTCACGCGCGGTCGTCGTGAACGACTACGTGCCGGTGGCCGCGGGCGCGGCCGACATCGCGCCGACCGACCTCACCCCGATCGGCCCCTGCAAGGATCGCCCGGTCGAGCCGCCCGCGGGCGCCCGCGTCGTGCTCGGCCCCGGTACCGGCTTCGGGGCCGCCGCGCTGGTGCCCTACGGCGACCACCTCGCCATCGTCTCCACGGAATCCGGCCATACCGATCTCGGGCCCGCGACGCCCGACGAGGAGGCGATCTGGCACGTGCTGGAGCGCTCCGAGGGCCGGATCACCGTCGAGACCGTTCTGTCCGGCCCCGGCCTCGCGCGGCTGCACGCGGCCGTGCGGCACGTCCGCACCGGCGTCCCAACCGAGCGGATCGACCCGGCGGCGATCACCGAGGCGGGTCTCCACGCCTCCGACCCGCACGCGGCCGAGGCGCTCGCTCTGTTCGGGCGGCTGCTCGGCCGGGTCTGCGGCAACCTCGCGCTCACCTTCCTGGCGACCGGCGGGGTCTATATCGGCGGCGGCATCGCGCCCCGGATCATGCGGGTGCTGCAGGAGGGCGATTTCCGGCCCTCCTTCGAGGACAAGGCGCCGTTCTCCGCGATGATGCGGGAGATCCCGACGAGCGTCATCACCGTGCAGGACCCGGCCTTCACCGGGCTCGCAGCGCTCGCGAGCGAGGGCGAGCGCTTCGTCTACCACGCCTCGGACTGGCGGCAGGGCTGAGGCGACACGCATGGATTCGGGCGACGCGATCACGGATCTGGGCGCCGTCGCGCTCGCCGCGGCGATCCGCACGCGGCAGGTCTCCTGCGCCGCCGTGATGGGAGCCTACCTCGACCGCATCGAGCGGCTGAACCCGCGCGTCAACGCGATCGTCGCTCTCCAAGACCGCGCCGGGCTGATACGGCAGGCAGAGGCGTGTGACGCGCAGCTCGCCCGCGGCGAGCCCACGGGCCCGCTGCACGGGTTCCCGCTCGCGGTGAAGGACCTCGATCCGGTCCGCGGCCTACCCTTCACGCAAGGTTCGCCGATCTTCCGCGACCGCGTGGCCGAGACCGATTCGATCATGGTCGCGCGGCTGCGCGCGGCGGGGGCGATCTTCGTCGGCAAGACCAACATCCCGGAATTCGGCCTCGGCTCGCACAGCTTCAACCCAGTCTACGGCGCGACCGGCAACGCGTACGATTCGGCCCTCAGCGGCGGCGGATCGAGCGGTGGGGCCGCCGTCGCCGTGGCGCTGCGGCTCACCCCGGTGGCGGACGGCAGCGACCATGCCGGATCGCTGCGCAACCCGCCGGCCTTCAACAACCTGTTCGGCCTGCGCACAAGCTACGGCCGCATTCCGGCCGAGAACCCGGATCTCTTCACGCCCTCGCTCGGCGTGCTCGGCGCGGTCGGGCGCTCGCCCGCCGATATTGGGCTGATGCTCTCGGTCATCGCCGGCTACGACCCGCGCGTGCCGCTCTCGAACCACGAGGATCCGGCTCGTTTCGCCGCCCCGCTGGAGCGGGATTTTTCCGGCACCCGCATCGCCTGGATGGGTGATCTCGGCGGTCACCTGCCCTTCGAGCCGGGCGTGCTGGAGACCGGAATCGCCGCCCTCGACACGTTCCGGGCGATCGGCTGCACGGTCGAGGCGGCGTTCCCGGCCTACGACTACGAGGCCCTCTGGCGGGACTGGCTGACCCTGCGTGCCTGGACGGTCGCGGCGAGTCTGCGACCGCTCTACGAGAACCCGGCGACCCGCGCCCAGCTCAAGCCCGAGGCGGCCTGGGAGGTCGAGCGCGGCCTCACGCTCGGCGCCGAGGCCGTCACCCGGGCGCAGGAGGGGCGCACGCGCTGGTACCGGACGGTCCTGAGCTTCATGAAGACCTACCCGTTCCTTGTCGCCCCGAGCGCGCAGGTCTTCCCGTTCCCGATCGATCGGCGCTGGCCGACCACGGTCGCCGGACGGCCGATGGATACCTATCACCGCTGGATGGAGACGGTGATCCCGGTGACGATGTCGGGCCTGCCGGCGCTCAACATGCCCGCGGGTTTCGGAGCCGGCGGCCTGCCGACCGGCATCCAGATCGTCGGCCCGAACCATGGCGAGCGCGCCTGCCTCGAACTCGGCGCCGCCTACGACGCGGCGAGCGGATGGGTGGAGCGCCGCAGGCCGCCGGAGGCGTGAGGACGTCCGCGAACGATCCGCAGGGGTGAAACTTTCCCGCCTTCACCCGTTGACCGTTCGGCCCCCCTCCGCTATCACGCCCGACACTTTCCGGAACGTGCCCTGCGAGGGTCCGCCGGAGATGCGGTTTCGGATCGGACGTAAACGATGCGCACGGCCCTCATTGTAACGGTAGCGCCACTGACCGGGCGGCCCTGACGGACGGGCCGTAGACCGGGTGGTGGCGCATGCAGGGTCCCTCGGGGCCCTTTTTTGTTGCCCGCGATCCGGCGATCGAACCGACGAGACATCACACGAAGAGCAGGACGAGGAGGAAGACGATGGGCGGCGAGGTCATGACCGGGGCCGAGATGGTCATCCGGGCTTTCCAGGATCAGGGTGTCGACACGCTGTTCGGCTATCCGGGCGGCGCGGTGCTTCCGATCTACGACGCGCTCTTCCATCAGGAGGCGGTCAAGCACGTGCTGGTGCGCCACGAGCAGGGCGCGGTCCACGCCGCGGAGGGTTATGCGCGCTCCTCCGGCAAGGTCGGCTGCGTCCTCGTCACCTCGGGCCCCGGCGCCACCAACATCGTCACGGGCCTCACCGACGCGATGCTGGACTCGATCCCGCTCGTCTGCATCACCGGTCAGGTGCCCACGCACCTCATCGGCACCGACGCCTTCCAGGAATGCGATACGGTCGGCATCACGCGCCACTGCACGAAGCACAACTACCTCGTCAAATCGATCGCGGACCTGCCGCGCATCCTGCACGAGGCCTTCTACGTGGCGAAGAACGGGCGTCCGGGCCCGGTCGT
Source organism: Methylobacterium gregans (assembly GCF_022179245.1). GTDB lineage: Bacteria > Pseudomonadota > Alphaproteobacteria > Rhizobiales > Beijerinckiaceae > Methylobacterium > Methylobacterium gregans. Next base: position 4,348 of record NZ_BPQM01000141.1, read on the forward strand.
CGTCGACCTGCCGAAGGACATCCAGTTCGCGAGCGGCCTCTACGAGAAGCCCACCTCGTCGCAGCACAAGACCTACCGGCCGGCCGTCGAGGGCGACCGCGAGCGCATCCGCGCGGCCGTCGAGCTGATGGCGACGGCCCGCCGCCCGGTCTTCTACACCGGCGGCGGCGTCATCAATTCGGGGCCCGAGGCCTCGCGCCTGCTGCGCGAACTCGTCGCCGAGACCGGCTTCCCCGTCACCTCGACCCTGATGGGTCTGGGCGCTTATCCCGCCTCCGACGACAAGTTCCTGGGCATGCTCGGCATGCACGGGACCTACGAGGCGAACCTCGCGATGCACGAGTGCGACGTGATGATCTGCGTCGGCGCCCGCTTCGACGACCGCATCACGGGGCGGCTGGACGCCTTCTCGCCCTTCTCCAAGAAGATCCACATCGACGTCGACGCCTCCTCGATCAACAAGGTGGTCAAGGTCGATGTCGGCATTGTCGGCGACTGCGCCTCGGTGCTCGAGGACATGCTGGAGGCCTGGCGCGCCCTGCCGTCGCGGCCCGACAAGAGCAACCTTGAGGGCTGGTTCGGGAAGATCGCCACGTGGCGCGCCCGCGAGTGCCTCGCCTACTGGCCGTCGGGCACGATCATCAAGCCGCAATACGCCGTCCAGCGCCTCTACGAGGCCTGCAAGGACCGCGAGACCTACATCACCACGGAGGTCGGCCAGCACCAGATGTGGGCGGCCCAGTACTTCAAGTTCGAGGAGCCGAACCGCTGGATGACCTCCGGCGGCCTCGGCACCATGGGCTACGGCCTGCCGGCGGCCATCGGCACGCAGCTCGCCCATCCGGACGGGCTCGTCATCGACATCGCGGGCGAGGCCTCGATCCTGATGAACATTCAGGAGCTCTCGACGGCAGTGCAGTACCGGCTGCCGGTCAAGATCTTCATCCTGAACAACGAGTACATGGGCATGGTGCGCCAGTGGCAGGAACTGCTGCACGGCTCGCGCTACTCGCAGAGCTACTCGGAGAGCCTCCCGGACTTCGTGAAGCTCGCCGAGGCCTACGGCGCCAAGGGCATGCGCTGCGAGAAGCCGGGCGACCTCGACGCCGCCATCGCCGAGATGCTGGCCTATGATGGGCCGGTGATCTTCGACTGCGTCGTCGACAAGACCGAGAACTGCTTCCCGATGATCCCGTCGGGCAAGGCACACAACGAGATGCTCCTGTCCGACTACCTCGGCGAGACCGGGGTCGAGCTCGGCGACGTCATCTCCGAGGAAGGCAAGATGCTGGTCTGAGGATCCCGCGCGGGGTTCTCAGCCGTGCAGACTCGTCTCCTGGGTGCTGCGGCCCGTCCGCAGCACCAGCCAAGCCAGGGCGATCCGCGCCCGCCAGTTCAGCGGCGGCGGGGGAGGGGGCTCCGGCAGGTCGTGATGGCGGCGCGGGTCGAGCCGTGGCGTCGCGGCGGCCCGCTCGGCCGGGCTCGCGGCGGCGTGCTTGCGCAGGGTCACGTAGAACTGAAGCTGGTCGCGCTCGGTCGGGGTGATCGCGGCGATCTCGAACGGCATCAGGTCGAGGGCGATCAGCTCGCGGAACACGGTGAGGAAGCTCACCGGCGTGTAGACCGTGCAATGCGCGTCGAGATAGGTGCCGGTCTCGGCCACCAGCCTCGCGTTCCGCAAGGCGCTGACGAGCTGGCTGTCGAAGAGCGGCGGGGGCTCACGGCCCGCGCCCGCCCAGATCGCCACGAGGTCGACGTTCGCCGTGCGGGCGGTGTGCTCGAAGATCTGGGCCGGACTCGTCGTCGCCGCGCGGGCCAGATGGTGGGCGACGAGATCGCCCGTGGTCGAGGGCACGCGCCGGAAGTCGAAGGTGAAGCGCTTGTCGGGCACGGCCAGGAACAGCACGCCGTCCTCGCGCAGGCTCGCGGCCATGTCGCCGAGCCAGCCGATCGGATCGGCCACGTGCTCCATCACGTGGCTCGCCACGATGTAGTCGACCGGCGCGCGGGGGCCGAGCGCTTCCGCCAGCGTCCGGCCATCGAGGACGAGGTCGACCTCCATGAGGGGAGCCGCGTCCGGCCCGGTCACGTCGGGGTGGGTCGCGTATTTGGTGCGTAGGTCCGCGGTCGAACGGTGGTCCGCGTAGAGGATTTCGCCGTCGGCGCGCCGGATCAGCGGGCGGTTCAGGGGGCCGATCTCGACGCCGATCCGGCCGCGGGGCTGCACGGCGTCGAGGGCGCGCTGGCGGGAGTTCATGGGCGGCGCCGATATCATGCGCCCCCACGAGGGTCCAGAAAACGGTTCACCGCGGGGCGGTGCGGCCGATAAGAGGAGCGGGAGAGACGAGGCCATGAACGCGATGAACACCCACTACCCCGATCCGGTGAAGGTCGAGCCGGTCAACCGCCACACGCTGGCGGTGATCGTCGACAACGAGCCGGGCGTGCTGGCCCGCATCTCCGGCATGTTCTCCGGCCGCGGCTACAACATCGAGAGCCTGACGGTGTCCGAGACGGAGGCCGAGCGCCACCTCTCGCGCATCACCATCGTGACCTCGGGCACCGACGCGGTGATCCAGCAGATCAAGGCGCAGCTCGACCGGCTGGTGCCGGTGCACCGGGTCGTCGACCTGACGCTCCAGGGCAACGCGATCGAGCGCGAGATCTGCCTCGTGAAGGTTGCCGGACAGGGCGAGCACCGCAGCGAGGCTCTGCGCCTCGCCGCCGCCTTCGGCGCCAAGACGCTCGACGCCACGCTCTCCTCCTTCGTGTTCGAGCTCACCGGCACCACCGAGGAGATCGACCGCTTCGTGCGCCTGATGACGGTGATCGGCCTGGTCGAGACCTGCCGCACCGGCATCTCGGCGATGGGCCGCGGCGCCGAGCCGTTGTAGGATCGGGCGAGAGATCCTGGCCGGCGCGGCCCGCGCCGGCTCCCGGAGGCCCAGGCGATGGAAGCCAAAGTCGTTCGACCGGGGCGACGACCTCGTTGTCCATCTCGACCCCGCTGAGGCCGAGGAACTCGGCATCCGCGAGCGCGAGACGGTGGAGATCGTCTCCAGGCCGCAAGCGAAGCCGCAGCAATGGGCCGGCCGCCGCTGCGTCGACGGCCTGCCGGTCTACACGATGGCGGAGGTGGTCGCCGAGATGCGCCGGCTCGGTCCCGAAGCTGAGCCGCCGACCGTCGATCGAGGTCCCGACCGCGGCTCTGAGATCATTGATGACGCCAACGACCCGTACTGACTGGCAGCCGGGTCCGCGCGAACTTCTTCTGGTCGATCTCACGCCGGTCCGCGGAACCGAGCAGGACGGGATCCGTCCGGCCCTCGTCCTCTCGGACCCGGAAATCAACGTGCTGACGCGATGGGTCATCGTCTGCCCGACCCGTGCGACCCCCATTCCTGGCCGACGAAGGCGATCCTGCCGGCCGGCTTGGCCGTCGAGGGCGCGGTGCCCATCGATCAGGTTCGCTCGATCGATTGGGCCACCCGGATCCTGAGAAGCCTCGGCAGGGCACCCGACCTCGTCGTGGCCGAGGTGCGCGGCAAGCTGCGGACCCTTCTCGGGATGAGCCTGGGCGGCTAAGGCGATCACGACGCCACACGAAGCGAAGCACCCCGCCCCATGACCGCACCCACCCTCTACTACGCTCCCGGCGCCTGCTCGCTCGCCTCCCACATCGCCCTGGAGGAGGCCGGCCACCCGTTCGAGACGGAGCGTCTCAATCTCCAGGCCGGCGACCAGCGCTCCGCCCGCTACCTCGCGGTGAACGAGCGCGGCCGGGTGCCGGCCCTCGTCACCGGCGACTGGGTGCTCACCGAGAACACGGCGATCCTGCGCCACGTCGCGCGGCTCCATCCGGCGCTCTGGCCCGCGGATCCGCGGGACCAAGCGGTGGCCGACGAGTGGCTGGCTTGGCTCTCCACAAACCACCACACGACCTTCGCGCATATCCGGCGCCCCGAGCGCTACACCGCCGACGAGGCGGCCTTTGCAGGGATTCAGGCCAAGGCGCTCGACACGTTCGGCGACCTCTGCACCATGACCGAGGTGCGCCTCTCGAACGGCGGCTGGGCGGTCGGCGGCCGCTACAGCGTGGTTGATCCCTACCTGCTGCTGTTCTGGTTCTGGGGTCGCGGCCCCGCCTGCAAGTTCGACATGGCCGAGCGCTTCCCGGCCTGGACGGCCCATGCCCGCGCCATGGCGGAGCGCCCGGCCGTGCAGGCGGTGTTCGCCCGCGAGAAGCTCGACCTGCCGCGCTGATCGCGCAGCGCCCCCTTGTCCAAGGGGGCGAATCGGCTTAGAGCGGCGCCGTACCGTACGGTACGGTACTGCCAAGCAGCCGATGCAGCCGAACCTCGCCAGACAGGACGAGACGGTCCCCGAGACCGCCCCCGAGCTCCCCTCAGCCCGCCAGCAGGCGGTGCTCGACGCCGTGCTCGCGCTGATGGTCGAGGAGGGCGACCAGCTCACCATGGACGCGGTGGCCCGCAGGGCCAGCTGCTCCAAGGAGACGCTCTACAAGTGGTTCGGCGACCGCGACGGACTGCTCACGGCGACGGTGCGCTGGCAGGCCTCGCGGGTCCATGCCGGCCGCTACGCGCTGAACGCCCTCGACGTCGCGACGCTGCGCGAGAGCCTTCAGGATTTCGCGGCGACCTGGCTGGAGGTCATCGCGAGCGACACCTCGGTGGCGCTGAACCGTCTGGCGATCGGCCATGCCGGCTCGCGCAAGAGCAATCTCGGCGGCATCGTGCTGGCGAACGGGCGCTTCGCCATCGGCGAGCGGGTGAAGCCCGTGCTGGAGGCTGGCCGCGCGGCCGGGCTGCTGGCCTTCGACGACACTGAGACGGCCTTCCGGACCTTCTTCGGTCTGGTCGGCCGCGACATCCAGATCCGGCTCCTGCTCGGCGACGCGCTTCCCCTCGATGCCGGCGAAATCCGGCGCGATGCGGGCCGCGCCGTCGAGCAGTTCCTGGCCCTGTACGGCCGGGCCTGAACCCCGAACACCGACGTCCAAGAAAGGAAGACTGACATGCGTGTGTATTACGATCGCGACGCCGACCTGAACCTGATCAAGGGCAAGAAGGTCGTCATCGTCGGCTACGGCTCCCAGGGCCACGCCCACGCGCTCAACCTGCGCGATTCGGGCGTCAAGGACATCGTCATCGCGCTGCGCGAAGGCTCGGCCACCGCCAAGAAGGCGGAGCACGAGGGCTTCAAGGTGATGTCGGTCGCCGACGCCGCCCGCCAAGCCGACGTCGTCATGATGCTCACCCCCGACGAGTTGCAGGGCGACATCTACAAGGAGTCGCTGGAGCCGAACATGAAGCAGGGCGCCGCCCTCCTGTTCGCCCACGGCCTCAACGTGCACTTCAACCTGATCGAGCCGCGCAAGGACCTCGACGTGCTGATGGTCGCCCCGAAGGGCCCCGGCCACACGGTGCGCGGCGAGTACCTGAAGGGCGGCGGCGTGCCGACGCTCATCGCCATCGCGCAGGACGCGTCGGGCAACGCGCACGACCTCGGCCTTTCCTACGCCTCGGCCAATGGCGGCGGCCGCGCCGGCATCATCGAGACCACCTTCAAGGAGGAGTGCGAGACCGACCTGTTCGGTGAGCAGGCCGTGCTCTGCGGCGGCCTCGTCGAGCTGATCAAGGCCGGCTTCGAGACCCTGGTCGAGGCGGGCTACGCCCCCGAGATGGCTTATTTCGAGTGCCTGCACGAGGTGAAGCTGATCGTCGACCTCATCTACGAGGGCGGCATCGCCAACATGAACTACTCGATCTCGAACACCGCGGAGTACGGCGAGTACGTCACCGGCCCGCGCATCGTCACGCCCGAGACCAAGGCCGAGATGAAGCGCGTCCTCAACGACATCCAGTCGGGCATCTTCACCCGCAACTGGATGCTGGAGAACAAGGTCGGCCAGACCTCGTTCAAGGCCACCCGCGCCAAGCTCGCCGCCCACCCGATCGAGGAGGTCGGCGCCAAGCTCCGCGGCATGATGCCGTGGATCTCCGAGAAGGCCCTCGTCGACAAGACCAAGAACTGATCTGTTTGGACTCGGAGGCCGTGCTTCGCTCGGCCTCCACCGTCGTGCCCTGGGGCCGGTGTCGCGAAGGCGGCACCGGCCTTTCTCGTGGGCGGGGCTTGGCCTAAACACCGCTCCCAAGAGCCCGGCGAACGGGGCTCCGGAGGAATCGGACATGGCATCGCTCTACTCGGACGCCCACCGCGCGCTGCAAGAAGAGTTCGGCACGGTCAAGCTGGCGAACCGCCTCGACACCGACTGGGTGCACGAGACGATCCGGCCGGACGAAGCCACCTTCATCGGCAGCCGCGACATGTTCTTCCTCTCGACCGTCGATCCCGACGGGATGCCGACCGTCTCCTACAAGGGCGGCGGCACCGGCTTCGTGAAGGTCGTGGACGAGGCCACGCTCGCCTTCCCGGGCTTCGACGGCAACGGCATGTTCTACTCGATGGGCAACATCGAGGGGCAGGCCAAGGTCGGCCTTCTGTTCATCGATTTCGAGACGCCGCACCGCGTCCGCGTGCAGGGGCATGCCCGCCTGATGCGCGACGACCCGTTGCTCGCCGCCTATACGGAAGCGAAGTACATCGTCCGGGTGGACGTCACGAAGATCTGGGTCAACTGCCCGCGCTACATCCACAAGTACCGGAAGCTTGAGCAGAACAAGTACGTGCCGCGGCCGGATCGCGAGACCCCGCTCGCCGCCTGGAAGCGCCTGGACCTCGCCGGCGACGTGATCAGCGACACCGACAAGGCCCGCGTCGCCCGGGAAGGCAAGCTGGAGGTCGCGGAGTACGAGGCGCTCGTTGCACGCGGCGAAGCCTGAACGGACCGTTTCCAAGCTGGAGCGGGCGGGCGGGGCGCGCTATGCGGGGCGCCGCCCGCCCGTGGAGATCGCACCGGACATGCCCCACATCGTCGTCAAGCTCTACGCCGGCAAGTCCGAGGCGCAGAAAACCGAGATCGCCGAGGCGCTGACGCGCGCCCTGATGGCGAGCGCCGGCTGCTCCGAGAAGGCCGTCTCGGTCGCGATCGAGGACGTCGCGCCCGAGGACTGGGCCGAGACGGTCTACCGCCCCGAGATCGCCGCCCGGATGGGCAGCCTCTACCGTAAGCCGGGCTACGACCCGCTCTGAGCCGTCAGCCGCCGGCCGCGAGGTCCGTGGTGTTGAGCCGGACCTTGTCGTCGACCGCGGCGACGAGGTCGGCGTCGAAGCTGTGGTGCTGGCCGTGGGCCGCCGGATCCTTGCGGGTCAGCTTGATCCGCCGGCCCTCGACCGCGTCCACGGTGCCGACATGGCTGCCGTCCGGGCCAACCACCTCCATGTGGCTGCGGATGAGGGAGAGGTTGATCGTCATGGCACCGGCCTCCTTCGCCTGCGCGTACGGGTCCGGAACAACGGGAACGCCGGGGCCGGGGTTCGGGCGGCGGGTCGTCACAGGATCCAAGTCGCGACGAGGCACAGGGTCGCCGCGAAGGTGACGGCGGTGGTGGTCCAGCCGAGGAATGCGGTGAGGCGCCCGTTCGCCCGCTCGCCCATCATCCGGGGATCACGGGTCATCAGCATCATCAGGAAGAGGAGCGGGGGCACCGAAAACCCCTGCACGATGCCCGACCAGACCAGCGCACGCATCGGATTGAAACCGAGGAAGTTCAGCCCCACCGCGACGAGCGTCACGACGAGGATCGTGCCGTAGAACAGTCGCGCCTCGGACGGACGCGCGTTGAGGCTGCCCGGGCGGCCGATGGTCTGGACAAAGTCGTAGGCCGCCCCCGTCGTCATCACCGGCACCGCCAGGAAGCCGACCCCGACGACGCCCGCGGCGAAGAGGTACTTGGCGCCGGCTCCCGCCAGCGGCTCCAGCGCCGCCGCGGCCTGGGCGGCGCTCTCGATCTCCGTCTGGCCGGCGGCGTGGAGCGTCGTGCCCGTCGACAGGATGATGAAGTAGAGGATCAGGTTCGAGAACAGCATGCCGACGACCACGTCGCGGCGGGTCGCGGCGATCTCGCGGTCGGACGCCCCCCGGCGCTGCCGGTGGGTCCGCTTGCCCTCGGCGACCTGCTCCTCGACCTCCTGGTTCGACTGCCAGGTGTAGACATAGGCCGAGAGCGAGGTGCCGATGCAGGCGACCAGCATCGCGAGGAACTCCGCGTCGAAGCGCACGCCAGGCACGACGGTCCCCCGCAGCACCGCAGCGGGATCGGGCCGCGCCAGGATGGCGGCGACGGGGTAGGCCAGCAGGGCGAGCGCCAGCCAGCGGAAGATGCGGCGCAGGAGTGCGTAGGAGCCGAGGAACTGGAAGGACAGGACGACGAGGCCCGCCCCTGCGACGATGACGGGCTTCGGCAGGGGTACGAGGAGCCCGAGCGCCGCGCCGATCCCGCCGAGATTGGCCGCGGCCTCGATCACGTTGCCGGCGAAGGCGCCCGCCGCGATCGGGTAGAGCACGCTAGGCGGGTAGCGGTCGCGCACGGCGGCGAACAACCCTTTGCCGTAGACGCGGCCGATCTTTGCCGAGAGGTAGACGACCACGTACATCATCGGCAGGAGCACGGGGGCGATCCACAGAAAGCCGAGCCCGAACTTCGCCCCCGCGCTGACATAGGTGCCGATAGCCGACGGATCGTCGTCGGCCGCCCCCGTGATGATGCCGGTACCGAGGACGCGCAGCGGACCGCCCCGCCGCCGATCCGTCTCCTCTTCGCGCGGGGCGCGGTTCGGGTGCGGCTGATCCATCTGTCCTTGGGCTGCGCGCTCTTAGGAGGCTGAACCGGGCCGGGACCGGATCGTTCTCACGCCGCTCCGAGGCGCTTCAGGGTGAGCGGGTCCGGCTGCCCGTCGAAGAACGTCGCCAGTGCCTCCTGGAAGGCGGGCTCGTCCGGGTCGGCCAGCCCGAACAGGGTCACGCTGGAGCGGAACTTCATGTCGTCGGGCGAGCCGAACAGGGCGCGGGCCGAGAGCCCCGGATGCGCGTTCGCCGCCCGCACGCAGGCGAGCAGCCGCGGCCCGAGGAGCGTGTGGGCGCGATAAGCCCGCGCCGCGTCGAGCGAGGAGATGGCGTAGCGCTCCGCCATCGGGCTGCGGCCGAGTCCGGCGATCTGCGGGAAAACGAACCACATCCAGTGGCTGCGCTTCCGCCCGGCCCGCAATTCCGTCAGCGCCCTGTCGTAGGTGTCGCGTTGCGCCTCTACGAAGCGGCGGAGGTCGTGCGAGTCGTCCATCGGGTGGCTCATAGGATCCTCCGTGATCCTTGCGGACCGGCAAGCTCTTCGCCCGGAGCGGAGCCGCAGAGCCTGCGCGCGCCGGCTTGGCCGTGGCTGCCGTCCGAAGCCGAGGCGAGGCACCCTGGGCAACGCCGCTCGAGCGCGGCTTTAAATCTAGAATAATTACATAACATAGCTCTTGGAAAGAGCCGCTTTCTTGGTATCAGGACGCTCACGGCACCGTGATAACAGCGTATTTGCGGCGATCAGAGCACCCGATCGTCGCATCGAGGTCGAGACAAATGAGAACGATCCGCTCCTTCAAAACAGGAACGAACGCTGGAATCACTCTGAGCAGGTCGTTGCGCACCGTTCTTCTCTCGACGACATTTGCACTGTCACTCTCCGGCGCAGCCTACGCACAGGCCGCGGCAGGCACCGAGGTCGAACTGGCGGAGCTGAGCGTCACGGGGCAGGGCACGGCGCGCACCCTCGGGGGCGCCCTCTACGGGCCGGGCGGGGCAAGCGGCGCGGTACCGGGCTACGTGGCCAGCCGCAGCACGGTCGGCACCAAGACCGACACGCCGATCCTGGAAACCGCACAGTCGATCTCGGTCATCGGTCGCAAGCAGATCGAGGACCAGAACGCGCTGACCATCAACCAGGCCCTGCGCTTCACCCCGAGCGTCACGACGGAACAGCGCGGCGGCGCCGGCTCCACCCGGCTCGAGCAGTTCTACATCCGCGGCTTCACCGCACCCCTCTTCCTCGACGGCCTGCCGCTGCCGGGCAACCGCGACGCGTTCCCGACCGTCGACCCGTACCGGTTGGAGCGGGTGGACGTGATCAAGGGACCGGCCTCGGTGCTCTACGGCCAGTCGGGACCGGGCGGCATCGTCAATCTTGTCTCGAAGGTGCCCCAGTTCGTCCGGCACGGCGAGATCTTCGTGCAGGGGGGCGGCTTCAACGAGGTGCGGGGCGGCTTCGACGTCGGCGGCCCCGTCGCCGCGGAGGCCGGTCCGCTCGCCGACCAGTTCGCCTACCGCCTCGTCGGCCTCGGCTGGAAGGGCGACGGGCCGGCGGTGACCACGCAGGTCGAGCGCTTCTTCATCAACCCGAGCGTGACGTGGCGGCCATCCACCGACACGCAGCTCACCGTGATCGGCAACTACCAGCGCGACCCGTTCTCCGGATTCTACGGCGGCTTCCCGGCGGTCGGCACGGTCTTCGCGCGCAACTTCGGCAATGGGATCACCGGGCGTCTACCGGTCGACTTCTACGACGGCGACCGCAACTTCGAGCGCTCGGACCGGACGCAGGCCTCGATCAGCTACCTGTTCGACCATCGCTTCAACGAGAACCTGCGCTTCCACTCCGCCGGCCGCTACCTGCGCTCGGAGGGCGATTACCGCAGCGTCTACAGCGCCTTCGCCGACAGGAACGGGCCCTTCGCCAGCGGGCCGCTGATTCCCCGGGCGCGCATCGCCACGCAGGTCGGCATCGACGCCTACACGATGGACAACAACGTCGTGGCGAACTTCGACACGGGGATGTTCGGACACACCGTGCTGGTCGGCGTCGACCATCGCACCTTCGAGACCCGGTCGCTGACGAGCGAGTTCCCCTCGGCGCCCGACCTGAACGTGCTGGCGCCGAACTACACGATGAACATCCCGACGCCGCCCTTCGTCTCGGACGCGCGGATCAGCTCGACGCAGACGGGCGTCTACTTCCAGGACCAGGTCAAGTTCGACCGCCTCCTGCTGACGCTCGGCGGCCGCTACGACGTCGCCCGCCAATCCGGCCCCACCCGAAGCCTCACGACGGGCGTGGTCGCCAACCAGGACGTCCCGTCCGACGCCTTCACGGGCCGGGCGAGCCTGCTCTACCTCTTCGACAACGGCCTCGCCCCTTACGTCTCCTACAGCGAGGCGTTCGAGCCGATCACGTCGGGCCGCATCTTCGACACGACCTTCGGCACGGCTGGGCGCATCCCCGATCCGGTCACGAGCAACCAGTACGAGGCCGGCATCAAGTACCAGCCGCCCGGCACCGACATCCTCCTCACGGCGGCGGCCTTCGACATCCGGCGCCAGAACGCCACGAACGCCGATCCGGCCAATCCCGGCTTCGTCGTCCAGACGGGCGAGGTCGGCGTTCAAGGCATCGAGTTCGAGGCGCGCGCCAACATCACCGAGAACCTGAACCTGATCGGCGGCTTCTCGCTCATCGACATCCGCACCACCCGCGACATCGGCACGACCCGCAACGACCTGACCGGCCAGCAGGTCCCGCTCCTCGGACGCCGGCCCTATCTCGTGCCGGATTCGACCGCCTCGCTCTTCGTGGATTACCGCTTCAGCGAGGGTCCGCTCCTCGGCCTCGGGATCGGCGGTGGCGTGCGCTACCTCGGGCCCTCCTGGGGCGACCTCGCCAACACCTTCAAGGTGCCCGAGAGCGTGCTCGTGGACGCCGTCCTCTCCTACGATCTGAAGTATCTCGACGCGACGCTGCAGGGCTTCCAGTTCCAGCTGAACGCCCAGAACCTGCTCGACGAGCGCTACGTCACCGGCTGCTTCGGCTACCAGGGCTGCTATTACGGCCTGCCCCGCACGGTCTACGCGACCCTGCGCTACCGCTGGTAAGGTCCCGACCATGCGCACCGGCTTCCGGCAATCGATGGCGTGGCTGCACGCCTGGTCCGGCCTCGTGGTCGGGTGGGTGCTGTTCGCGGTCTTCGTCACCGGCACCGCGAGCTACTACAAGCCGGAGATCGCGCGCTGGATGCAGCCCGAGCTCGTCGCCGGGGAGGCGCTCGCGCCGGAAGCCGTCGCGGCGGCCGTCGAGCGCGGCGTCGCCTACATGCAGACCCATGCGGGGGAGGGGCGGGCGTGGTTCATCACGCCGCCGCGCCCCGACCGGCCCGTGATCGAGCTGTTCTGGCGGACCCGGCCCGGCGGGCCGACGGGCCACGTCCTGCTCGACCCGGAGACCGGAGAGCCCGCGCGGGTGCGTGAGACGCGCGGCGGCGACTTCCTTTACCGCTTCCACTTCGAGCTGCACATGGCCCCGCTCTGGGGCCGCTGGATCGTCGGCATCTGCGCCATGATCATGCTGGTGGCGCTGGTCTCCGGCATCGTCACGCACCGGCGCATCTTCGCCGACTTCTTCACCTTCCGCCGTGGCGCCAAGTCCGCCCAGCGCGGCTGGCTCGACGCGCACAACGTCACGGGCGTGCTGGCCCTGCCCTTCCACCTGATGATCACCTATACGGGCCTTGTCACGCTGGCGGTGATGTACATGCCCTGGGGGGTGCGCACCGCCTACGACGGCAACGCCCAGGCGCTCTTCCACGAATCCGGCCAGATCACCCGTCCGCGCCCGCCAGCCGGTCAGCCCGGCACGCTCGCGCCGGTCGGGCCGATGGTGCTTCAGGCCATCGCCGCGGTGCCGGAGACGCTGGAGCGCGTCTCGGTCCAGAACCCGAAGGACGCGAACGCCACCGTGATCGCCGTGTTCGAGGAGCCGCACGGGCTCTCGCACGAGCACCCGCAGGTCGCCTTCGCGGGCACGACCGGCGCGCTGCTGGAGGTCCGCCAGGGCGCGTTGAGACCCGCGACCAAGACGTTCTCCACGATGGTCGGCCTGCACGAGGCGCATTTCGCCGGGCCGGTCCTGCGGCTCCTGTTCTTCCTCTCCGGCCTTGCCGGCTGCGCGATGGTGGCGACCGGCCTGCTGCTCTGGGCGGTCGCGCGCGTCCCCAAGCCGGGGGAGACGGCCGGTCTCGGCCTGCGCCTCGTCCGGGGGCTCAACATCGCGGCGATCGCCGGTCTGCCGGCGGGGATCGCGGCCTTCTTCCTGGCCAATCGCCTGCTGCCGGTCGATCTCGCGGGCCGGGCCGAGTGGGAGGTGCGGGCCTTCTTCGCCGCCTGGGTCGCGGTGGGGCTCGCGGGGATCCTGCGCCCGCAGGGACGGGCCTGGTCGGAGATGCTGACCATCTGCGCGGCGCTCTACGCGGGCGTGGCCGCGGCGGACGGGCTGCGGATCGTCGCCGGGCCGGGGCAGGCGGACGCCGTCATCCTCGCCTTCGACGGGGCGATGCTTGGCCTCGCCGCGGTGCTGGTTCTCACGGCCCGCAAAGTGGCGTCCCGTGAGCGCGCGGCCGTTCGGAACGTGCGGCACCGTGAGCCCGCGCAGAGCGCGGTGCTGGGCCGCGGCGAGGGCGGCCTCAGGACGCAGCCCTGAGGCCCCTCCGGGAAAGCGGCCTCAGACCGCGCTGAGTCGCGTGCGGCGCACGAAGCCGACGATGTCCTTCACGGCATCGAGGGTCGGGGCCGCGATGGCCTCGGCCCGTTCGGCCCCATCGGCCAGGACGGCATCGATGTGGCCGGGATCGGCGGTCAGCCGCTTCATCTCGGCGTTGATCGGTGCGAGCTTCTCGACCGCGAGATCGACCAGCGCGCCCTTGAAGGCCGAGAACTGCGCGCCGCCGAACTTGGCCAGCACCGCCTCGCGGGTCGTCTCGGCCAGCGCCGCGTAGATGCCCACGAGGTTGTCGGCCTCGGGCCGGCCCTTCAGGCCCTCGGCCTCGGAGGGGAGGGGATCCGGATCGGTCTTGGCCTTGCGCACCTTCTGGGCGATCAGGTCCTGGTCGTCCGTGAGGTTGATGCGCGAGTTGTCGGACGCGTCCGACTTCGACATCTTCTTCGCGCCGTCGCGCAGCGACATCACCCGCGCCGCCGGGCCGCCGATCAGCGGCTCGGTCACCGGGAAGAACCCGTCCTCGCCGTGGCCGTGGGCCGCGATCGAGCCGGCAAAGTCCGTGTTGAACTTCTGGGCGATGTCGCGGGTCAGCTCGAGGTGCTGTTTCTGGTCCTCGCCGACCGGCACATGCGTCGCCCGGTAGGCCAGGATGTCGGCGGCCATCAGCACCGGATAGGCGTAGAGGCCCACGCTCGCGTTCTCGCGGTCCTTTCCGGCCTTGTCCTTGAACTGCGTCATGCGGTTGAGCCAGCCGATGCGGGCGACGCAGTTGAAGATCCAGGCGAGCTCGGCATGGGCCGGCACCTGGCTCTGGTTGAACACGATGGAGCGCTTCGGGTCGATGCCGGCGGCCAGGAACGCGGCCGTGACCTCGCGGATCTGACCGCGCAGCGCCTGCGGGTCCTGCCACATCGTGATCGCGTGCATGTCGACGACGCAGTAGAGGCACTGCGCGTCCCGGTTCTGCATCTCCACGAAGCGCTTGATGGCGCCGAGATAGTTGCCGAGATGCAGGTTCCCGGTCGGCTGCACGCCGGAGAACACCAGTTCGTTGAACGCGGCCATCGCGCGCCTACCCCGCCTCACAGGCCCGCCGACCTGACGGGACCCGGCTTCTGATCAGGTGCCGCGGACGGGGTCAAGGTTGCGCGCGGATGGTCCTGGGTCCCAAGGGTCGAAGACCTTTGGCGGGTGCAGGGCAGGGCCCTGCATTTGGCTCCTGCATCCCGGCAAAACCGGGACGCAGGAGCCAATCCCGGGGCCTGCGCGCCCGGGACTCCGCCAAGGAGCCTCGGGCCCCTTGGAAGCCCATGGCTCAAGCCAAGCGGGCGCTCGGGCAGATCTCGGCGAGCACGCACCGGCCGCAGGCCGGGTTGCGGTGGTGGCAGACGCGCTGACCGTGCAGCATCAGGATCTCGTGGTTGTCGTAGAGGTCCTGCGCGCTCCAGTCCGCCGGCAGCTGCGCCCGCAGGATCGCGTGCGACGGGCCGACATCGACCCGTGGACCGATCAGGCCGAGACGCTGCGCCACCCGGTGATGGTGGCTGTCGACGGGCAGCGCCGGCATCCGCAGCACCGAGAAGCTGAGCACCGCGGCGCTCGTCTTCGGGCCGATACCGGGGATCGCCTCGAGCCAGGCGCGGGCCGCCGCAACCTCCATTCCGGCGAGGAAGCCGAGATCGAGCCCGCCGGCCCGCTCCATCACGGCAGTCAGCACAGCCTGGATGCGCGGCGCCTTCAGTTCCGGCCACGTCACCCCGGCGATCGTCGCCTCGACCTCGGCCGTCGGCGCGGCGATCAGCGTCGCCCAGTCGGGGTAGCGGGCCCGCAGGGCCTTGAAGGCCCGGCCCGAATCCGCGTTGCGCGTGCGGTGCGACAGCAGCGAGGAGACGAGCTCGCTCACCGGGTCGAGCGCGTGGAAGTAGGGGATCGGACAGCCGTAGACCGGGCAGAGGAGCCGGTGCACGGCGAGCGCCTTCTCGGCCAGATCGGGTGCGGGCGCGGGCTCCGGGGCGGCTTTCGCGCTGCGCGGGCGCCGGGGCGCCTCAAGTCTGTGGGGAACGGCCATGCGGGCTCGAATCCGCGAGAGGACTCCGCGGTTCCGCCCCCGGACGGCACGCCGCAGGGGCACAGCCTTAAGGCTTTGCTGATGCGGCTCGTGGATCCTCGCGTGGATCGACAGCGCCGGCCACGGTGCCCTCACGCGTCCGGACCCCACCCCGATGCACGCCACGACCCTTGCCGGACCGGACCGGCCCCGCAACGTCGGAGCCTCCCGGCTCGGCAGCCTGCCCGTGCGGACCGCGCTGGAATGGCTCGGCTACGGCTTGTTCTGGCTGTTCCTGTTCTTCACCTGCTTCACCTTCCTGCGGCCCTCGCCCTACGATTTCGTGGCGATCCCGACCCTGCTGCTCTGGTCGCTGCTCGGCCTGCGCTTCCACCGGGCGGCGATCGCGATCTTCGCACTGCTCCTGCTCTACGGGACCTGCCTCGTCATCTCGCTCCTGCCTTATCTCGACGAGACGCTGCCCGGGGAATGGACCTTCCAGTCGGTCTACCTGATCGTCACGGGCGTCTTCTTCGTGATGTTCTTCTCGGACCAGACGACCCGGCGCGTCGAGTTCGCCCTGGGGGCCTATCTGGCGAGTTGCCTGTTCGCCGCCGTCTGCGGCATCCTCAGCTACTTCGACGTGCTCGGCGACGGCGTGCTGTTCAAGATGGACGGACGCGCCTCGGGAGTGTTCGAGGACCCGAACCTGCTCGGCTCGTTCCTGATCCTCGCCGCGCTCTACCTGATCCACAACCTGATCACCGGGCGCACACGCCGGATCCTCGCCTCGCTCGTCGCGCTCCTCGTCATCCTGGCCTGCATCTTCCTGTCCTTCTCGCGCGGCTCCTGGGCCGCATGCGTGCTCGGCATCGGCCTGATGACCGCGATGGCCTGGGTCACGGCGCCGACGCGCGCGCTGCGGCGCCGGATCGCGGGTCTCGGCGCCGTCGCCCTCGTCTGCGGGGGCGCGATGATCGCGGGCCTGTTCGCGGTGGACGGCGTCGCCGCGCGTTTCAGCGACCGCGCCGTCGCGACGAAGGACTACGACGAGGGCGAGACCGGGCGCTTCGGCAACCAGCGCCGCGGCATGGAGATGCTGCTGGAGCGCCCCGAGGGATTCGGCCCCCTGCGCTGGCGCCGCATCTTCAACCTGGAGCCGCACAACTCCTATATCGGCGCCTTCTCCAACGGCGGGTGGCTCGCCGGCTTCAGCTTCCTCGGCATCGTGCTCGCCACGGCCTTCGTCGGATTCCGGCTCTGCCTCACGCCCTCGCCGTACCAGCGCCTCGCGCAGATCGCATGGCCGGCGCTGCTCATGTTCTTCCTGCAGGGCTTCCAGATCGACATCGAGAAGTGGCGCCACGTCTACATGATGCTCGGCATGGTGTGGGGCCTGCACGTCGCACGCGAGATCTGGCTGCGCGCCCGGGACGGGAGACAGGCGGCGAACGCTTAACGCTGTTGCTGGGTCACGCTCCCGGCGAGAGCCCGCGTTAAGCGGGCCAACCTACGTTTCCACCCGAGCCGCGGTTCGAAGCGTCGGGGCCCCATGAACCAGATCGTTCCCATCCAGATCCTGCGCGGGGTCGCGGCCCTCACTGTCGCCTTCGGACACGCCCAGCACGACGCCAAGGTCCAGAGCCTCAAGCTCGGCGGCGATTTCGAGCGGGTCTTCACCCTGCCCTGGGGCGCGGGGGTGGACCTGTTCTTCGTCATCTCCGGCTTCATCATGGTCTACAGCTCGGAGCGGCTCTTTGCCCGTCCGGAGGCGGCGGGCCATTTCCTCGGCCGGCGTCTCGTGCGCATCGTACCGCTCTACTGGCTGTTCACCGGGCTCTACCTCGCGCTGCTGATCCGCGCCGCCGCGACCGAGGGCAAGGTGCTGCCCGCTCCGGCCGACATCCTGGCCTCCTTCGCCTTCTGGCCGACAGACGCCTTCGGCGACGGCATCCCGCGCCCGATCCTGACGCTCGGCTGGACGCTCAACTACGAGATGTTCTTCTACGGCCTCTTCGCGCTCTTCATCGGGTTCGCCCGGGGCCGCGCCGTGCTCGGCGTCGCCGGCGTGCTGGGCGCCCTGGTGCTGCTGGGCACGCTGGTACCGTCCGGTCCGCAGGGAGCGCTCGGGGCAGCCGCCTTCTTCTGGACGCGGCCGATCCTGCTTGAATTCGCCTTCGGCATGGGCCTCGCGCTGCTGCTTCGGTCAGGCGTCGGCCTCTCGGCGCCGGCGTGCGGCGCGCTGGTCGCGGCCGCCGTCGCCGCCCTGGCATGGGACGCGATGGGCTCCGGGCATCAGGCTCTCGACTGGACCACGCCGAACGACGCCCTGCGCGTCCTCGGCTGGGGTGTTCCGGCAGCACTGCTGGTCGCGGCCGCCGCGCTCGGCCCCCGGTGGCTGACCAGCGGGGCCGGTGGCCTCGGACCACGGCTCGCCGCGCGGCTGGGCGATGCGAGCTACGCGCTCTACCTCAGCCACCCGTTCGTGATCTTCGGCTTCCGCAAGGTCTGGGTGGCGGCCGGGCTCCACGACAGGCTCGGCTACTGGCCGATGCTCGCCGCCTCGCTCGTCCTCGCCTGCGCGGCGGCGATCCTCGTCCACCACTGCGTGGAGAAGCCGCTCACCACATGGCTGCAGGCGCGTACGGCGCCGCGCGCGGCCGCCGCGGTCTCCCCGCCGAACGCGGCCTGAGCGCAGCGCACGGACCCGGGCGAACGCTCAGGCGACGACCTTCGGGGTCGGGGCGGGCGAGCGGGACAGGCTCTGGATCTCGCGGGCCGGCCGGCCGGACTTGCGGGCGATCTCCAGATCCTGCTCGAGGATGAGCTGCTCGGCCGGCGCGTCGCCGTCGAGCCCGCCCAGGATCTCGACCGGGACACGCCGGTTCGAGGCGCGGCTGCCGTCCGCGTAGACGACGTCGAAGAGCACGAAACCGCGCTCCTGCGGCAGGGACTTGATGCGCTTGGCCATGGGGGCTGATAGACGCTCCCCGGCGCGCGGGGCAAGCCACGTCCGAGCAGGGGACGCAGACCATGGCGCGGCCTTGACGAGCGTCGAAGCCGCTTCCGCCCGTTCCATCGATGCCTCCGACAGGGAACCGTCGGCACCTCACACCGGAAGGGCTCTCCATGAACGCCTGGGTTCACCTCGATACCGGCCCGGTGCCGGGCGGCGGCCGGAGCCTCGCGCTGATGCAGAGGGAGGACGAGTTCACCATCGTCGTCGACGAGATCGAGCTGATGAACAGCACGCGCGGCACCTCGGAGGAGGCGCTCGCAGCGCTGGCCTGCGCCCGCTTGCCGCACGAGCCCGCCCCGCGCGTGCTCATAGGCGGCCTCGGCATGGGATTCACGCTCCGTGCGGCCCTGCGGGCACTGGGGCCGGAGGCGCGGATCGTGGTGGCCGAGCTGGTACCGGCGGTGACGGCTTGGGCGCGCGGCCCCCTGGCACCGGTCTTCGCCGGCTGTCTGGACGACCTGCGCGTGAGCGTGCACGAGACGGACGTAAACCGTCTCATCCAGTCGGAGGCCGCCGGCTGGGACATCATCCTGCTGGACGTCGACAACGGCCCGGAGGGCCTGATGCGGCGGGCCAACAACCGGCTCTACGACGGATGGGGCCTGAAGCGGCTCCGCTGGGCGCTCCGGCCGAACGGCGTCCTGGGCGTCTGGTCGGGATCGCCGGA
Source organism: Methylobacterium gregans (assembly GCF_022179245.1). Taxonomy (GTDB): domain Bacteria; phylum Pseudomonadota; class Alphaproteobacteria; order Rhizobiales; family Beijerinckiaceae; genus Methylobacterium; species Methylobacterium gregans. The sequence goes on from NZ_BPQM01000141.1 coordinate 23,586, forward strand.
TCGCAAGTTCAAGGCTCGGCTGAAGCGCCACGGGTTCGCGGTCGAGGAGACCCGGATCCCGGCCAGCGGCCGGACCGGTCCGCGGCACGTGGTCTGGACCGCGGCGCGCACGGAGGGGCCGCCGGCGTGAGCACCGCAGGCCGGGGGCTCCCGGGACCGAACAGCAAACAGCCCGCCTCGGCGAACCGGGCGGGCTGAGCGGGGCGGCGACGGAGGGCCGGGGTCCCTTCGGAGGCTTGACCTGATCCGTGCCGTGCAGCCCCGCGCGCGACCGTCGGCGCCGCGTGCCGGTACCGGCGACCGCCTGCTGCGGCTCAGGCGAACCAGCCGCTCTGGACGGACCCAGCCGCGACGCCGTCGAGCTGGATCGTCCCGCCACCGGACAGGAGCAGGATCGTGTTGCCGCCGCTGTCGAAGGCGGTAGCCGTCTGACCGTTCAGCGCGATCCGGTCACCCTCGCCGGCATTGAAGTCGGTGATCCGGTCCGCGCCGCTGTTCTGGCCGGCGATCGGGCCGGCGAACACGAACCGGTCCGCTCCGGACCCGCCGGTCAGGATGTCGTCGCCGAGATTGCCGTACAGGGTATCGCTTCCGGCACCGCCCACCAGCTGGTCGTTGCCCTGGCCGCCGAACATCCGGTCGGCGCCCGAGCCGCCGAGCAGGACGTCGTCCTGCATGTTGCCGTAGATGAGCTGCGCATCGCTGAAGGCCGCGTAGTCCACCCGGTCGTTGCCCTGGCCGGCATAGACCGTATCGCGCCCCAAAGAGCCGGCGATCGTGTCGTTGCCCTGGTTGCCGTAGATCAGGTCGTCGCCCTGGCCGCCGTTGAGGTAATCGTCGCCGAAGCGGCCGTAGAGCGTGTCGTTGCCCTGGTTGCCGTAGATCAGGTCGCCCCCGTCGCCCCCGTCAAGGACGTCGTTGCCAGCACCGCCGTTGATCCGGTCGTCGCCGCCGGAGCCGATGAGCAGGTCGTTGCCGACGAGGCCGTTGACGAGGTCGCCCACGCCGGTCCCGACCTGCACGTTGGCGTCGGCGGCGACGGAGAGCAGATTGCCCTCCGGCGTCAGCAGGCTCGTGACGCCGTTCACGATGTTCGCCCCGGGCAGGTTCGCCGCGACGCCGATGTCGGCGATGGTGTCGCTGGTCGTATTGTTGCCGCCGATAGAAATCAGTCCGCCGATGCTCGTGCCACCGAGAAGGTTGCCGGGTAGGCTGAGATTGATCAGTGCCACTGCATGTCCTCCCTAGATCAGTACAGAGACTAACTAATCCGAGGTTTCACGCAGGATCAGCGGCACTTCCGGAAAGCAGCTTTCCATTTTTGGGCGATCAGGCAGCGTGCCCTGTATAGGCGCACGGAGCGACCGTCGCGCGACCGCTGGCTTGATGAAGAAGTGGTTTCGGGGTTCGGCACGTCGCCTGTGGACAAAGTCCTCCGGCGCGAAGGCCGCTGCGGACCGGGGTCACGGACAAGCGACCCGATTCCGCGCAGGCCCCTCAGCTACGGACAGCGCTCCGACATCCGGTAGACGCCGCCAGAGCGCGGCGGTGGGGCTCCAGGCCGGATCTGCGAACGGATCAGGCGGCCATGCCTCTCGGTTTCGGGGCAGGCTTGCGATCTGCGCCGGGCGTCGGCGTTGCGCGCCGCGCGACCCGTCGCGATCCCTGGGCCGGAACACTTGGTCACGCCGCAGCGGTGGCGGGAGCCCCCTCCGCCGGATGCGTGTGCGCGCCGAACGTCTCGATCGCCGCCGGGCGCCCCATCAGGTAGCCCTGCGCGGCGTGGCAGCTCTCGTCGGCGAGGAAGCGCAGTTCCCCTTCGGTCTCGACGCCCTCCGCGAGGATCGGCAAGCCCAGGCCGCGCCCGAGGCCCAGAACCGAGCGCACAATGGCCGCGGCCTGCTCGTTCGCGTCGACATCCCGGATGAAGGAGGCGTCGATCTTGATCTTGTCGAACGGATAGGCCCGCAGGTTTGAGAGCGACGAGTAGCCGGTTCCGAAATCGTCCATCGCGATCCGCAGCCCGAGCGCCTTCAGTTGCCGCAAGGCCGCCTGCGCCCGGCCGGGATCCCGGATCAGGGCGGTCTCGGTGATCTCGATCTCCAGGCGCTCCGGCTTCAATCCCGTCTGGAACAGCACCTCGTGCACCACTTGGACGAAGTGGGGCGCGAGGATCTGCACGGCGGAGACGTTGACGGCCACGGACAGGGGATTCGCCCAGGTCGCGGCCTGTCGGCAGGCCTCGCGCAGTACCCACTCGCCGATCTGCAGGATCGCGCCGCTCTCCTCGGCGATCGGGATGAAGTCGGCCGGCGAGACCATGCCGCGCTGGGGATGCGTCCAGCGGAGCAGCACCTCGAAGCCCACCACCGTCCCGCTGTCGACGTCGCATTGCGGCTGGTAGACGAGATGCATCTCGCCGCGCGCCACCGCATGACGCATGTCGTGCTCGAGCCGACGCCGCTCGCGAACCTCGACGCCCATCTTCGCCTCGAAGAAGCGGTAGGTGCCGCGCCCCTCGGACTTGGCGCGGTAGAGGGCCGTGTCGGCGTAGCTCAGGAGAAGCGCGCGGTCCTGCGCGTCGTCGGGGTAGAGCGCGATGCCGATGCTGGTGGCGACGGTCGGGCTTGCCGAAGCCGTGTTCCCGCTGCGCAGGGCTTCGAGGATCTGCTCGGCCAAGCGGCCCGCCGCGGTGGCGGAGGTGCAGGGCGTCATCACGGCGAACTCGTCGCCGCCCAGGCGCGCCATCATCTGCGTGTCGTCGAGGATCTCGCCGACGGCGCGGGCGACGGTCACGAGCAGGGCGTCGCCCGCCGCGTGGCCGAACACGTCGTTCACCTCCTTGAACCGATCGAGATCCAGGCAGAGCACCGCCAGCTTGCGCCCGGTTGCGGCGGCGATCTTCATCTCCTGATCGAGCCGATGGTTGAAGTTCGCCCGGTTGGCGAGGCCCGTGAGCGCGTCGTGGTGCGCGAGGAACTGGATCCGCCCTTCCGCGCGTCGACGGGCGCGCAGATCCCGCACGGCGAGCGCGTAGTGGGGCTGGTTGCCGTACGTGACCGGCCGCACGAGCAGTTCGACGGGGATCACCCCGCCCTGCGCCTGGCGAAGCTCGGCCTCGACCGCTTGGTCGGTTTGACTCGCCAGCATCGTGAGCGTCGCCACAGCCGGCAGGAACCGGCTCAGCTCCGTTCCCGGCAGATCGTCGGCCGACAGCCCGACCAGACGGCCGAAGCTGTCGTTGGCGCTGACGATGGCGTCCCCGCGGCAGACCACCAGCCCCTCGATCGCCGCATTGGCCAAGCTGTGCAGCCGCGCCTGCTCCCGCACCGCGATGCGCCGGTCGCGGATATCCACCCCGAGGGCCGCGCAGGCGAGCAGCAGGATGGCGAGGCTGGCCAGCGCGACGCCGACCGCGAGCCAGCGCGACGGGATCGCGGCCTCGGAGACGAGAATGGTCGGGTCGGGAGCGATCGTCACCGCGCCCATGGCGGTGAAGTGATGGCTGCAGATGGCCGCAACCAGCACGAGCGCCGCCACCGCCCGGCGGCGGACGCCCCCGTCGCCGAGCCCCATGGCAAGCGCGACGCTGCCGAGGGTGGAGCCGAGGAGGAGCGATACCGTGACGAGGATCGGGTCCCAGTGGATGCGGGCCCCGACCTCGTAGGCGGCCATGCCGGTGTAGTGCATGGCGGCGATTCCGACGCCGAGCACCGCACCGCCGAACACCGCCCCCCCGAGGGCCGGCGCCGCCGGGGATGTACGAGCCAGCGCGAGAGTGAGCGCGGCACCGGTCAGGACGACGGCGTAGATGAGCGAGAGCGCGGTCAGGCCGACATGGTAGGCGCTGGGCAGACCGGGCTCGAAGGCGAGCATCGCGATGAAGTGCGTCGCCCAGATTCCGGATCCGCCCGCAATGGCCGCGATCGTGATCCAGGCCGCACGGAGACGGCCCGCGGATTTCCTGGCGTGACACAGAAGCTCGATGCAGGTGGTCGCTGCGAGCGTGCAGACGAACGCCGCGAGCGCAACGAGCCAGAGATCATGATCTCCCGTGATGCATCCGACGACCTTGAGCATGCGCATCACAGCGAGTCCACAATTCGGTTGTGAACCACCATAACCCGTGCCGGCCGCCCATCCAAAAACACAAATCAAGCAAACATGGTTAAATACCAAGTAAGAAAATAATATGCAAACGTCAAGGGCGCTCAGTTTTTAGCATGTTCCGCATGGCGCCACGAAAAATTGAAAGATAGCAACCTGTGACCGACAGATAATCATCTCAGGTTGCTGCGGGCATTCTTGCCGCTCGGTCATGATCCCACCTCCCGTGATGCGGTTTCATTATGGGGTAGGTCGTTGAGATCCTTCCGGCTGTTCGAACGAGCCCGTCAACGCAGCGGGGTGGACGACGCGTCCGGGAACCGGGTGAGACCGTCGCGGGGCGTGCACCGCGCCCCAGCTCGGGCGCTTCCGCTCCATCACTGACGTGCACAGATGGCGCGGGCTCTGAGAGCCGCCGGTGCCCGTCCCAGGCCGATGCAGTAGATGCTGCTCTCGTCCATCGCAGGCCGCTCGCCGCCGCTGCAGGTTCCGTTCACGGCGAACTCGTCCTCCCGGCAAGTGGCGACGCACCGAGCCCCGCCGGCGCAGTCCTCGACCTGCACGCGCAAGGCGATCCCCGCTGCCGCAGGCGCCCCCGGCGGCCCGGCGGGGCCGGCAGGACCGCGCTCCCCTTGGGGGCCGCGCGGACCGGGCTCGCCCTTCTCGCCGCGCTGACCCGCCGGTCCGACCTGACCGGCAGCACCGGCCTCGCCCGTCTCGCCGCGCACGCCCTGCGGACCCTCCGGTCCCTGCGGACCGGCGATCCCCTGCGGTCCCCGCGGCCCGACCTCGGGCTTCGCCAGGTTCGCGGCGGGCAGCAATCTGGCAGGTTTCGGCTCGGCCGCGGCGACCCGCTCGGGTTCGCGCGGCGCGCAGTAGCCGACCACGACGTCGCGCGCCTCGGCGCCGGCCTTCAGGCGCGCGATACAGCGCGCCGGATGGTAGGGTATCTGGAAGGCAAAACGGCCCTCGGCATCCGTCTCGGATGTGTAGGCCTCGTCGAGGGCGACCTTTTCTTTGCGGGGCGGATTGATTCGGCCGAAGATCTGCAGGCTGCCGCCGTTGATCATGGCCATCGTGACGGAGATCTCCGCCCGTGCCGCCGCGCTCGACAGGAGCGTTCCGACGACGATCGCAGCGCAATACCTGAGCACGGCGCTTCTCCCAGCGTTCCATGGTCGCTCAGCGTACCGAGGCCGGTCCCGATGGATAAGCGTGCGGATTGGGTAGGCGAGGGCGAAAGAGGATGGTTCATTCCGCCCGCCGGGCTCAGCCGCCGCGCCGCGACTGTGCATGGATCCGGAGTTCGCCTCCGATGGCGCGCGGAACCCCGACTCTTGGACGGAGGTGGCGCGTTCGACCGTGAAAACCGCAGCATCGGAGCGACCTGCGAACGCTGTGGTGGGCCCGGCAGGACTCGAACCTGCAACCAGACCGTTATGAGCGGTCGGCTCTAACCATTGAGCTACAGGCCCTTACTCAAGAACAGCAGTTCCTTGAGCAAGACATCTGTCGTCGGCCTCGTCACAGGCGACAGAAACGGCGACAGAGATCCCTCGCTGAGTACCCTTGGGACGGGGTTTCGGCAAGGGGAGGGGCCCCCGGGGGTGGACCCGCGGGATCGCGAAACACACGCGACGGGGCTGCGGGCTGGAACGAGGGCGGCGCGGGAGCACCAACGTGGTCGAGCCACGACGATGGGCCTGACGTTGACCTATCGTTCAAAGGTCGCGCCAGGGCGCTTGCCGGCCTCGGAATCACACCGGGGCGGGGTTGCTCCGAACCATCACAGGCACCGCCGGTTGAGCGGGTATGGTCGGGAGAGATGTGCCGCCCGGGAGTTGAGATGGCCGAAGCCGAAGGGCAGACCCTCAGACTGCAAGTGGCCAACGCGCGCGCCCAAGATGCTGGGCGGGGCATCGCCCGACTCGGCCACGCGGCCCTGACCCAGCTCGGCCTGCGCGAGGGCGACGTGGTCGAGATCGTCGGCAAGCGCCACACCGCCGCCATCGCCGTCGGCCCCTACGAGGAGGACGAGGGCCTGAACCTCGTCCGGCTCGACGGGCTTCAGCGCGTCAACGCGGGCACGGCGAGCGGGGACCATGTCGAGATCCGTGCCGCCGAGATCCGGCCCGCTACCCGCATCGTGGTGGCGCCGGCCCAGAAGAACATCCGCCTGCAGGGCTCGGGCGAGGCCCTGCGCCGCACCCTCTTCCGGCGGCCCCTGGTCTCGGGCGACGTCATCTCGACCTCGACCCAGTCGCGCGCGGCGCCCGACCCGCGCATCCCGCCGGAACTGCGCCCCTATCTCGAAGGGCCGACCTACGGGCTGCAGGAGATCCGCCTGGTCGTGGTCTCGACGCAGCCGCGCGGCATCGTCTTCGTGGCCGAGGGCACCGAGATCGAGCTGCGGCCGCTCTTCGAGGAGCCGAAGGACGGGCGGCGCGCCGACGTCACCTACGACGACATCGGCGGCCTCGGCGACACCGTCGATCAGATCCGGGAGATGGTCGAGCTCCCCTTGCGCCATCCCGAACTGTTCCAGCGCCTCGGCATCGACCCGCCGAAGGGCGTGCTGCTGCACGGCCCGCCCGGCACCGGCAAGACGCGGCTCGCCCGCGCGGTCGCCAACGAGACCGAGGCGCGCTTCTTCCACATCGCCGGCCCCGAGATCATGGGCAGCCGCTACGGCGAGTCCGAGCAGCGCCTGCGCGAGGTCTTCCAGGAAGCGGCCCAGAACGCCCCCTCAATCATCTTCATCGACGAGATCGACTCGATCGCCCCCAAGCGCGAGCAGGTCACCGGGGAGGTCGAGCGACGCATCGTGGCCCAGCTCCTCACGCTGATGGACGGGCTGGAGCCGCGCCAGAACGTTGTCGTGATCGGCGCCACCAACCGGCGCGACGCGATCGACGAGGCGCTGCGCCGCCCCGGCCGCTTCGATCGCGAGATCATCATCGGCGTGCCTGACCAGCCGGGCCGGCGCGAGATTCTCGGCATACACACCCGCGGCATGCCGCTCGCCGAGGATGTCGACCTCGATGAGGTCGCGCGCACGACCTACGGCTTCGTCGGCGCGGATCTCGGCGCGCTGGCGCGCGAGGCCGCGATGGACGCCGTCCGCCGCATATTGCCGGGGGTCAACCTGCGGGAGGGGATTCCCGCCGAGGTGCTCGAGGGCTTGAGCGTCCGGCGCGACGACTTCCTGTCGGCGATGAAACGGATCCAGCCCTCGGCCCTCCGCGAGATCATGATCCAGGTGCCGGACGTGACCTGGGACGATGTCGGTGGGCTGGCCGAGGCGCAGATGCGCCTGCGCGAGGGCGTCGAGCTGCCGCTTCGCTCGCCACAGGCCTTCCGGCGCATGGGCATCCGCCCGGCCAAGGGCTTCCTCCTCTTCGGCCCGCCCGGTACGGGTAAAACCCTGCTCGCCAAGGCGGTGGCGCGGGAGGCGGAAGCGAACTTCGTCTCGACGAAGTCGTCCGACCTGCTCTCGAAATGGTACGGCGAGTCCGAGCAGCAGGTCTCGCGCCTGTTCCAGCGGGCCCGCCAGGTCGCGCCGACCGTGATCTTCATCGACGAGATCGACAGTCTCGCGCCCGCCCGTGGCGGGGGTTTGGGCGAGCCTGCCGTGACCGAGCGTGTGGTCAACACGATCCTGGCCGAGATGGACGGGCTCGAGGACCTGCAGGGCGTCGTCGTCATGGCGGCCACCAACCGCCCCAACCTGCTCGACCCGGCTCTGCTGCGCCCCGGACGCTTCGACGAACTCGTCTACGTGCCGGTGCCGGATGTCTCCGGTCGCCGCCGGATCCTGGCGATCCACACGCGGACCATGCCGCTCGCGGAGGACGTCGATCTTGATATGGTCGCGGAGCGCACCGCCCGATTCACCGGTGCGGACCTGGAAGATCTCACCCGCCGCGCCGGTCTCCTGGCCCTGCGGGAGTCGATGGAGGCGACCCAAGTGCAGCGCGCCCATTTCGAGCAGGCTGCGCGCGAGACGCGCCCCTCGGTGACGCCCGAAATGGAGCGGGAATATGAGGAGATGGTGCGCACCCTCAAGCAAGAGGGCCCGCAGCGTCAACCGATCGGCTTCCTGGCCCAGCGCTGAGCGCGCCCGCCTGGGGGCGGCGCGGTTTTGACGGTGTGGGAGCTGCCCTGCGCGGAGAGCAAGATCAGCTGCTGGCGGGCCGTGGCCGCTCATGCGCTCCGGGGCATCCTCGCCTCGTCAGGTCTGCACGCCTCGGTATCGGCGCTATCCGATCGACGGCCGCCTCCGCCACAACGCCGATCAGGGCCCCCGCCAGCACGTCGACGGGGAAGTGTGCTCCCCGCACAACCTGAGCAGCGATCACGCCGGCCGCGGCGACATAGGCGGGGCGCTTGATCTCCGGATAGGCGCGAGCGGCCGCACACGCGACGGCAGCACTCAGGGCCGAATGACCCGACGGAAAGGATTGCCACGGCCCGACGCTCGTCCCCGGCCAGCCTCGCGCGTAAAACCCCTCGTCCATGACGACGTTCGGGCGGGTGCGGTGGACCGTCCGCTTCAGACCCGTCTTCACGACGCTGGCCAGGATGCCGGCCTCCAGCATGTGCCGCCCTGCCGCGGCGAGCCGGTGATCGCGTGCGATCGTGCCCCAGGCCAAGGTGCCGACGGAGAGGGCGAGCAGGGACTGCCAGCTTCCGACCTCGCTGGCCCGTGCCAGCGCACGGACCCCCGGATGATCCTTGGCGCGAGCCAGCTTCAGCCCCGCGGCGACATCGGCAGCCTCGACGCGGTTGGACGGGTTGGCAGCCGTGGCGTGAGGCGGTCGGATCGGGGAGCGCGCAAGCATGGCCGTAAACGCACACCATCGGCAATCGTTCGGTATCACCGTCATCGGAGATTGGGCCGTGGCTCAGCGGTCGCCGCGCCCTCCGACAGGGCGCTCACGGGGCGAGGACGTGCACGGGGACGCCTACGGGCGGCATCCCGACTCGGATCGTCGCGCGTCTGCCGACCGGCTGACACGCTGTTGGAAACGCAACGGCGTCCTCGGCGCCTCCCTCGACGTCCGTTTCCCGCTGTGGTTGTTGAGCCTACCGGCCATTGCAACGAGCCGGAGGGGGAAAGGCCATGCGGACCGGTCTGGCTCTTGCCGGCGCACTCGGATGCGCGCTCTGCGTCGTGCCCGCGCAAGCGCGCATCACGGGCATCGATATCACCGCCGTCGAGCCTTTCGCGGATGGCGCGGAATTTGGGACCGCCGGCGCCTACGAGCGGGTGATCGGAACGGCCCGGGGCGAGCTCGATCCGGCCGATCCGGCGAATGCCGGCATCGCCGACATCGCCTTGGCGCCTCGCAATGCCCGCGGGATGGTGGAGTACAGGACCGACCTGTTCATTCTGCGGCCGAAGGATCCCGCCCGCGGCAGCGGCACGCTGCTGTTCGAGGTGCTGAACCGCGGCCGCAAGTTCCTGTTCAACTGGGTCCTCGACGCCCCCGCCCAGGCGGCGCAGGCCGTCAACGATCCGCGCAGCGCCACGGATGCTGGCACCGGCCTGGTCCTGCGCCGCGGCGACACCATCGTCTGGTCGGGCTGGGAGGCGGACGCGCTGCGTCAGCAAGGCGGCATGGCGATCGACGTGCCGGTGGCCTCCCGCAACGGCAGGCCGATCGTGGAGACCGTGCGGGACGAGCTTGTCAGCGCGACGCGCGGCCCGCCGGAGGCCCCGTTCTACCTCACCTTCAAGGCCGCCAGCCAGGACAAGGCGGCTGCGCAGCTGACCGTCCGGCGCCGGGAGGCCGATCCGCCCCGGCCGGTGCCGCCGGAGGCGTGGCACTACGCGACGCCCCGGCAGCTCGAACTGCTGCCGAAGGGCACCAAGCCGCTGCCCGGCTCGATCTACCAGTTCACCTACCAGGCCACCGAGCCGAAGGTGCTCGGTATCGGCTTTGCCGCGACGCGCGACGTGGTGGCCCATCTGCGCGGCGATGCAGCCGGCGGGGCGAACCCGGCCGGCGGCGTGATCCGGCACGCCGTGGCGCTCGGCATCTCGCAGAGCGGGCGCTATCTGCGCGACTTCATCTACCAGGGCTTCAACCGCGACGAGGACGGCCGCCGGGTCTTCGACGGCGTGCTCTCGCACATCGCCGGCATCGGGGGCGTCTTCCTCAACGCCCGGTTCGGCCAGCCCTCGCGCACGAACACGCAGCACGAGGACCACCTCTACCCGGAGAACGCCTTCCCGTTCTCGGCAGCCAGCCAGCACGACCCCGTCACGGGGCGGACGGGCACACTCCTGCGCGGCGACGGGTTCGACCCGCTTCTCATCGAGGTGAACACCGGCACCGAGTACTGGCAGAAGGGCGCCTCGCTTCTGACCACCGACCCTGCCGGCCGCGCCGACGTGCCGCTGCCCGACACGGCGCGGGCCTTCCTGGTCTCGAGCGGCTTCCATTACGGCCGAGCCGGCCTGACCTCGACCAAGGGGCCGTGCGCCAACATGCGCAGCACCCTCAACCCGGCACCGGCCGTGCGGGCTCTGCTCGTCGCGCTGGAGGAGTGGGTGAAGGACGGGAAGGCCCCGCCCGACAGCCGCGTCCCTCGCCTGTCCGACGGCACGCTGGTCGAGGCTGCCGATGCCGGCTTCCCCTTCATGGTCGGCGTGCCGGTGCCCACGGCGCCGAACGCGATCGCGCGTTTCAGCACCTACGTCGATCCGCGCCCGGAGGGCGGGCCGCAGTACCGGCCGCTCGTGCCGCGGGTCGATGCCGACGGCAACGACGTGGCGGGCATCCGCCTGCCGGCGGTCGCGGCCCCGCGCGCCACGTTCACGGGCTGGAACCTGTACGCCGATCCGTTCCCGGCCGGCGCTCTGTGCGACCGCGAGGGCAGCCAGCTTCCGTTCGCACGGACCCGGGCCGAGCGGGAGGCCGGCGGTGATCCGCGCCCGTCGCTGGAGGAGCGCTACCCCGACGCCGATGCCTTCGTCGCAGCCGTCACGAAATCGGTCGACGCTCTCGTGGCCGATCGCCTCCTGCTACGGGAGGATGGCGATCGCCTCGTGGCCACCGCCCGCGATGAGGCTTCGCGTTAGCCAGGCACGACCGGCCTGCTCGCGGCCGACCTTCAGGATGCGGCGGAGCGGTCCTGCACGAAGCGGCCCCCTGGACTGCGCCGGGGAGGCGCGGTAAGATCGCGGCACGGTTGATGACCGGTTCGTAATAACGTTTCAGGACCCGGGGGCAGTGCCCGGCGCCTCCACCACGAGCACCTTGCCCCGGGTACCGCACGGGGATCAGAGCGAACGGCCGTCGTTGCGAGCCGCGCGTTGCCAGGGTGCTTCTGATGGGGGCGAAACAGGATCGACTGGACGGTAAAAGTTCCGCGAGTTTGATCTTGCTTCGGCAAGGTACAATGCGACTCTGAGGTAGGTACTCCTCGTCTGGCGCGAGCAACCCTCGTTTCAGGCAACAGGGCCAAAAACTAAATGCCAACGATAACGTTGTCATGGATGCCCGCCTCGCGGCGTAAGCATCTTGCGGCAGGGTAGCCGTAGAAACAGAACCCGGGGCTTCGGCCCCGGGACCCACCCTTTCTCACGGCATCGGACTGACGCGGCTCTCCGGCAGGCCTGGATCGAGCGCCGCCTCCCAACCAAATGTGTCGGGGTCATCGACCCTGATCGTCGCCGCTCCAGCCCCGCCGAGATCGAGACCTTTCGGGCTGTGCGGGCTGGGGAGCGGGAGGAGGCCGCCGGTCTGGCCCGAGGCACGACTGGGCTTGAGGCACGAGAAGGCCCGCGCCGGTTACCCGGGCGGGCCGAGTCCTTGGGTTCGAAATCCCGCAGCGATCCGGCGAACCGCTAGGGGACGCAGCAGGGATGCTGACCGAGGGCTGAGTCCGGCCAGCACCTCGACACTAGGCCTCAGGCGAGCGCACGCCTTCACATGCGGCATGTTGAGCGCGAAAAAGCTCGCCGCGGCGGGCCGGTCAGAGGCCGGCGAGAACGCCGACCGAGCCCCAGAGCGTCAGGCCGAGACCGGCCACGAACGCGCCGATCATGCCGTAGGAGAACGCCTTCATCGTCGTGTGCATGCTGCGACTCCCTTAGCAGCGGTTCCCGCCCGCGGTCTGGCCGTACTGCTTGACCGGGAAGTTCTGCTGGTTGGCGTTGCCCTCGGCGGCCGAGCTCATCGGACAGGTGGCCGGATTGCGGCTGCCGTAGAGGCCGATCGAGCCCGTGGTCTGCGGCTCGTAGGATCCGTAGCCGGTATCGTGGCCGCGCGGCGCGTCGTAGTTGAAGGCCATCGCAGACGAGGCCGGGGCAGCAACGCCGAGCATGAGGGCGGCGAGAGCAGCGGCGACACGGGTCTTCATGAGGGTCTTCATCTCCAGATCACGCTGGCGGCCGGCCGATCCGGTCCGCATCGTCTTGCGTGATCCTGAGATGGGGAGCCCTCTGCAGGCGCGACGTGCCAGGACGCACGTCCCATGAGGGCGCGAATTTCGCCAGCATGGGGCGCACAGCCGTCGCTCCGACCGCCGGGCGGGTATCTCGGTCTACCTCCGGCGTTGGCGCCGCCTCGCCGCGGAGGCGCAGGCAGGGGCCGGGCAGGCAGGGCTGCCACCGCCCGGCGGAGCCTTCGTGGTCGAGTGGCGCGGCACGCCGGTCGCCCGGGTCAAGGTCGGCCCTTACGGCCGCGTCGCGGAGCCCGGCAGGAAGGCGTGCCGCCCGTCGCCCACTACCTCCTCGACATCGCAGCCGTAGAGGTGCTGAAGGCGCGGGCGGGTGATCGTGGCGGCGCTCGGCCCCCTGGCGATCAGGCGGCCGCTCGCCAGCATCGCGACCTCGTCGGCGTGGCGTAGGGCTTGGTTCGGGTCGTGTGTGGTGAAGAGTACAGCGAGGCCGGCCCGGGTCAGCGCGCGCATCTCGGCGAGCACCCGGCCCTGATTGCCGAAATCGAGGCTCGCGGTGGGCTCGTCCAGCACGATCAGCCGCGGGGCCTGAGCCAGCGCACGGGCGATCAGGGCAAGCTGGCGCTCACCGCCCGAGATCCCGGTGACCGGCCGCTCGGCCAGATGCGCGATGCCGAGCCGGGCGAGTGCCGCCTCCGCCGCCGCGACGTCGGCGGGGCCCGGTCCCGCGAGCGCGCGCTGGTGGGCGAGGCGGCCCATCAGCACTGTCTCGCGCACGCTGAACCCGAAGGCCTGCCCGCCCGCCTGCGGCACGTAGGCGATGCGCCGCGCCCGCGCGCCGACCGTGAGATCGGCGAGCGGGCCGCCCTCCAGCCGGATCTCGCCCGCCAGCGGCGGCAGAAGACCGATCAGGGTCCGCAGCAGCGTGGTCTTGCCCCCACCGTTCGGGCCGAGGAGCGCCAGGGCGCGGCCGGGCACGAGGGCGAAGTCGATCTCTCCCGCGACGCGCCGCCCGCGGTAGCCCACGACAAGGCCGCGCGCCTCGAGAACCGCGCCTTCGCACGCCGCCGCGACGGTCACGACCATCCGCCGCGGGTGCGTGCGAGCAGCGCGATGAAGAACGGGGTTCCGACGATCGCGGTGAGGATGCCGAGCGGCACCTCCACCGGGGCGACCGTGCGCGCCAAGGTGTCGATGAGGAGGAGGAAGCCGCCGCCGAGCAGCGCCGCGGTCGGCAGAAGGCGCGGGAAGCTCGGTCCGACGAGGAGGCGCGCGAGGTGGGGCACGACGAGGCCGACCCAGCCCACGATGCCGGCGGCGGCGACGCTGGCGGCCGTCACGAGGCTCGCGCCCACCACGATCGCCGCGCGCAGCGCCCCCGTGGGGACGCCGAGCGCGCGGGCCTCCTCGTCGGGTAGCGACATCGCGTTCATGCGCCAGCGCAGCGTGAGGAGCAGGGCGATGCCGACGAGGACGGCGAGGGCCAGGGGCAGTAAATCGCCGACGCCGATGCCCGCGAGGCTGCCGAGCAGCCAGAAGGTGATGGCGGGGAGTTGGTTGTAGGGATCCGCGAGGTACTTGGCCAAGCCGATGCCGGCGCCGAGCAGGGAGCCGACCACGATCCCCGTGAGGACGAGGGTGAGGACCGCGTCGCCCCCGCGAAGGGCGCCGCCGATGGCGTAGACCACAGCGACCGCGCCGAGCCCGCCCGCGAAGCTCAAGGCCTCGATGCCGAGGATCGGCAGCCCGAACAGGATGCCGACGACCGCGCCGAGCGCCGCGCCCGAGGAGGCGCCGAGCAGGTCCGGCGAGACGAGCGGGTTGCGGAACAGCCCCTGGAACGCCGTGCCGGCGGTGGCGAGGCCGGCCCCGACCAGCAAGGCGGCGAGCACGCGCGGGCCGCGCACCTGGAACAGCACCGCGCTGGTCGCGGGCGGGAGCCCGGAGGGCGTGCCGGTGACGGCTGCCCAGACCGCCCGACCGAGTTCGAGGGGCGAGAGCGGGAAGCGCCCGACCGAGAGCGCCAGGAACACCGCGAGGATGAGGAAGCCCAGCGCCGCCGCGAGGCCCAAACGCGGCGTCATCCGGGCTCCCCGAGAATGCGGGCGGCCTCCGCGGCGCCGATCTGGCGACCGTAGAAGCGGGCATGGAAGGCGCGGGTCTCGGCCGCGAGATCCTCGGGGAACAGGTCGGGGTAGAGACAGTGCCCGAGCCAGAGCAGGCCGATCAGGCGGTTCACGGAGGGCGGGGATTCGAGCCAGCCGAAGGGCAGGTGCGGCGCGAGATAGACACGGCCCGCCCGAACGGCGCCGAGCGGGGCCCAGGTCGGATCGCCGCGCAGGCTCGCGGCAAAGCCCACATCGGTCGCCACAATCACGTCGGGATCCCAGGCAAGCACCTGCTCCGTCGAGACCGCCGCCAACCCGCCCGTCGCCTCGCCCGCGACGTTGCGCGCGCCCAGGAGGTCAAGACTCTCGACGCTGATCGCCCCGCCGCGCCCGGTCTGAAGGCCGCGCGGCCCGAGCGCCGCGTAGACCCACGGGCGCTTCTCGGCGGGCACGCGCCTGACGCGGGTCGCGACGCGGTCGAGGATCGCCTGCGCGGCCGCGGCCCGATCCTCGCCCGCCGTCTCGCGGCGCAGGAGACGCCCGAGCAGCCGGTAGGTCTCCGGCGTCCGCGCGAGCGTCCCGTCGAGAAGGGCGTAGGGCACGCCGGTCTGCAGCTCGACGCGGCGCGCCAGCGACACGTAGGTCTCCGAGGTCGAACCGACGTCGAGGATGAGGTCGGGCGCCAGAGCCAGGACCGATTCAAGGTTCGCGGTGTTCCCGCGCCCGGTGATGCGGCCGATCTCGGGCCGCGCGGCGATCTCGGGCAGGAGGAGCGCGCGCTCGTCCGGACGCAGGGCACGCGGCCAGCCAAGGAGCAGGTCCGGGGCGAGGGTATAGAGAAGGATCGCGGCCGGCGGCCCGGCGGGGAAGACGCGGCCGACACGGGCCGGCACGGGCAGGTCGCGCCCGGTGGCGTCTCGCACGGTCGCATCCGCCGCCCCCGCCGCGCCTGCGGCGAGGAGTGCCGCGCCGCCGAGGAGCGCCCGGCGGGAAAGGGCGCCGGAAGACGCGCTCATGCCGGTCCGGTCTCGAAATCGCCGGGCTGCGGCGGAGCGAGCGGTGTGAAGGTGGAGCGGTCCGGCTTGAGGTCGATCAGCGGCGTGCCGTCGAGGCAGTCGAGCCCTTGCACGCGGACCGTCGCGCCTACGATATCGACGAGGCGGGTGCGGGCGGTGCCGATCGGATTCGGGCGCACCGGCGAGCGCAACGAGAAGGCGCCGCGCACCGTGCCGTCGCGCTGCGGGCTCTGCAGGACGAGATCGCGGCGCGATCGGTCGAGCCAGTACAGCACCTCGACCTCGGCGTACTGCTCCAGCCCGGCGAGCGCCGCGACGAAGGGCTCGGCGATCTCCAGGCGGCAGACCGGGCCGTCGAGGCGGCCCTGGCGGGGGCAGGCCAGCCGGTCGGTCCAGGGCGTGCAGATGGTGCCGATGAAGATGAGCCCCGCATCGGTGGCAGGCGGCAGATCCACTGCGACCTCGCCGATGCGGATCTCGTTCAAGCGCACCATCGGCAGCATGCCCCAGTCGACCGCGAGGTCTGCGACCCGTGCGATGGGTCATACCCGCTCGGCCCGATCGATGGAAAGGGCGGGCCTGCGTCCGCCCTTTCCATCGATCG
>NZ_BPQM01000142.1 GCF_022179245.1 Methylobacterium gregans
CATAGGCCGACACGATGTCGACGGCCGGTTCGACGAGATTGGAGCGCAAATCCGACGTTTCTTCTGCCATTGCCACAACCCGATGAGGACACCTACACGAGCTAGATCTGCGAGCGTTATGGCAAGATCAAGTGCCAATGCCTACCTATGCACACAAGCTTCCCCGCAACGATCCAGAAACACGTGAGGCTCGAGCCCGCCTCGGCGCGCTGAAATTTTGTCGTCAAAACGTGAGGTTGTTTTAACAGATCCTGAATTTATTCCCTGCTCGCTCTAGCCAGACCGCGTTATACGTGGCGGCTGGCCGAACTTCTGGGGCACAAAGGGCAGAACAGACCGCGCGCAGGCCTCGGCACCACGACGCGGCAGAACATCCGGGACGGGATAGCGCCATGATCTTCGTCACGAACGCTGCCGGAAAGGCGATCTACATCGGCAGGGAATGGACCGATTTCACCGGTCAGACGCTGGCGGAGGCGGTCGATTACGGCTGGATCCGCGTCCTGCATCCCGAGGATCGGGCCGTGGTGCGCAGCATCGTGGCCGAGGCGATCCGGCGGGAAGAGCCTTTCAGCGTGCGCTACCGGCTGCTGAATCCCGCGGGGCACCACATCTGGGTGCTCGGAGGTGCCGTACCCTCCTTCGGACCGCCGGGCCGGTGTTTCCTGGGCTTCCTCGGCGCGATCGCGCGGATCCCGGATCCCGACGAGGCGCGCGCACGGGGGACGATCGGATCCTTCGATCCGCCACAGGATCGCGCTTTGGAAACCGCACGATCCAGCCTGGAGATGGCGGCCGACCACCTGATCGCGGCGCACGCGCTTCTCGATCGGCCGGGCGGCGCACACCTCCTGACGGGCTTGCGCACGGTGCTCTACCAAGTGGGCCTCGAACTCGCGAGGAGCGACGGGGCGGACGGCTCGGACCAAGTTCACTGACCAAGTTCACTGGACACGTCCAACGCATCGGCTCCGCGCCGACGCAGCCCGTCACGCGGCTTGGCGGTTCACCTTACTCTCGGCCATGGCGGTCAGCTTCTGGTCCGTCGCCTTCTCCTCGTCGAGCGTCTGCTGGAGTACGCCCGCGCAATCATCCCGGCCAAGGCGGCGCGCCCAGGCGATCAGGGTGCCGTAGCGTGTGATCTCGTAATGCTCTACGGCCTGTGCGGCGGCGAGCAGCGCGGCGTCCAGCACTTCCGCATCGGCGATCTCGCTCGCGGTCTCGTTCGCCTCCTTGATGATACCGTCGATGGCCGGACAATCGACCGCCCTCGGCTCATGCCCGTGCATCTGGAACACCTGTTCCAACCGCCGGATCTGGTTCTCGGTCTCGTGCAGGTGGGTCTCGAAGCCCTGCCTGAGCTGGGGATCGCTGGCCTTGGCGATCATCTTCGGCAGCGCCTTCGTGATCTGGTTCTCGGCGTAGTAGACGTCCTGCAACGTGTGCACGAACAGGTCGTCGAGCGACTTGATGTCCTTCGTGAACAGACCCATGACGTCCTCCTCAGACGATCAGGCCGAGGTTTTCGGCCTGGCCGAACTACCGGCTCGTCTTGGAGGAAGCGGAAGCGGGCAGCAGAGTTCCTGAGATGCCGCGACGAGCCCAGGCATGGCCGGGTGGCAGGGATGGGAGCGGAGGCGCAGCTCGTCTGCCGGGCAACGACCGGCCCGTGCCCGCGTCGCGGCGGATCCTGCCAGAGGGCTCCGCCAGCACTCTCGACC
Organism: Methylobacterium gregans; assembly: GCF_022179245.1. Taxonomy (GTDB): domain Bacteria; phylum Pseudomonadota; class Alphaproteobacteria; order Rhizobiales; family Beijerinckiaceae; genus Methylobacterium; species Methylobacterium gregans. The sequence goes on from NZ_BPQM01000142.1 coordinate 1,722, forward strand.
GCCTCGGAATCGACCCGGAAACGTTGCTGCGGCCGGCTGATGCGCGGCTGCAAAGGCCACGCTGAAAACGTTACCATGCAGCCAGAACATGCCCCACCGCACGCCGGCGGCGTAGTGCTGCACCGCAACCTATGGCACAAGGATTTTGCGCAGCCGCGATGGCGTCGCGGTCGCGCAGCCCTCTTTTGGGCGTTTCCTCCCTAGACTTCGGGCCGCTCCTTCGGGAGTGGCCTTTTTTATGGCCCGCAGTCCAAGAGGGTTCTAATCTCCTCCCTGCGCTGTCGGCAAGCAGAATGATGCGCGAAGCACCGGCCGCTGGCGATCTCCTGCGCGAGCCGGGCCAGCGTCATCCCCCTACGCGGCTCCGCGGATCGGATCATGCCGACCTTCCGGTCCTAGCTCTGCTCGGCAATGACGGCCGCGAGGAAGGCCAGGACGCGCTGCGCGAGCTCCGGCTCGCGCACCAGGGACCATAAGCGCAGCAGCTCGAGCGTCTCATGGAGACGGGGCTCGACCGCGACGCCCTCGATGAAGACCGCGATCGGAACGCCAAGAGCGGCGGCGATCCGCTGCAATGTCACGCCCGGGATCTCGGCCGCGTCCGCGGCGGGATCCGTGCCGTATCGTTTCCCGGTGCCCATGCGGACATCCTACGTCGCGCCGCGACGCGCCGAGTACACGGTCGCGCGCAATTCAGACCTGCGATCACATGATCGTGCCGAGACGAAGCCCATTGGTCGTCGAGCCTGACGCGCCGTCGAACGCGAAAGCCCCGGGAGTTTCCTCCCGAGGCTTTCTGCGGCTTGAGAGCCAATAATGGGGCGGGCAATGCCCGACCCGTTGGTCCGGTCTTAGTACGAGCCGAACTTGTAGTTGACGCCGGCGCGGACGACGGCGAACTCGGTGTCGCGGCGGTTGTTGGTGACGCCGGAGACGAGCTGCACGCCCGGGCTGGACAGGCCGACCGGCAGGCCGGCGGCGTTGACGCCGAACAGGCCGTTGTTGCGGTTGCCCTGGTCGAGGTTCACGTAGAGGCCTTCGACCTTCAGCGTCACGGCCGAAGCGCGGAAGAAGTTCAGGAACGAGTCGGTGGGGAGGGCGTACTCGATACCGCCGCCGACCGCGTAGCCGGTCTGGAACTCATCGCGCGAGGCGTTGGGCAGACCGAAGTCGCGACCGCCGCCCGAGCCGTAGGCGAAGCCGCCGGTGGCGTACACGAGGGTGCGGTCGAAGGCGTAGCCGAGGCGGCCGCGCACGGTGCCGAAGTAGTCGAGACCGGTCAGGCCGTTCGGGTTGAAGATCAGCGCGCCCGGAGCCTGCACGGCGCCGACCGGGGCGATGGCGAAGCGGTTGCGGTCACGGCCGAAGTCCACGTACTGCGCGTCGGCCTCGATACCGATGACCACGCCCGAGCCGGGGGTCAGCTGCCAGTTGTAGCCGATCTGGCCACCGCCAACGAAGCCGTCGGCCGAGCGCTCGCCCTGGAAGGCGATCAGGTTGGGGCCGGCGGCCGTGGTCAGGCCGTACGAGCCGGGCACGGCCACCAGGGTGCCGCGGTTGTTGTCGCTGGTGCCGAAGCCATAACCGGCGTTGAAACCGGCGTAGAAGCCCGTCCAGGTGAAGACCGGAACAGGGGTGAACACCGGCGGCGGAGCGGCGCGACGCGGAAGGTCGGCGGCCGACGCGGCAGCGGTCAGGCCGGCAAGGACCGTGGAGGCAAGCAGGATCTTCTTCATGGCTCAAATTCCTCGTCCCCGGGGCGGGGACCATGGCCGGAGAGAAAAACCAAAGCGCGGCCGCTCGATAGTGCAGTCCTGCAACACCGAGGGAGCGAGCCGGCAAGGCCGCCAGCCGAGAGGTGCGGGAGCGCACAAGCCTTGAGGGGTGCCGGTGAATTCCGTGACGGACCCCTCCGCCGTTAGACTTTTGCCAGGATTTCGCCGTGGCGGCAGCCGGAGCCGGAGCGGTCCGGAGGCGTGCGATCCGGAGGCGTGCGGTCTTGAAGCACGCGGGATCGGCTCGGGCCGCGCCCGTGCAGCGGGGCCTATGAAACCACCGCGGCTCGGCCGCGTTAACCCGCCAGATTGGATTTCTTCTAATTCCGAACGGTGCGGATTTCGGTCCGGCCGGGCAAGCGCGGAGGAACACGATGGCCAACACCATGAACGCCCAGTGCCAGAGCTGCCGCTACTTCGACACGCACAAGGCCACGCAGTCGGCCGGCCAGAGCGGCGACGAGGGTCTGTGCCGCTTCAACCCGCCGGTGACGCAGCCGGGGCCGCAGGAGCACGGTCTCTGGCCCGTCGTGTCGGCGTCCGACTGGTGCGGCCACTACTCGCCCGAGATGATGGCCGGCGAGTAAGCTTGTCCTCCCGACGAACGAGAGGCCAGCCCGGCGGGCTGGCCTTTCTTCGTGTGGAGGCTCTCAGCCTCCGTGGGCGGTGCCGGACACCGCGTGCGGGACGCTCCCGGCCTCAGGCTCGTCTCGCACGCCCACAAAACGGCCGAGCAGGCGTTTGAGCACCCGGGACAGGCTGTCCACCAGCAGGAAGACAGCCGGCACGAAGACGAGCGAGAGCAGCGTCGAGACGATCAGGCCGCCGATCACCGCCACCGCCATCGGAGCGCGGAACTCCCCGCCGATGCCGAGCGCCAGCGCCGAGGGCACCATGCCGGCCGCCATCGCGATCGTGGTCATGACGATGGGACGGGCGCGCTTGCGGCCCGCATCCACGATCGCCGTGACCGGATCGACGCCCCGGCGCATCTCCTCGACGGCGAAATCGACCAGCATGATCGCGTTCTTCGTCACCAGCCCCATCAGCATCAGAATGCCGATCACGACGGGCATCGAGATCGACATGTTGCACAGGAGCAGGCCGAGGATCGCGCCGCCGATCGAGAGCGGCAACGAGAACAGGATGGTGAGCGGCTGCAGGAAGTTGCCGAAGAGCAGCACCAGCACCGCGTAGACCATCATGATGCCGGCGCCCATCGCCAGGAGGAAGCCGGAGAAGACCTCCTGCATGATCTCGGCATCGCCCGTCTGCTTGATGGTGACGCCCGGCGGCAAGCTCTTCGCGGTCGGCGTCTGCAGCGCCTGGGCGATCGCCGTCCCCAGCGCGTCGGACCCCTCCAGGTTGGCCTCGACGGCGACGCGCACGGCGCGGTCGTAGCGGTCGATCGCGCCCGGCCCCTGGTCGAGTTCGATGTCGGCGACCGCGGCCAGCGGCACGGCGGTGCCGTTCTTGGCCGGCACCTTCAGGTTCTCCAGCCGCGAGAGGGCGCCGCGGGCGCTCTCGGGCAGCATCACCCGGATCGGCACCTGGCGGTCCTTCGCGTTGAACTTCGCGAGGTTGAGGCCGATGTCGCCGATCGTGCCGACCCGCACGGTCTCGGCGATGGTGTCGGTCGAGACGCCGAGGTCGGCCGCGGCGCCCGCCTTCGGGCGGATGCGGACCTCGGTCCGGTTTAGCGGCGCCGTCGACATCACCGAGACGAGATGCGGGATCCCCGCCATGTCGCGCTGGAGGCGCGCGGCGACCTCGGTCACCACGTCGACGTCGGGGCCGCTCACCACCAGGGCGAGGTCGCGCTGGCCGCTCTCGCGGAGCGTCCAGGAGCGGATGTCCGGCTCCTCGGCGAGCATCGCGGCGATCTCGCCCTCGAGCGTCCATTGCCGCTTGGCGCGCTCCGCCTTCGGCGTCAGGTTGACGATGAGGGTGGCGAGGCGCGTCTCCTTCTTGCCCGGCAGCTGGCGGCCGCCGTCGACGAAGACCGAGACGACCTCGGGCAGCGCGCGGATGCGCTCCACCACCCGGTCGGAGACCGCGACCGTGTCGGCGAGCCGGGCGCCCGGCGCCAGCTCCACCATGAACAGGGTGCGGGCATTGTCCTGCTTCGGAATGAAGCCGGAGGGCAGGAGCCCCGTCGAGACGAGCGAGCCGGCAAACAGCGCGAGACCCGCGATCAGGGTGATGAAGCGGTGGCGCACCGACCACGTCACGACGCGGGCGTAGGCGCGCATCACCGGCCCCTCGCGCTCCTCGTGATGGCCGTGGTCGCGCAGAAAGTAGGCGGCCATCATCGGCGTGATCAGGCGCGCGACCAGCAGCGACATGAAGACCGAGACCGCGATGGTCAGGCCGAACTGGATGAAGTAGCGGCCCGCGATGCCGCCCATGAAGGAGACGGGCGCGAACACCGCGATCAGGGTGGCGGTGATGGCGATGACCGCGAGCCCGATCTCGTCGGCGCCCTCCAGGGCGGCGCGGTAGGCGGATTTCCCCATCCGCATGTGCCGGACGATGTTCTCGATCTCCACGATCGCGTCGTCCACCAAGATGCCGGTGACGAGCGTGATGGCGAGCAGGCTGATGCCGTTGAGCGTGAAGCCCATCGCGTCCATCGCCCAGAAGGTCGGGAAGACCGAGAGCGGCAGCGCCACCGCGGCGATCATCGTCGCGCGCCAGTCGCGCAGGAACAGCAGCACCACCACGACCGCCAGCGCCGCGCCCTCGATCAGGGTGTGCATCGCCGATTCGTAGGAGCCGCGGGTCGCCTCGACCGAGGAATCGATCCGCTCGAAGCGGATCTCCGGGTAGCTCGCCCGGATCTCCGCCATCTTCCTCTCGACGCCGGCCGCGACCTCGGCGTCGCTCGCGCCCGAGCCGCGGGAGACGGCGAGCGCCACCACCGGCTCGCCGTTGAAGCGGGCGAAGGTGCGCGGTTCCTCGATCGCGTCCTCGATCGTCGCGAGGTCGTCGAGCCGGACCTTGCGACCGCCGGGCAGGACGATCGAGGTCGCCTTGAGGTCGCGCAGCGTGCGGGAGGCGGCGAGCGTCCGGATCGACTGCTCGCGCCCGCCGACCTCGCCGCGCCCGCCCGCCATGTCGGCGGAGGTGAGCCGGAGTTGCCGGTTCACATCGGCCGCGGTGATGCCGAGCGCCAGGAGGCGGTCGGGCCGGAGCGTGACGCGCAGTTCCCGAGCGACGCCGCCGACGCGCTCGACGCCGCCGACGCCCTTCACGCCCTGGAGCGTGCGCGCGACATTGTCCTCCACGAACCATGACAGGTCGGCCGGCGTCATGGCGGGCGAGGTGACGCCGTAGATCAGGATCGGCAGGCCGGTGATCTCGACCCGCTGGATCACCGGCTCGTCGATGGTGCGCGGCAGGTTGATGCGGATCTTCGAGATCGCGTCCTTGACGTCGTTGACGGCACGGTCGGTGTTCACCTCCAGGCGGAACTCGACCGTGGTGACGGAGGAGCCCTCGGTGATCGACGAGGTGATGTGCTTGACGCCGCGCACGCCCGCGATCGAGTCCTCGACCCACTTGGTGACCTGGGTCTGAAGTTCGGAGGGCGCCGCGCCCGACTGGGTGATCGCGACGGAGACGATCGGCACGTCCACGTTCGGCATGCGGGTGACGGCGAGCCCTCGGAAGCTGACGAGGCCCAGCACCACCAGAACGAGGAAGAGGACGAGGGGCGCGATCGGGTTGCGGATCGCCCAGGCGGAGACGTTGAGGCGCATCGGGCAGTCCCTGGGGGCGGTCCGTCAGGAGGGAAGGGCGGCGCGCGTCAGGGCGCGCCGGCATCCGCCGTGGCGCGGGCCGCGGGCATCGCGGCCACAGCGGGGGCGGGGGTGGCGAGGAGGACGGGCCGAACCCGGTCGCCGTCGCGCAGGAAGCTGCCGGCACGCGCCACCACCCGCTCGCCGGGCTCCAGACCCTCGCGGATCTCGATGTCGTCGTCGTCGGAGAGGCCGGTGCGGACGGGGCGCGCCTCGACCTTCTCGCCCACCGCAACGAGGACGCTGGAGCCCTTCGCGCCCCCGTAGAGGACGGCGGCCTGCGGGACCGTGACGCCGCGGGTGCGGGCGAGCTCCACGGCGCCCCGCGCGAAGGTGCCGATGCGCAGGCACGGATCCGGCTGAAGCCGGACCCGGACCTTGCCGAGGCGGCTCGCCCGGTCGACCTCCGGGTAGACCACCCGCACGCGGCCCTCGACGCGCTCGCCCTCGCCGATCTCGATCCAGGCGGGCGAGCCGTCGCGCAGGCGCGGCAGCTTGGTCTCCACGACCTCGCCCTCCAGCTCGATCTCGCCGCGGGCGATGAGCCGGAACAGGGGCTCGGCGGAGGCGGAGGCCGTCATGCCGACGCGGGCGGTGCGGCGGCTGACGATGCCGGCCTCCGGCGCGCGGATCTCCGTGCGGGCGAGGCGCAGTTCGAGCTCGTCCTTCACGGCGCGCGCCTGGGCGAGCTCCGCCCGGGCGATGACGAGGCCGTTGCGGGCGAAGGCGAGCTTGCCCTCGGCCTGCCGCAGGGCGGCGGTGCGGGTCTCCATGATCACCGCGGTCGCGTTGCCGGAGGTCATGAGCTGGCGGGCACGATCGTAGGCGAGGCGGGCCTCGGTCTCGGCGGCCTCCGCCTGCTCGATGGTGCTCTGGGCCTGCGGCACGACGGCGGCGGCCTTGTCGATCAGCGCGCTCTGCTGGGCGAGCTGGCGGTCAATCAGGTCGCGCGAGAGCCGCGCCAGCACCTGACCGCGCTCGACGCGGGCACCTTCCTCGACCAGCAGCTCGGTGATGCGGTAGCCCTCGATCTCCGGCGTCACCAGGATCTCGTCGCGCGGCACCAGGGTACCGGTGACGACCACCGTCTCGGTGATCTCGCGGCGCGCGGCCTCGACCACGCTGACGGCGGGCGGGGGCGGCGCCTTGGGCGCGGCGGTCTCGGCGCGGGCGGCCGCCGGAATCCCCGCGAGCGTCAGCCCGAGCATCAGCGCGGCGGGCGCGGCACGCAGGAGGACGGGTCTCATGATACGGTCTCCCCGCGGGGGTATGCGGTGGCCGGCAGACGGCCTTCGAGGCCGGCCTCCATCAGGGCGCAGAGCCGCGCCGCCGCCTGGGCCGGGTCGTAGTCGGGGCTGAGCGCGCGGGCCACCACGATGCCCTTCATCTGGGCGTCGAGCAGCGCGTGGAGCCCGGCCGGATCGCAGCCCGGCCTCGCCGCGAGCGCGGTGAAGATCTCGGTCATCCAGCACCGCGCCTCGTCCTCGCCCTGTTTCACCAGGGCGGCGATATCGGGGTTGCGGGTCGCCTCGGACCAGAGATCGACGCGCAGGACCGCATCCTCGCGGGTCATGTTGGCGAAGTAATGTTCGATGATGCGCAGCAGCGCCCCGCGCCGGTCGCCCGCCCGCTCGAACTCCTCGACCAGCGCCATGCCGCGCTCGCGGTCGCGCTCGGCGAGGCCGCGCACGACGGCCTCCTTCGACTCGAAGTAGCGGTAGATGTTGCCCGGGCTCATGCCAGCCTCGCGGGCGAGATCCTGCATCGTGGTGCGGTGAAACCCGTTGCGCACGAAGCAGGCTTCCGCGGCGTCCAGGATGTGCTCGCGCCGCTGCGCCTGCGCGCTGCGGACCTCCGCGACGGCCGCCGCGCCGCTCACGAGGCGCGTCCCGCCTCGGCGGGACGGAGGGCCGCCGCCTCGTCGGTGAGTTGCACGGACCCGCAGGCACGCGGCTGAAGGTCGAGGCCGGCGCAGAGCCGGGCCTGCCAGCCGGCCGGCCCTGCACCGGTCCAGCTCACCAGCGCGAACCAGCCCAGCAACAGAACCGCGCCGAGGGCGAGATTGGCGGGCGCCACCGCTTCGCGCAGCACGGCGACGATGCGCGGCTCGGTCGCGGCACCAGTCCGGCGGTTCGGGAGGATCTGGCTCGACGCGCGCATACGCAACTCCTGCGCTACTCCTGCACTGACCCACACCATAATGAACGTTCATTCTCACGTCAATGAACGTTCATTCTCGTCCGGACCGGCGCGGGGAACGGGGGTCGGGCGCGCGCGGTTCTCCGGTACGTCCCGCTCCGTGCCCGCGCTCGCCGGCCGAGGGAGTCAGGGGCGTCAGGCGCGGCAGGTTTCTCGGGATCGGCGGATGCGTATGCGCGGCGATAGGATATCCGTGACGAGGCGGGGGTGGTTCGCGGCCCTGGCGCTCGTCGGGGGTGGCGTTCTCCAAGCCGCCGCCGCGGAGCCGACGGTTCGGATCGTCGCAACCGAGCTGCGCGCCCCTCCGGACTCCCACGAGCCGCAGCGCGCCCTGGTCTCGCTGCACAACGGCGGCGCACCTGTGGCCGGGCTCACCCTGGCCTGCACGTTCCAGGACGAGGGCGGCCGGCCGCTGGACACCGCGGAAGCGCCTGTCCGAGAGATGGCCGAAGGCGCGAGCGCCGTCACGGAGGTGATCTACTACGGCTGGCCCCGCGCCAGCCGTGCCGCCTGCCGCCTCACCGAACGCCGCTGACGCGGCAGCCGAGGACGGCTTGCCAGCAAGCGCCGGTTCATGGATCGCCTCGCGCGCGACGGATCACATCGCGCCGATCACTTCGCGTTGCAGCCGATGCAGATGCCGGTGCTGATGCCGCCGCGGGTCTGCCCATCCGGGGCCCGATCCGGATTGTTCTGCGCGGTCGGGCTCGCGGCGCGGCTCGGAGGCTTGGTCTGGCCGGTCGACGTCACGTTTCCGGCACGCTCGGTCGTCTGCGGACCGCCTCCCGTCCCGGTCCGGTCGACCTGGGCGAGCGCGGGACCGGCGAGGAGCGCGGCGGCGAGAACGGCGAGCACGATGGGCATTGGTCTGTGAAACTCCGGATCTGTGCCGGGCCAACGCGCGAACCCGTCGCTTCGCCCGGCTGCGCGGCGATCCGACGCCCATTCAGAACGGCCAGACGGTGTCGGGCGGCTCGCCCTCCGCCATGAGACGCTCGCCCGGCGCGATCAGGCCCACGATCGCGTCGAGGGATTGCGGGACCCGGATCGTACGGCCCGCCGCCGTGATGAAGGTCTCGTTGCGCAGCGGGTCCGTGTCGGAGAGCGCCTGAACGGCCGTCACGCGCAGGAGGTGCCGACAGCCCTCCTCGTCCTGCACCTGAAGGTAGCTTCCCACCCGCTGCACAGCGTCCACGGCAATCCCCCGTCGGCGGCCTTTGTTCGCCAAATGTTCTAGTTCAGAATCAGGCCGGACGCACGCGGAACCTGCCAGGGGACAACCGGCGGCGGTCGGCGTCCCGACCGTCGGTCGGAGGGCTCGGTTCGGGCGATCAGTCCGGAATGACGTAGCCGATGGCTGAGAAGGTCAGAGCCATCGCGGTGGCGCAGACGGCCAGCCGACCCAGGCCGCTCGGCGGTCCGATCTCCGAAGCGACCCGCTCGTCCTGATAGCGGGCCAGCATGGTCTCGAAGCTCGGCACGGCGCGCGAGGCGAGCCGGAGCCAGAGCGCGAGCGCGGCCAGCCCGAGGACCAGACCGCCGTAGGTGAAGCCGTCGTCCAGCACAGGCGTTCCCGTCGCCAGACCCCCATCAATACACCTTAGGCGTGCATCTTCCGCGCCAGCAAGCGCGTGCCGACCTGCCATGCCGCCGGCCCGCTCGCGATGTGCGTTTTCGCGCATGGCCGCCGCGGCCCGCTCCGCAGCGGGCCCACGGCAGACGCAGGGCTGCTCTCGATCCGACGCGCTTCCGAACCGCGGCAGCGCGCTTACCTCACGCGCGCCGCCGCACCGTGCGGCGCCTCGGCCCTCCCACCCGGCAGCAGACGGAGCTTCGCAGATGCGTACCTACACGCTGGCCATCGCCGACGACGTCCTCTTCGTATGCCTTCCCGACGAGGCGGATATCGGGGAGGCGATCCAGGAGACGACCGCGACCGCCTACGGGGCCGGGATCGAGCTGGAGATCAGCCGCGGCGCGGTCCTGACCGACCGGCCCGAGGCCGACGACCACGTCATCTGGGCCGACGGCCCCGACGGCGAGCTGACCGATGCGGAGGGCCGCGCCTACCGCTACGCCGTGCGCCGCAGGGCCTGAGGCGGCGGAGCACCGAGCCACTCCGCGAGCCTCGTGTAGCGGCGCCGGTGGCCGCCGCGCACCGCCATGGCGATCGCCCGGCGCTGGCCGACCAGAACCACGAGCTGCCTGCCCCGCGTCACGCCGGTATAGAGCAGGTTGCGCGCGAGCATCGTGTAATGCTGCGTGACCAGCGGGATCACCACCGCCGGGTACTCGGAGCCCTGGCTCTTGTGGATCGTCGTGGCGAAGGCCGGCACCAGCGTGTCGAGCTCGCCGAACGGGTAGGTCACCTCCCGGCCTTCGAAACCGACCACCACCGCGCCCTCGTCGTCGTCGATGCGCAGGATCCGGCCGAGATCGCCGTTGAAGACCTCGCGGTCATAGTCGTTCTGCGTCTCCATCACCCGGTCGCCGGGCGCGAAGCGCCAGCCGAAGCGCTGAACTTCGGCCGGCGGGTCCGGGTTCAGGACGCGCTGAAGCGCGATGTTGAGGTTGCGCGCGCCCATCGTCCCACGCTGCATCGGCGTCAGCACCTGAACGTCGCGGGTCGGGTCGAGGCCGAAGGCGCGCGGGATGCGCCGCGTCACCACCTCGATCAGGCGCTCGACGCCCGCCTCCGGATCCTCGACCTCGACGATGTGGAAGTCGGCCCGCTCGCCCGGCCCCGGCCGCTCCGGCATCTGCCCGGCATTGATCCGGTGGGCGTTGCGCACGATCCGGCTCTCGGCGGCCTGACGGAACACCTCCGTCAGCCGCGCCACCGGGACGGTGCCGGAGGCGATCACGTCGGCGAGTACCTGGCCGGGGCCGACCGAGGGGAGCTGGTCGACGTCGCCGACGAGGAGCAGGCCCGCCTGCTCCGGCACGGCCTTCAGCAGCGCGTGCATCAGGGGCACGTCGATCATCGAGCACTCGTCGAGGACGAGGAGATCGCAGGGGAGGGGATTCTCCTCGGTGCGCTTGAAGCCGCCGTGCCGGGGATCGAATTCCAGCAGGCGGTGCAGGGTGCGCGCTTCCAACCCGGTCTGCTCGCTCATGCGCTTGGCCGCCCGGCCGGTGGGTGCGGCGAGCAGCACCCGCACCCCCTTGGCCGCCAGGATGCGCAGCACGGAATCGAGCGTGCTCGTCTTGCCGACGCCAGGGCCGCCGGTCATCACGGCGATCTTGGAGGCCAGCAGCAGGCGCACGGCTTCGCCTTGCGAGGGCGAGAGCGTCTTGCCGGTGCGTGCCTCGACCCAGGGCAGCGCCCGCTCGACGTCGATCGCCGGCCAGGGCGGCGCGCCGGCCGCCCGGCGCACGAGGCGCTCGGCGATGCCGCGCTCGGCCGCGTGGAGGCCCTTCAGGAAGATGCAGGGCTCGCCCGCGACCGTGTCGGCCACGACGTCCTCGGCGCGGGCGAGCGCCTCGAAGATCGCCGCCCGCACCAGCGGGGCCTCGACCTCCAAGAGCTTCTCCGCGAGGCCCGCGAGATGCTCCAGCGGGAGCGCGCAGTGCCCCTCGTCCATCGCGGTCTGCAGCGCGAAGGCGACGCCCGCGCGCAGGCGCTGGGGTGCGTCGGGGGCGAGACCGAGCTTCATCGCGATGGCGTCGGCGGTGCGGAAGCCGATGCCGCGCACGTCCCGGGCGAGGCGGTACGGGTCCTCGCCCATCACCGCGATCGCCTCGTACCCGTATGTCTTGAAGATGCGCACGGCGCGGGCCGTGCCGACGCCGTGGGCGTGCAGGAACAGCATGATCTCGCGCACCGCTCGCTGCTCGGCCCAGCCGGCGACGATGCGGGCGGCGCGGGTGCGGCCGATGCCGCCGACCTCGATGAGCCGGTGCGGCTCGGCCTCGATGATCTCGAAGGTGCGCGCGCCGAAAGCCGCGACGATGCGCTTGGCCATGGCCGGACCGATGCCGCGCATCTGGCCCGAGGCGAGATAGCGCTCGATCCCCTCCGGACCGGTCGGCGGCGTGACCTTGAGCGTCTCGGCCTTGAACTGAAGGCCGTGCTGGCGGTCCGAGAACCACAGGCCCGTGGCGGTGATCCACTCGCCGGCCGCGACCGCGGGGGCATGCCCGACGACCGGCACGAGGTCGCGCCGTCCCCGGGCCTGCACCTTCAGCACGCAGAAGCCCGTCTCGGGACTGTGGAAGGTGACGCGCTCGATCGTGCCGGACAGCGCCTCGACGGGCGATCCGCGCTCCGCGCTCTGCGGTCCCACCCGCTGGTTCATACGCCGCACGCTCGCTCGGGCCGCCGGGGCCGGGCCGGAGCACCCTAGCGCCGCGGGGCGGGGCCCGCGATCCGCGCCGCCCGCCCGTCACCAGGATTTCCCAGCTCAGAACGGTAAGATCGGGATGCGGGGCGCCGCCGCAAAGGCGGCAGATCGTCCGAGCGGGCGCGTTCCTTCAGCGGTCGTCGTAGAGATCGTAGGGGTCGAGCAGGCCACGCAGCGCCCGCGTCTGCGGGTCGGCGATCTGCGCGAGTTCGCGGTCGAGGCCGCGCAGGAAGGCCTCCCGTCCGTCCTGGAGGTCGCGGCCGAGCCCTGCGAAGCGTCTCTCCGGCTCGACATGGGCCGGGTTCGTCGTGACCACGAAGCCGATCCCACAGCTCGGCAGGGCCTGGGTTCCGGGCGGGCGCAGCCAGTAGCAGATCCGGACCCGGGCGAAGTCCTCGCCGGGGCGCCGCTCGGCGCGGATGTCGGCGAGGCGGAAGCTCTCGGAGCGCGCGCGCGCCGCGTAGGCCAGCGTCTGCGCCACGGTCACGTAGCCGTTGGTCCGGTGCTCGCGCACGAGGCGCACCGCCTCGGCGGCGGAGGGGAGCGCGGATTGCGCCGCCGCCCCGGAGGCGAAGAGCGCGCCCGCCGAGAGGGCGGCGGACAGGGCGATGCGGAGCAAGTCGGGTCTCCAGAAGCGGCCGGCCGAGCGGCCGGACGGCACTCTAGGCGAGCGGACCCGCCTGTCGAGGACGTTCGCGCGGGATCTCCGGTCACGCCCGGTCAGAGGACGGCGCGGATCTGCTTCAGGGCGAGTTCCTGCCCCGCCGCCAGATCGAGCGGGCCGACGAAGCGGCCGGAGGCGTCCATCAGGTAGAGCATCGCGGTGTGCTCGAAGGTGTAGCCGCCGTCCTTCAGGGGCACCTTGCGCACCTCGGCCCGGAAGGCCTGCTCCACCTGCCGGATCTCCTCCGGCGTGCCGGTGAGACCGGTGATCCGGTCGCTGAACGAGGCCATGTAGTCCCGCATCACCGCGGCCGTGTCGCGCTCGGGGTCGACCGTGACGTAGTAGACGCCGATGTCGCGCCCCTCCCGGTGCAGGGCCTCGATCAGGTTGGTGAGGTCGGCGAGCACCGTCGGGCAGACGTTCGGGCACTGCGTGAAGCCGAAGCCGACGAGGTAGGGCTTGCCCGCGAGCGTCGCGGAATCGAGCACGCCGCCCTTGCTCGACTGCAGCCGGAACGGGCCGCCGATGACCGACATCGCCGGCCGCATCGGCCCGCCCGGCAGCAGCGCGACGGTCGTGCCGACGATCGCCGCGAGCCCGAGACCGAGCAGGCCGAAGGTCAGCAGGACGCTGCGGCGCGAGGCCCCCTCAGTGGGCATGCTTGTGGCCGGAATGATCGTGCCCGGCCTCGCCCTCGGCGGGCGCCTTGGCGGCGATGCTCTCCACCGCGAACTCCACCGGCACGGTGCCGGCCTTCTCGAAGACCAGGGTCCCCTTGATCCGGGCGCCCTGCTTCAGCTGGGTCTTCAGATCGAGGAACATCATGTGGTTCCCGCCGGGGGCGAGCTTGACGGTCTCGCCGGGCGCGATCGCGACACCGCCCTCGATCGGAGCCATCTTCATCACGTCGCCCTGCATCGACATGCTGTGGAGCTCGGTCCGACCGGCCTCGCTGAGCGAGCCGCCGACCAGCCGGTCGGGCTCGGTGCCGGTGTTGGTCACGGTGACGTAGCCGCCCGCGACCTTGGCGCCGCCGGGCGTCGCCCGCGACCAGGGATGGCCGATCTTGAGGCTGCCGGCCGTGTAGTCGTGGGCCGCGGCGAGCCCCGCGGACGCGATGAGCACGAGGCCGGCCAGTCCGAGCGCGCCGAGGCGCGGGAAGCGGGCATCCGGCGGGAATCGGGTCATCGCGAGGTCTCCTGAGGACGGGGGACGGGACGGGGGCTGCCGGTTCGGCGCCGCCAACGGCCTAACGCCGCGCCGCGCGGGCGAGAAGCCCCAAGCGTGCGGAGCCGGGGCGACATGATGACAACCCGCGCCCGTCGGACCCGGCGCGCCTCAGCCCCGCTCCTCGGCGGCGAGCCGTTCGACCTCCGCGCGCAGGACCGCCTCGTTCTCGGCGACGCGGCCGGCGAGACGCGCGGCGGCGACGGGAAGCGTCCAGGCCCGGATCTCTGCGAACCCGATCCGCGGACCCGGTCCCTGCCGGTAACAGAGCGTGTACCAGAAGGCGACGAGGTCGCGCAGACGCGCCATGGCGGCCGCTCTGCCGGGGCCGTCCACCACGCGACCGAAGCGGATGAGCATGGCGGTCCGTGCCACGTCGGCGGCCGGGTGGCCTGCCACGGCCTTCTGCCAATCCACCACGCGCCAGCCGTCGCGGGTGACCAGCACGTTCTCGGGATGCAGGTCGCCGTGGCAGAGGGCCTCGCCCCGCGGCAGGCGTTCCAGCCGGGCGAGCGCGGCCGCGCGCGCGCCCTCCGAGATGCGAGCCCGCACGATGCTTTCCCGCAGGATCGCGTGCTGATCGGGCAGGCCGGCGCCCGAGCGGGCATGGATGCGCCGGTGCATCAGGGCAAGGGCGCGGAAACCCGGCATCACGCGCAGCGGATTGACGCCGCAGTGCCGGAGCAGGGTGCGGCCCTCGACCCGATCGAACAGGATGCCGGTGCGCTCGCCGCGCGCGACCACGGCGTGCGCCCGAACCGAGGGCAGGCCCTGCGCGTGGGCGAGCCGCGAGGCGCGGAATTCCGCCGCGATCGCCTCCGGATCGGATCCGGCAACGTAGAGCTTGAGGACGCGGCCCGGAGCGTCCGCGAAGACCTCGGCGCTGCGGCCCACCCCCAAGGAACGGGCAGGATCCGGCGCGATCGGAGACAATCCAGAGAAGACGAAGGGCGAGGCCTGACCTGCCATGGCTCTCCACCACAGGCATCAGCCCCCACGGACAATGCTATCGATGCGGACCTTTGCTCCGTCAATCGCGCCGGCTAACGATGGGAAACGTCGCGAACAGATGTCGCGCGCGTGTGGCGCCCGCTCAACACTTTACCGGCTCTCGAACGAGTCTCGCGACAGCCTAGCGCTTTTGAGGGATGAGCTGCCGGATGCGTCAGGCCGCGCTCGCGCGCAGGTCCGCCATCATCCGCAACGTCGCATCGGCCGGAGCAGGCCGGCCCAGATGATAGCCCTGCATGAAGCGGCAGCCCAACGCTTCCAGCGTCGCGAGATCCTCGGCGGTCTCCACGCCCTCCGCGACCACGTCGAGACCCAGGGCCCGGCCGAGGCCGAGCACCGCCTGGACGAGCCCGCGCTTGTCGTCGGAAGCGGCGAGCCCAGTGACGAGGCTCCGGTCGATCTTGATCCGGTCCGCCCGCAGGGCGCGCAGAGAGGCGAGGGCGGAGTAGCCCACCCCGAAATCGTCGAGCGCCAGGCGGATCCCGGCCTGCGACAGGGCGGAGAGCTTGCCCTGCGTGGCCTCGATGTCGAGCGCGGTCTCCTCGGTGATCTCGATCTCCAGCATCGGGAGCGACAGGCCGAGCGCCCGCAGCCGCCCGAGCACGATCTCGTCAACGGGAATCTGCGCCATCTCGCGGGGCGAGACGTTCATGGCGACGCGCACATCTCCGAGCCCGCGCTCGCGCAGGGTCAGCATCATCGTGCAGACCTGCTCGAGGATGAAGCGCAAGAGCGACTCGGTGAGGCCCGCCGCGGACGCCGCCGCGATCAGGTCACCCGGCGGGATCCAGCCGTGCACCGGATGGTGCCAGCGCACCAACGCCTCGAGGCCCACCACGTTGCGTCCCGCCTGCCCGAAGATCGGCTGGAACCACACTGCGAGGGCGCCCTCCGCCAGGGCGCGCGACAGATCGCGTTCGCAGTCCCGGCGCATCGCGAGGCAACGCAACAGCCCCTCGTCAAAGGCGCGGAAGCGGTTCCGGCCCGCGGCCTTGGCGGCGTAGAGCGCCTGGTCCGCGCAGGTCAGCAGGTCGGTCACGCTGTCGGCCGGGACCTGGCAGATGCCGATGCTCATGCCCAGACGCCCGGTGACGAAGCTCTCGAACGGCTCGGCCACGCGCCCGATCAGGCGCTTGGCGAGCCGCTCGGGCGGGCAGTCCGATGCCGCGGGGTCGTACAGGAGGGCGAACTCGTCACCGCCCAGGCGCGCGGCGCAGCATCCCGTCGGCAGGCTCTCGGCAATGCGCCGCGCGACCTCTGCAAGGAGGCGATCCCCGGTGGTGTGGCCGTAGATGTCGTTGACCGACTTGAAGCCGTCGAGGTCGAGCAGCATCAGGCAGGGCCGGTCGGCGAGCCGCTCCTCCGCCTGCTGGGCGAAGCCCGCGCGGTTCAAGAGCCCGGTCAGAGCGTCGTGAGTCGCGCGGACCCGCATCTCCTCGGCCAGCGCGCGCGCGCTGGCATGCGCCGCCTCGTGCGCCTCGGCGAGCGCCGTCGCCTCATGCTTCAGGCGGCTCGTCTCGCGGAAACCCGCCTCCGAGGCGACGGCGCCGCGGATGAGGGCCATCAGGTAGAGTACGACCGTGGCGGCGAGGCAGGTGCGGTCGAAGCCGCCCGCGTAGAACAGGCAGGCCGCAGCGGAGAGGAGCGGCGGCGTGATGAAGGAGATCGGGATGCGGGCGAAGGCTGTCCCGTAGGTCACCGCCCCCGCGGTGATGCCGCATGTGATGGTGAGATAGAACAGCGTCTGGTCCGAGGTGTAGCCCGCGCAGAGAAGCGGCAGGAAGGCCCAGACCGCGCCGGACAGAAGGGCCGCCAGCCAGCACAGGCGCAGGTGCCGGTCGACCGACCGGGCGGCGGCGGCCGCCAGCTCGAGCGGCGTCGCGCGTGTCAGCGCCAAGCCTGGGCAGGCGGTCCGGCAGAGTCCGATTCGCAGCAGGTTGGCGGCAGACGAGGCGGCGAACCAGATCAGACCCGGTTCCGTCCGGCCCGCATGCGCCGCGACGAAGAGGCCGGCCAAGCCGAGCAGCGCATTGATGGGAATCGCATTGAGGACGCTTCCACGAACAGCGTCGAGCTGGTCGCGGCGGATCAACCCGATCCGTTGAGACTCGGCGCTCCGCAGGAGGCCCATGCGACGTCACCGTTCCTTCAAACTCCAGGCAGGAGCAGTAGCAATTCCTAGGCCGGAAGATGTAACGGAGTGGTGAAGCGGTAACGGAGCAAAGCAATAGACCGGGATGGCGCGATCTGCCTCGCCGGCTACGATGATCAACCGACGCGTGAAGGACCGCCCGAAGGCGGTCCCGGATCATCCCATGCGAGGATCAACTCAGCAGCGGTTTCCGCCCGCGGTCTGACCGTACTGCTTGACTGGAAAGTTCTGCTGGTTGGCGTTGCCCTCGGCGGCCGAACTCATCGGACAATGGGCCGGGTTGCGGCTGCCGTAGAAGCCGAGCGCGCCCGTTGTCTCCACTCCTTCCGAGGCGAAACCGGTGTAGTGGCCGCGGGGGCCATCGTAGGGAAAGGCCAGCACGGAGGAGGCCGGCGCAGCAACGCCGATCACGAGAACGGCAACAGCGGCGGCGATACGAATGCTCATCATGTTCCTCATCTGCGTCGTTGCACTGGTCATTTGAACTCGACCAGATCCTCCCTGGATGATTTCAATATAGACCTATCATCAGTGGCACGACGTGCTGGGACGCACCTCCCACCCGGGAAGAAAATCTGCCGCGCATGCGTGGTACCTGCCGGCTCCAGCTCAGACTACCGGCCCGCATCCTGCCGCCGACGCTGCGGCGCATGAGGCAGCGGAACGTCGAACGCTCCAGACCCTCGCGCGTCACGCCGCGGCGATCGACGACGCCCTGAACTCCGCACTCGGCGCCGTCGGCGGGCGGGCCCGATACGTGGACATCACGGTCGTCGACAGCGTCTGCAACCGCGGCGCGCCGGTGCAGGAGCGTGCCATACACCGTGCCCAGCGAGATCTTCGACCTCGACGGCGAAAGCGCCGGATCGAGCTTTAGCGGCGTACCGGCTCGGAGACCGAAACGGGTCGGTTGCCAGCGCGGACATGTCCGCGGGTCAGTCCAAAGATTTCCAGAGGGCTGCATTCGCCGCGCAGGACGCCGTCGAGCGCGCGGGCGCAACGCGAGCATATCTTCGGGACGAACGCGACCCGAATGACTTGGCAATATCTATGCTTACGGAAGAACTGGCTCCCCGAGCAGGACTCGAACCTGCGACAAGGCGATTAACAGTCGCCTGCTCTACCAACTGAGCTATCGGGGATCAGTGAAGCCGTATCTACACAGGCGGATGGGTGCTGGCAAGCGCGGATTTCGCACCGTCGCAGAAGCGTGTCCGAACCGTCACACCGGCGACGCGGAACGATCATAAGTCTTTGCGCGCAAATCAGAAATGACACCTGCGCCTACACCCACGACCGGCTCTGCATCAGCAAGTCCAGTCCTGCTCTTGGGGCTCTGCAACAGGACGGACCATCGCGTCGTCCGGCGATGCCGCGACGGTTGTCGGTTCGCACGATCCCGCGCGCCCAAGCCCCGGTCCGGGTCGGCATGCAGGATCATTCGGAGATGGATCGGGAGTTTTTGGAGGCCTCGCCCGGAATCGAACCGGGGTGCAAGGATTTGCAGTCCTCTGCGTAACCACTCCGCCACGAGGCCCTCGGCATCCGCGGCCCTCAAGGGCAGCGTCGCGTCCCGAGCCGGGCAGCCGGCTCAAGGTGGGCGGTGTCTAGCAGAGGTGCGGGTCGCGAGGCAACGACTTTGCGCGGCCTTTCGCAGCGAAACCGTGCGGCACCTCAGCTCTGCCAGACCCGGGGCAGGGGCGCCGCACGGTAGGCTTCGAGGAAGCGGGCGGCCAGACTGCGCAGCGGCCCGATCGCGGGCGCGAGCATTCGCACGACGAGGTGCCCGTTCCAGGCGCTCGCGCCCGTCTCTACGCCGAGGGTCGCGGCGCCATCGAGCAGGCCCCGCGCCTCGTCCAACCGGGCCTCGGCGCCGGGAGAGAGGTCGAGCAGCGTAGCGCAAGCGGCGGCCCCGCCGCCGATGGCTGGGCGGGCGAGCAGGGCGCCGACGGCCCCGTCGAGCCGCAGTGCGTCGGCGTAGACGAGCCGACCAGCCCGGCGCACGCGCCACGCATCCTCGAACAGTGCCGCGCCGAGGGTCTCGCCCCGGGCGGTCCGCCCGAAAGCCACGGCCTCGAAGATCAACAGGGCCGCGTCGGGTGCAAGGTCCGCTTCGAAGCTCCGGCGCACCCGCACCCGGTCGAACAGGATCGTTTCCTGCGGCAGCCAGGCGAGCCGGGCGCCCGGCCCGAGGCGAACCCGGTTCTCGATCCGGCTGATCGGCCCGTCCGAGCGATAAATCTTCTCCGCCGCCGTGCTGGTGAAACAGAGCCGCGCCTCCGCCGCGAGGTCGATCGCGACGCTGAAGCGGTCACCGCAGGCGACGCCGCCCGCGGTGTTGACGAGCACGGCCTCGGTCTCATCAGCGCCGTGGCGGCGAGGAAAACGCAGCCGCAGCGGCCCGGCTTCGGCGAGATCGCGCAGCCGAGCCGGGCCGGGCCCCTCCGCCAGGAGCGCGACGTGCCCCACCGAGCGCTGACGCGCGGGCGCCGCCCCGGTGGAAGGGACGGTCAAAGGAACGTGCGCGTTCATGCCGGGCCGCGTCCGGGCACGGCCTCGATCGGCGGCGTGGGGCGGTCGAGGATGCGGCGGCCGAACAGGCTGGCGACCAGTTCCACCAGCACGCGGGCGCTCCTCCCCCGCTCGTCGAGGAACGGGTTCAGCTCGACCACGTCGAGGGAGCGGACCAGCCCGGAATCGTGCAGCATCTCCATGATGAGATGCGCCTCGCGGAAGGTCGCCCCGCCCGGCACCGTGGTGCCGACGCCCGGCGCGATCGCGGGGTCCAGGAAATCGATGTCGAAACTGACGTGCAGGTGGCCGCCGGCCTCCGCCACGCGCTCGAGGATGCGCCGGAGCGGCGCCACCACGCCGAACTCGTCGATGTCGCGCATATCGGTCACGCCGAGCGCGCGCGCGCGTACCAGTGCGCGCTCGCCCGCATCGATCGAGCGCAGGCCGAACAGGTGGACCCGCGCGGGGTCAAGGCTCGCCCGCGCGGCATCCTCGAACAGCCCGGAGAAGCCCGGCTCGCCGCAGAGCGCCGCGAGCGGCATGCCGTGGATGTTGCCCGAGGGGGAGGTCTCGGGCGTGTTGAAGTCGGCGTGCGCGTCGAGCCAGAGCACGAAGAGCGGCCGGCCCGCCGCCGCGCAGTGGCGCATCGCGCCCTCGACGGAGCCCAGGGACAGGCTGTGGTCGCCGCCCATCACCAGCGGCAGGCCGCCCGCACCGAGCGCCGCCTCCACGGCCCCAGCTAGGTCCCGGGTCCAGGCGGCGACGGCGGTCAGGCCTCGCGCCTCCGGGGCGAGGTCAGGCGCAACGTCGCCCGCGTCGACGACGTCGTGGCCGAGATCGCGCAGGCTGCGGATCAGGCCGGCCGTACGCAGGGCAGCCGGCCCCATCAGGGCGCCCGGCTCGCTGGTGCCGACATCGATCGGCGCTCCGATCACGACGATCCTGCGCGCCGCCCCGCTCATCTCGGGCACGATCTCGCTCTCCTGCGCCACATCCGCCCCCGGCACCCCGGCCT
>NZ_BPQM01000143.1 GCF_022179245.1 Methylobacterium gregans
GCCGCGGCGCGCAGCCGCGCCGGTGCGGGCGCCCGCACGTCCCGGCGCTCGCCCGCGGCCAGCCAGACGAGGCCGGCCAGGATCAGGCTCGCCAGCGTCAGGTGGATCGCGAGCTTCAGCGGCGCCACCGCCGTCATGCCGGGCTTGAGGCCCGACGCCACCATGATCCAGCCGACCGTGCCCTGAAGCGCGCCGAGGAGCCCCAGCGCCAGCAGCCCGAGCCCGAGGCGGCGCCCGATCCGGCCGCGCCACCAGAACCAGACGAGCGGCAGGAAGAAGACGAGGCCGAGGAAGCGCCCGAGCAGGCGGTGCCCCCATTCCCAGAAGTAGAGCACCTTGAAGTCGGCGAGCCCCATGCCCTGGTTGAGGATCCGGTACTGCGGCGTGTCGCGGTAC
This sequence comes from Methylobacterium gregans, assembly GCF_022179245.1. Lineage (GTDB taxonomy): Bacteria > Pseudomonadota > Alphaproteobacteria > Rhizobiales > Beijerinckiaceae > Methylobacterium > Methylobacterium gregans. The sequence goes on from NZ_BPQM01000143.1 coordinate 397, forward strand.
TTGTCGAACTCGGCGGCCCAGTCGGCGGCCGAGAGCGGCGGCACCGCGCCGGTCACCGGGCGCCACTCGGTGATCGAGAGGCCGGAGCCGGTGAGCCGGGTCGCGCCGCCCACCGCCACCATCGCGACCACGAGGGCGGCCACGATGTAGAGCCAGGCGCGCACGCCGGATCCGCGCGTTGCACCGGTGAGGTCGTCGGGCCGGCCGTGGATGGAGAGCCGCATCGCGTCAGATCTGCTTTTCGGTTACGTCCGCCTCCGGTTAGGCAATGCCGCCGCCGGGGGCAACGCCCGGCAATGCCGCTGCGGCATCGCGCGGGGTTTCCAAGAGGATCGCCAAGAGGATCGCCATGAGGACCGCCCTGCGCCGTCGCACCCGTACCCTGATCGGAACGGTGGGGCTCATCGCCTTCGTGATGCTCTACGCCCCGCTCGCCATGGCGCTGGCCGACAGCCGCATCTCCCAGCTGCACCCGGCGCTGCAGACGGTGGTCTACTGCATCCTCGGCATCGCCTGGATCTTCCCCCTGATGCCGCTGATCCGCTGGATGGAGCGGCCGGACGCCTGAGAGGGGCGCGGGCCCCAGATTTCGCCGCACTCCGGGACGAGAAGGCGGGACAAGCGCCGCGCTTGTCCCCTCCAGCCGCGATATCCGATGCCCCGATCGTTCCCGTGCCGGCCTGTCCTCGCCGGTCTCGTCGTCCTTGCCGCCGGTCCCGCCCTTGCCCAGGGGGCGCCGCGATCCGTCGGCGAGTGCGAGCGCCTGAAGAACGATCTCGCCTACAACCAGTGCCTCGCGATGTTCGGCCCCGCCGCCCGCAACGTGGCGGGAGGTTTCGCCGCCGCGGACACCCCCTCCGCCGCGACCCAGGCCGCGATCCCCCAGGCGGAGGAGCCGCGGGCCGAGGCGGGCCGCGGCCGGCGCTACCGCGGCCGGCACGGGCGCCAGCGCGCGGTCTTCACCTCGGGCGGCCGCCGCTGACCCGGCGGGTCAGGCGACGTTCAGCCGCCGGCCCCTGTTCCAGGCCAGGAGCGGAACGCCCGAGAGCAGCCCGCCGAGCGCCGCGGCCGACTGGTGGCAGCCGTTCACCGAGACCCGCGGCAGGGCGTGCAGGTGCGCCGCGTGCTCCGCGAAGAGGTGGCCGGGCCGGGTCGTGACGGCGGTCGCGAAGCCGAGGTCCCGCGCCAGCGCGAACTCCCGCGGCCCTGCCGAGGTCGGGTCGCCCACCGGATAGGAGAGATGCCGGACCGGGCGGCCGAGCTCCGCCTCGATCCGGGTCCGGCTCCCGGCGATCTCGGCGAGGGCCGCCTCGCGCGGGTGCTTGGCCAGCATCGGGTGGCTCCGCGTGTGGGCGCCGAAACTCACCGCCGGGTCGCGGCCGAGCGCCCGCAGCGCGTCCCAGTCCAGGCACAGCTCGGCGGCCGCCGTCCCCGGCGCGAGGCCGGCCGCGCGGCAGAGATCCCCGATCCGGGCGAGGAGTTCATCCTCCGGCCCGGCCCGCAGCGCGCGGTAGACCGCCTCGAAGGCACGGGTCTTCTCGACGGGACTGCGCGCCGGCAGGTCGATCGGGTGTCCGCCCGCCTCCAGCCGCACCCGGTCGAGGCGCGCGACGGCGCGCTCCAGCTCGACCCACCAGAGCCGTCCCTCGCCCGCGGCGAAGTCGCTCGCCACGAACAAGGTCCAGGGTGCCCCGTGGCGGGCGAGCACCGGCGCAGCGTGGACGGCGTTGTCGCGGTACCCATCGTCGAAGGTCAGGGCGCAGAAGGGCGGGCCGTCCCCGCGGGCGAGGCGCGCCGGGACATCGTCGAGGGCGCAGAGCGCGAAGCCGCGCGCCCGCAGCGTCCTCAGCGTCAGATCGAGGAAGTCCGGCGTGATCGACAGGAGCCGGTTCGGCGCGAAGGCGGCGGGCGGCTCCGGCTGGACGTGGTGGAAGGTCAGGATCAGCCCGCGGCCGCGGGTGAGCGGCGTCAGCCAACGGTCGGCCCCGGTCGCCGCGACCGTCCGGAACCCGGCCTCGAACAGGCGGTGGCGGGCGCGGGAGGAGAGCATGGCGGGCGGCCCCGGGGCCCGGGACCGGGCTGACCGGGCGACTGTCGCGGCGCGGCGGTAAAGGAAGGCGAAAGCCAGGACTTGGTCCGGGCCGCCGACATCTGATTATCCACCTCCTTGAGCCGTCGTGCCGGGTGTTCCCGCGTGCTCCCGGCCGACGCTCGCGCTATAGGGGCTGCGTCCGTGCGGCCGTTCCGGACGCGTCGGTCCGGGCTCGCGGAGAGCGCATGACGGTTCGGGTCCTGAATCCCGAGAGCGGTTCGGCCGAGGCGGATGGGCCGACCCTGCGGGCCGAGATCCTGCCCGGCCTCGCGGAGGCCGAGGAACTCTGGCGCGCTCTCGAAGCGCGGGCGGGACGCCTCGCAACGCCCTATCAGCGCTTCGCCTGGATCTCGGCCTACGTCTGCGCCCTGCCAGACCCGTCCGGCATCCGGGTGCTGGTGGTGCGCGACGCGGCCGGGCGCCCGCGCCTGCTCCTGCCCCTGTGCCTGTATCGGTCGTTCGGCGTGCGGATCGCGCGCGTCGTCGGCGGCGCGCAGGCGAACTTCCACCTGCCCCTCTTCGCCGATCCCGAGGCGGCGGCGCTCGCGCCCGGGGCGCTGCGGCGCGCCTTGCGCGGGGCGGCGCGGCCCGCGGGGATCGACGTGTTCCTGCTGGGATCCCAGCCCCGGCACTGGGACGGGAGGCCCAACCCTCTGGCCGCCGGGGCGCCCGCAGCGCCGAGCGACGCCTACGGCATGCGGCTCGACCCCGATCCCGAGGCGAGCCTGCGCCGGGCCTTCAGCGCGGACGCGCGCAAGAAGCTGCGCGCGAAGGAGCGGCGTCTGGCCGAGAGCCTCGGCCCCCTTGCCTGCATCAGGGCCGAGACGCCGGAGGCGTGCGCCGCCTTCCTGGCGGCCTTCCACGCGCAGAAGGCGGCGCGGCTCGCGGCGCAGGGCCTGCGCGACCCCTATGCCGATCCCGCCATCCGCACCTTCCTCGCGCGGGCCGCCGCCGGACCCGATCCGGCGATCGAGATCCACGCGCTGGTGGCCGGCCGCACCGGCCGCGTGCTCGCGACCTTCGGCGGCGCGGTCGACACGCTTCGGTACAGCGGCATGTTCACCGCCTTCGACGCGGATCCGGACATCGCCAGGTCCAGTCCCGGCGACCTGCTGCTGCAGCACCTCGTGCGCGATCAGGCCGCCCGCGGACGGCGCAGCCTCGATCTCGGCATCGGCGAGGCGCGCTACAAGCAGAACACCTGCGACGAGACCATCGCGATCGCTCAGCCGATCCTGCCGGTCACCCTGCGGGGCCGGGCCTACGCGCTGGCCGCGGCCGGGTTCATCCGCGCCAAGCGTCGGATTAAGCGCGACCCCCGCCTCTCCGCCCTGCTCGGGCGCCTGCGTCGGCTGCGGGCCTGAAGGTCGCCCGCGGCAGGCTCAGGCCGCGGTCAGCCGCAGCGCCATCGGCTCCTCGGCGGGGGCCTCGATCGCCGCGGCGCGGCGCGCCGGGCGGTCCTGCGCCACCAGCACCTGTCCGGCGCCCGCATCCTCGGCGAGGCCGAACAGCTCGCCGAGTTCGGCGTCGTCCGCGGAGGCGTTCGAGGCGAGGATCACGCTGTCCATCTGCGGGGCGAGATGCGCCAGAAGAGCGAGGACGTCGGGCGCGAGGCGCAGGCGGAAGACCACCCAGGCATAGGCCTCGGCCGTCGCCTCGACCGTGGCGGCCAGCGTTTCGGGCTCGTCCAGCAGCACCTGCGTGTCGATGGACCCGGTGGCGATCCGCTGCAGGCTGCCGGTCGCCTGGATCACGTCCTGGAAGGTTGCCTCGCCGGCGACGAGGTCGGTGAGGCCGGCCTCGTCCGCCTCCTCCTCGGGTCCGTTCAGGTCGACCATCAGCGTCGCGGCGCCCGCGGCGAGGTGACGGGCCAGCGCGTCCGGCAGGTCGCCGTCCCGGCGCGGTTCGGTCTCGACCACCAGCACCGTGCGGCCGGCGGCGCGGCGCGGGCCACTGCCGAGGCGGGCGACCAGTGGGCCGAGCGCGAAGCCGGCCGGATCCGGCGCGGGCGCGGCCGCCCGCGCGCCGAGATCCGTGGTTGCCGACGCTTCCGAGGCGGGCATCCCGGCCTGGGCCGCGGGGCGGGCGGCATCCGCGTTGGCGGCGGCTCCGCCCTCCCAGCGGTTCGGCGGCATGGCCTCGGGGAAGCTGTAGGGCTCGGTGCGCCGCCAGGAGCGGCCCCGACCGCCCGGCCCGTCGCCGCCGCCTTGCGGCGCGTCGCCGCCCCAAGGCGCGTCGCCGTCCTGTGACGGCGGGAGACCGGGCTCGGCCAGGAGCCGCCGGCCGATCACCGCACCGCTCGAGAGCAGGAAGGCCAGCAGCGTCGCGAAGCCGAGCGTCGGCAGCTTCTTCGGGAAGGAGGGCTGCTCCGGCCGCACCGCCCGCGAGACGATTCGGGCATCGGCGGGCGTCGCGCTCTCGGCGTCGCGGGCGGCGGCCTCGCGGTAGCGCGAGAGGTAGGATTCGAGCTGCTCGCGCTGTGCCTTGGCCTCGCGCTCCAGCGCGCGCAGCTCCACCTCGCTCGAATTGCCCTTCACCACCACGTCGCGCTGCCCGTCGACGGCGGCCTGGAGGCTCTCGACGCGGGAGGCGGCGATGCGCGCGTCGTTCTCCAGGGTCCGCCCGATGCGCTCGGCCGCGGCCCGGATCTGCGCGTCGAGCTCGCCGACCTGCGCGGTCAGCTCCTTGATGCGGGGATGCGCGGGCAGCAGCGTGCGCGATTCGAGCGCGAGCTGCGCCCGCACGGTGATGCGGTTCTCGATGGTGCGCCGGATCAGCTCGTTGTTGGCCACATCCGGGATCTCGAAGGCGCGCCCGTCCTTGATCATCTCCTTGATCGACTTCACCCGGCCCGCGAGATCGGCCTGGATGGTGCGGGCCTGCGAGAGCTGGGTCGAGAGTTCGGAGAGCTGCTGGCTGGTCAGGCGCTGGCCCGTCCCGGCGGAGCCGGAGACGAGACCGTTCTTGGCCCGGAAGGCCTCCACCTTGGCCTCGGCCTCGGTGACGCGGCGGCGGAGCGTGTCGATGTTGCCCCCGAGCCAGGTCGAGGCGTAGCGGGCGGTATCGACCTTGGCCGCCTCCAGGGACCCGAGATAGAGTTCGGCCACCGTGTTGGCGCCCTCGGCCGCGAGGTCCGGATCGCGGGAGCGGAACTCGACCGTGAGGATGCGCGACTTGCCCGCCGGGTAGACCAGCAGGCGCTCCAGGAAGGTGTCGAGCACCCGCTCCTCGGCCGGGCGTTCGAGAGGGTTGCGGGCGAGACCCAGCAGCATCAGCGCCTGGCGCAGGGGGCCGGGCGGGGCCGCCTCGGGGTCGAATTCCGGGTTGCCGACGAGCTTGAGCCGGCGGATCGCCTCGCGGGCGAGGTCGCGCGACATCATCACCTGCGCCTGGCTCGCGACCGCCTGCTCGTCGATCGGCGTCGCTTGGTCGGCGCGCTCCTGCGCGGTGCGGGCGAAGGCGGGGTCGCGGCTCTCCAGCAAGAGCTTGGCTTCTGCCGTGTAGCGCGGTGGCACGAGTTGAACGAAGGCGAGGGCGGCGACGGCGGCGGCGAGCGTCGGGAGCAGGATCCAGGCCCAGGAGCGGCGCAGCAGGCCCGGCAATTCGGCCACGCTCACGCCCTCCCCCGAGGGGCGACCTTCGGCTGTTGCGCGCGGGCTGGGGCGGGACATGAACGGCCTTCGCGACGGTACGGGCGAACCTGCCGCCCGGCTGCATCATGAGGCGGTTAAGGTTGAGCACCCGTTAAGCCCGGCCGTACCCGCTCGTGGCGCGCAGGCCGTGTGCGGGCCGGGTCAGTCTTCATTAACCCTAACGGATTAGGCCTCGTCGCATCTGGTATTCTCCGACGGTCATGGTGTGATGAACCGGCGCGCTCTGCTCCTGGCACTTTCCGGCAGCCTCGCCCTCGGCGGCTGCCTCCGTCCCGAGTTCCGCACCGCGGATCTCGACGCCACCGGCACCGGCTCGATCGGCGCCCGCTACACGCTGGCGGCCGGCGACAAGCTGCGGGTGATCGTATTCGGGCAGGACAACCTCTCGAACATCTACGCGGTGGACGGCGCAGGCCGCATCGCCATGCCGCTGATCGGCGCGGTCGGGATCGGCGGGCAGAGCACCGCCCAGGCCGCCCGCACCATCGAGGCGAGGCTCGCCTCGGGCTTCGTGCGGGAGCCCCACGTCACCGTCGAGGTCGACGCCTACCGCCCCTTCTACATCCTGGGCGAGGTCACGACCTCGGGGCAGTACCCCTACGTCAACGGCATGACGGTGGAGAGCGCGGTGGCGATCGCGGCCGGTTTCGGCCCGAGGGCGGCGCGCGACTACGCCGTCCTGACCCGTGGGGGGCCGGGCGGGCTCGTCAACGGCATCGTGCCGATGAGCTATCCGGTCCGGCCCGGTGACACGATCGTGATCAAGGAGCGGTTCTTCTGAGCCGCGTCACGCCCCGCCCCACTGCATGGTGAGGCCGCCATCGACCACGAGCGTGTGGCCCGTGACGTAGTCCGCCTCGTCCGAGACGAGGTAGAGGATCGCCTGCGCGATGTCCTCGGGCTGACCGGCCCGGTGCCACGGGATCCGCTCGAGGGACGTCTCCAGCTTGTCGGGGTTCTCGAAGCGGTCGGCGGTCATCGGCGTCTCGATGAGGCCGGGGGCGACGTTGTTCACGTTGATCCGGTCCTCGGCGAGCTCCCGCGACAGGCTGCGGCAGAGGGAGCCGAGGCCCGCCTTCGACATGCCGTAGGGCGCGCTCTCGGGCGTCGGCAGGTGCTGGGCGACCGAGGAGACGAACACGACCTTGCCGCGCCCGCCCGCCGCGCGCCGCAGGTGGATGAAGGGTCGCACGGTGAAGAGCGGGCCCATCAGGTTCACCCTGAGGATCTGCTCGAGTCGCGCATCCTCCATGTCGGCCACCGCCATGCCGCTCATCGCCTGGCCGGCATTGGCGACCAGGATGTCGAGCACGCCGAACCGGCTCGCGATCGTGTCGTAGGCCGCCCGCACCGAGGCGGGGTCGCCGACATCGAGCTGGAGCGACAGGGCCCTCCGGCCCGCGGCCTCGACGCGCGCTTCTGTCTCGCGGATGCCGTCGGCGTCGGTGTTGTAGGTGATCGCGACGTCGGCCCCCTCGCGGGCCAGCAGCTCCGCGGTCGCCCGGCCGATACCGGAATCCGCGCCCGTCACCAGGGCCCGCCTGTTCTGCAGCTTCATGTCCCGTCGCTCGCTTCCTGGGGGACGGCCGGGGGCCGCTCTCGGCGAGGCAATCGACACCCCCCGGCGGGGTTCCGCGATCGGCCGGGCGGCGGATCGCCCCGCTCCGGAACCACCGCCGGGGCGGGCGGCTTTTGACGGGCCGGGCCGGCCTGCCTAATCAGGGCGCACAAGCCGGCTCAGCAGCCCGCTCCCGCCACGGCACAAGCAGCGAGAATGACCACCCTGGCCCATCCGGATTCCGCGCAGGAGGGTGCCTCCGAGGAGAGCGCGCCGACCACGCGCTGCCGCATCCTGGCGGTGGCCGAGCGCTCGTTTCGCGAGATCGGCTACCAGAAGACCACGGTGGCCGACATCGCCAAGACGCTGAAGATGAGCCCGGCCAACGTCTACCGCTTCTTCGACTCGAAGAAGGCGATCAACGAGGCGGTGGTCGAGCGCGTCACCGGAGAGGTCGAAGCGCTGATCGCCCGGATCGCCGATGCGGCCGGCCTCACCGCCGAGGCGCGGCTGCGGCAGGCCATCGAGACGCTTCACCGCGACACCGTCGAGCGCTGGGCGGGCTACCCGCGCATCCACGAGATGATCGAGGCGGCGATGGGGGAGAGCTGGGAGGTCTGCCGCCACCACGTCGACCGCATCGGCGCCGTGTTCGAGCGCATCGTGCGGGACGGCGTGCGCGCGGGCGAGTTCGCGGCGGAGGACCCGGCGGTCGCGGCCCGCTGCGTCCAGGCGGCGATCCTGCGTCACACCCACCCGCTGATGGTCAGCCAGCTGCGGCAACTGCCCGAGCCGACCCTCGACCAGATCATCGCCTTCGTGCTCCGCGGCCTGCGCCCGGGGCATCCGGCCGCAGGCTGAGGGGGGGGCGACCTTCGAACGGCCCGGCGCGATCGGCAAGCACCCGGGACACGCCGCGCTTCCGCGCTCGACGCGCGAAGAGCAGCGCCTATTCCGAGGCCGGGGTGTTCGCGGTCGGCGGGACCTCCGTGGCGCCCGGCTGCGGGCCGTCATAGCCCTCGATCACGATGATCTCGGCCTCGGTGCCGCCCTGGAGCGCGCGGGCCTCCTGGTAGAGGTCGGAGTTCCAGCACGCGAGCGCCGCCTCATAGCTCGGGAATTCCAGCACCACGTTGCGGGCCCGCGCCGTGCCCGCAACGGATTCGAAGCCGCCGCCCCGCACGAGGAAGCGGCCGCCGAACTTGGCGAAGGCAGCCCCGTTCGCCTTCGCGTAGCGCCCGTAGGCCTCCGGGTCGCTCACGTCGACCCGCACGATCCAGTAGCCTCTGACCATCACGCCGCCTCCATCTCGCCAACGATCGCCCGTGCCACCGCCCGCGGATCGGCCGCGCCCGTGATCGGGCGTCCCACCACCACGTGGTCGATGCCGGCCCGGCGCGCCTCTCCGGGCGTCAGCACCCGCTTCTGGTCGCCGAGATCGGACCCGGCGGGACGGATGCCCGGCGTCACGATCAGGCGGTCCGGCCCGACGATGCCGCGCACAGCCACCGCCTCGGCAGCGCTGCAGACGATCCCGTCGATGCCGATCTCCCGGGCCTGACCTGAGCGCTTGGCCACCATCTCGGCCACCGGCAGAGCGTAGCCGGCCTCCCGCGCGTCGGCCTCGTCGTAGGAGGTGAGCACGGTGACGGCGAGGATCTTCAGGTCTCCGCTCCGGCCGCGCACCGCCGCCCGCATGGTCTGCGGATAGGCGTGCACCGTGAGGAAGCTGGCGCCGAGGCCGGCCACCGCCCGCACACCCTCCTCCACCGTGTTGCCGATGTCGTGGAGCTTGAGGTCGAGGAAGACCTTCAGGCCGCGCCCCGTCAGCTCGCGCGCGAAGGCGAGGCCGCCGTTGTACCCGAGCCGGTAGCCGATCTTATAGAAGGTGGCTGCGTCCCCGATCCGGTCCACCAGGGCGCGGGCGGCCTCCACGTCGGCGAGGTCGAGGGCGACGATCAGGCGGTCGCGCGGGTCGGTGATCTGGCTCATGCGGTCTCCGGTCGGGGGCGAGGGATCGGGCCGCCCTCCGGGTTTGTCAATCGCCCTCCGCCGGGACGGTCATCACCCGCGCCACCTCGGTGCGCAGGACGGGGAGCAACTCGGCCTCGAACCAGGGCTCGCGCTTGAGCCAGCCGTTGTTGCGCCAGGAGGGGTGCGGCAACGGCAGCACCCGCGGTCGGCGCGGCGCGGAGAGGATCGCGCGCCAGTCGCGCACCGTGGCGGTCAGCCCGCCCGGCATCTTCCCGAGATGCCACCCTTGCGCGTACTGGCCGATGACCAGGATCAGCTCGAGGTCCGGAAGCCCGGCGAAGAGCTCGGCCCGCCAGCGCTCCGCGCATTCCCGCCGCGGCGGCCGGTCGCCGCCCTTGGCGTCGAGGCCGGGGAAGCACGAGCCCATCGGCACGATGGCGACGCGGGAGGCATCGTAGAAGGCCGCCTCGTCGAGGCCGAGCCAGGACCGCAGCCGCACGCCGGACGGATCGGTGAAGGGCTGGCCGGTGCGGTTCGCCCGCGTGCCCGGCGCCTGGCTCGCGATGCAGAGCCGGGCCGTCCCCGAGCCCTGCACGATCGGCCGGGGCTCCTGCGGCAGGGGCGGCCCGTAGAGCGGGGCGTCGCGGCAGATCCGGCAGGTGCGCAGGCGTGCGGCGGTCGTTGCGAAAGGGTCGGGGGTTGCCATCCACCCGGCAGATGGGGGCTGCGGCAGCATGCGGCGAGGGGACGGAGGCGCGATAAAAAAACGGCGCGGGGTGAGCCGCGCCGTGAAGAAGTGCTGGGGTCAAAGAAAGCCTTGGGGTGCTTTCAACGACCGGCTTAGACCCCGCGCTCCCGACCGCGATGTGCGGCGAATCACACGCCCTTCAGGCCGGCGAGGTCGAGGGGCAGCGCGCGCAGGCGCTGTCCGGTCGCCGCGAACACCGCGTTGGATATCGCGGGTGCGAGCACCGGCACGCCCGGCTCGCCGATGCCGGTCGGCGCCGCCTGGCTCGGCACGATGTGCACCTCGACCACCGGCATCTCGCTCATCCGGGTCGGCTCGTAGGCGTCGAAGTTCTTCTCCTGCACCACGCCGTCCTTCAGGGTGACGCGGTTGCGCAGCACCGAGGAGAGCGCGAAGCCGACCGCGCCCTCGACCTGCGACCGCACGATGTCCGGGTTGACCGCGATGCCGACATCGACCGCCGCCACGATGCGGTTGACCTTGATGCTGCCGGTCCCGGCTGTCACGTCGGCCACCATCGCCACATAGGAGCCGAAGGATTCGTGGACGGCCACGCCGAGGCCCCGGCCCTTCTCGCCCGCCTTGTCCTGGCCGTTGCCCCAGTTCGCCTTCTCGGCCGCGAGCTTGAGCGCGCCCGACAGCCGCGGCGCGTTCGCGAGCAGCGACAGGCGGTAGGCCACCGGATCGACCTTGGCGGCGTGGGCCAACTCGTCGATCATCACCTCCATGGCATGCGCCGTGTGGGTGTGGCCGACCGAGCGCCACCACAGGACCGGCACGCCCTCGCGGGCGTTGTGCACCTCGAAGCGGTAGGCCGGCAGCGCGTAGGCCGTGTCCGAGGCGCCCTCCACGGTCGTGCCGTCCACGCCGTTCTTCACCAGCATCGCCTCGAAGGGCGAACCGATCATGATCGACTTGCCGACCATGACGTGCTGCCAGCCCGTGACCGCGCCCTTCGCGTCCAGGCCGGCGCGGATCTTGTGGTAGACCGTCGGACGGTAGTAGCCGCCCGTCATGTCGTCCTCGCGGGTCCAGACGAGGTGCACGGGAGCTTTCGCCCCGGACGCCTTCAGGATCTCTGCGGCCTCCGCGATGTAGTCCGCCGACGGCGTGGCGCGCCGGCCGAAGGAGCCGCCGGCCCACTGGGTGTGCAGCCGGACCTTGTCGGGGGTGACGCCGAGGATCGCGGCCGCGGTCGCCTGCTCGATCGTCTGGAACTGCAGGCCCGCGTAGATGTCGTAGGTGCCGTCCGGCGCCCGCTCGATCGTGGCGTTGAGGGGCTCCATCGCGGCGTGGGCGAGGTAGGGGAAGCTGAACTCGGCCTCCAGGACTTGCGCCGCGCTCTTGATGCCGGCGCCCGCGTCGCCGCGCTCGGAGGCGACGATGCCGGGGCGCTTGGCCGTCTCGCGGTACTCGGCCAGGATCGCGTCGGAGGAGCGGGATTCGGCCGCGCTCTCGTCCCATGTCACTTTCAGCGCCTCGCGGCCCTTCATCGCCGCCCAGGTGTCGCGGGCGATGACCGCGACGCCGGTCGGGATCGCCACCACGTCGATGACGCCCGCGACCTTGCGGGCCTGCGCATCGTCGAAACCCTTCACAGTTGCGCCGAAGCGCGGCGCGCGGGCGATGACCGCCGTGACCTGACCCGTCCGGCGCGTGTCGAGGGCGTAGACCGCGCTGCCGTCGGTCTTCATCTTGGAGTCGAGGCGCGGCACGCGCTGGCCGATGAGCCGCCACTGGCTCGGGTCCTTCAGGCGCGGCTCCTGCGGCACCGGCAGCGAGGCGGCGGACGCCGCGAGCTCGCCGAAGCGGGCCTGCCGGTTCGAGCCCGCGTGGCGCACCACGCCGTTCTCGACGGTGATCTCGGCGACCGGGACCTTCCAGGCGAAGGCGGCGGCGGCCACCAGCATCTCGCGGGCGGCGGCGCCCGCCTTGCGCAGCTGCATCCAGGAATTGGCCACCGCGGTCGAGCCGCCGGTGCCCTGGATCGGACCCATCAGCAGGTTGTTGTAGAGCGCGGCGTCGGCGGGCGCGAACTCGGTCCGGACCGTCGACCAGTCGGCGTCGAGCTCGTCGGCCAAGATGGTGGCGAGGCCCGTGGTGTTGCCCTGGCCCATGTCGAGGTGCTTGACGATCACCGTGACGGTGTCGTCGGCCCCGATCCGCACGAAGGCGTTGGGCTGCGCCTTCACGGCGGCGAGGTCGGCGCCCTCGGCGCGCGCCTTGCCGAGATCGAGGCGGAACCCGATCACGATGGCGCCGGCGGCCGCGGCGGCGCCCGTGAGAAAGCCGCGGCGGCTCGCGCGCGGCGCGGCCTCATTCGGGGATCGGGTCGTCGGCTGACGGATCTTCAGCATGGGTGTGCTCCGGTCAGTGGACGGATGGGATCAGGCGAGGCTGCGGGCGGCTTCGTGGATCGCCGCCCGGATGCGCTGGTAGGTGCCGCAGCGGCAGATGTTGCCGTCCATGGCGCCGTCGATATCGGCGTCCGTCGGCTTCGGGTTGCCGGAGAGCAGGCCGATCGCCGACATGATCTGGCCCGACTGACAGTAGCCGCACTGCACGACGTCGAGCTTGCGCCAGGCGCCCTGCACGGCCTCGGCGACGCGGCCGGACACGCCCTCGATCGTGGTGATCTGCGCATCCCCCACGTCGCCGATCCGGGTCTGGCAGGCGCGCGCAGGCTGCCCGTCGAGATGGACCGTGCAGGCGCCGCACTGCGCGATGCCGCAGCCGTACTTGGTGCCCGTCTTGTCCAGGCGGTCGCGCAGCACCCAGAGGAGCGGCATGTCGGGATCGGCCTCGACCTCGTGCGTCGCGCCGTTGACGGTGAGCTTGACCATCCGAACCTCCCCTGGATCGCGAATCCTGAGTCGCGCCAGCGATAATCCGCTCCGCAAAGCGTGCATGTGCGCCGGAGCACGCAACCCTCGTTTGAGCGTGTTGCAACCCCCGCGTGAATCAGGCGCGAGCGCGGTGCGAACAATCCGAGGCGTCGCGGCAGGCCGTTCTTAACATATCCGACTCATTCTGGCGCAGGCGGTCTCGGGCTGGCCGCGGCCCCGTCTTCCAGCGCAGCGTTCAAGGGTTCGATGTCCGACCTGACCGTCGAGATGGTACAGCGCGGGCGCGGTCCCTCGACGGAGGAGGTGGCGCGACGCCGCGGCATCGCCCGGGAGATGCGCTCGGCGCGGGAGCGCCTGACCTCCCAGACGGGGCTGGAGCGCGCCTTCGACTACGAGCTGCTGCGCCACTACGCCCAGTACCGCGCGGGCGCGGGCATACCGCTCGGCCTCTTCGCGATCACGCTGGCTGTCGCCGCAAGCTTCTGGACGGGTGCGGTGATCCCCGCGCTCTGGGCGATCGGCGTCATCCTGCTGGTCAGCCTGAATACCCTGATGAGCCTGCGTTTCCTGCGTGCGGACCCGGAGGCGATCGCGCTGTCGCGCTGGCGCCGCCGCTTCGTCCTCGGCGAGGCGCTCCAGAGCCTGGCCTGGGCCGCGATGGTCGGGCTCGGCGCCACGGACGGCTGGACCTTCGGGCTGTTCGGGCTCGTCATCGCCTCGGCGGTCGCCACCATGCTGGCCGCGACCGTGCCGGCGGCGGCGGTGGCCGCGCTGGCGCCCCTGATCGCGGGCGCCCTGGCGCTGCTCGCCTTCTCGCGGGAGACCGATGCGCTGCTCCTGGTCGCGATGGCGTGCGGCTCGCAGATCTTCTTCCTCGGCCTCGCCCGGCGCCTCTACACCTCGACGGTCGGAGCCCTGCAGTCGCGGGCCGAGAAGGACGCGGTGTTCGGCGAGCTGGAACAGGCCAAGGCCAACTCCGACGAGGCCCGGCGCCGGGCCGAGGAGGCGAACCTCGCCAAGTCCCGCTTCCTCGCCACGATGAGCCACGAGCTGCGCACGCCCCTCAACGCGATCCTGGGCTTCTCGGAGGTGATGAAGAACGAGGTCTTCGGCGCGCACGCCGCCCCGAGCTACCGGGAGTACTCGACGGACATCCACGACAGCGGGATGCACCTCCTCAACCTCATCAACGAGATTCTCGACCTCTCGCGGATCGAGGCGGGCCGTTACGAGATGAACGAAGAGGCGGTGCAGCTCGCCCACGTGGTCGAGGAGTGCCGCCACATGATGGGTCTGAAGGCCAAGGCGAAGAACCAGGCCTTCCGCGAGTTCATCGACGCCTCGCTGCCGCGGATCTGGGCCGACGAGCGGGCGCTGCGGCAGATCGTGCTCAATCTCCTGTCGAACGCCGTGAAGTTCACGCCGCCGGGCGGCGAGATCACCATCAAGGTCGGCTGGACGAGCTCCGGTGGCCAGTACGTCGCGGTCAAGGACAGCGGGCCGGGCATCCCGGAGGACGAGATCGACACGGTGATGTCGTCCTTCGGCCGCGGCTCGATGGCGATCAAGACCGCCGAGCAGGGGTCCGGGCTCGGCCTGCCCATCGTGAAGGGGCTCGTCGACCTCCACGGGGGCCACTTCACCCTGAAGTCGCGCCCGCGGGAAGGCACCGAGGTCATCGTCACCCTGCCGGCGAGCCGGGTGATGGACACGCTTCCGGCCGTCACGGTGCCGGCCGTCGCGGTGCCGGCCGCGCGCGCGGCCTGAGCGGCCTGAGCGGCCCGGTACCCCGCCCCGGCATCCGTGCCGCGAGCGGAGTAGGGTCGGCGATTCGGGAGGATTCGGCAGGCTCGCGCACTCTGACAGCGGCGTGCGATTGAAACTTGGCGGGCTTGCAGAACTCGAAGCGCGGTGGACTGCGCAGGACAATGTTCGGCGCTGCAAAACCGTCCGCTTCCGCCCTGGGCGCATGCGCTAAGGCCGCGCGGCGAATGTTTCTGCGTATAGCGCATGATGACGCGGTCGCGAAGGTGTGATGGGCGCCTGAAAACAGCCGGATTGCTGCGCCGCAAAAGAGAATTTGTGCGTGGCAGCATTTACCGGCGCGCAATCTCGACTGGGGATCTGCGCTGCCCTGTCGCGGGCAGAAGCGGCAAGACGGATTGACGGCGCTCAAATTTCTCTTAGAGTTCGTTCAAGCTTCGGTTTCGAGGAGCTGGCCTGAGGGATGGCCGGCTCTGGTTCGGTGCTCGTTCGGCACCGTGAGAGCGACCCGCTACCGAAGCGTAACAGTATCCCTGTCGCAAACAGCAGGTCAGGTCTCGCAGGTGCGGGCTGAACACCCGTGACTTGAGGCCTCAAAGACTTGTCGGAGGAATCCATGAGAGCGGTTCATCTTCTCGCCCTCGGTGCAGGCGTCGCGGCTTTCGCTGCCCCGGCCCTGGCCAATGACAGCGTGCTGAAGGGCATCGCCAACCCGGCGGAGCAGGTGCTTCAGACGGTCGATTACGGCAATACGCGGTATTCGAAGCTCGACCAGATCAACGCCTCGAACGTGAAGAACCTCCAGGTCGCCTGGACCTTCTCGACCGGCGTGCTGCGCGGCCACGAGGGCGCCCCCCTCGTCGTCGGCAACATGATGTACGTCCACACGCCCTTCCCGAACATCGTCTACGCGCTCGACCTCGACAACGAGGCCAAGATCGTCTGGAAGTACGAGCCCAAGCAGGATCCGTCCGTGATCCCGGTGATGTGCTGCGACACGGTCAACCGTGGTCTGGCCTACGCCGACGGGACCATCATCCTGCACCAGGCCGACACCACCGTCGTGTCGCTCGACGCCAAGACCGGCAAGGTCAACTGGTCGGTCGTGAACGGCGACCCGAAGAAGGGCGAGACCAACACCGCGACCGTGCTGCCGGTCAAGGACAAGGTCATCGTCGGCATCTCGGGCGGCGAGTTCGGCGTGCAGTGCCACGTCACCGCCTACGACCTGAAGAGCGGCAAGAAGGTGTGGCGCGGCTACTCCATGGGCCCGGACGATCAGCTGATCGTCGACCCTGAGAAGACCACCGCGCTCGGCAAGCCGATCGGCAAGGACTCCTCGCTGAAGACCTGGGAAGGCGATCAGTGGAAGACCGGCGGCGGCTGCACCTGGGGCTGGTTCTCGTACGATCCGAAGCTCGACCTGATGTACTACGGCTCGGGCAACCCCTCGACCTGGAACCCGAAGCAGCGTCCGGGCGACAACAAGTGGTCCATGACGATCTGGGCGCGTAACCCGGATACCGGCATGACCAAGTGGGTCTACCAGATGACCCCGCACGACGAGTGGGACTTCGACGGCATCAACGAGATGATCCTCACGGATCAGAAGGTTGACGGCAAGGATCGTCCGCTGCTCACCCACTTCGACCGCAACGGCTTCGGCTACACCCTCGATCGCGCGACCGGCGAGCTCCTCGTCGCCGAGAAGTTCGATCCGGTGGTGAACTGGGCCACCAAGGTCGACATGGACAAGGGTTCCAAGACCTACGGCCGTCCGCTGGTCGTGGCGAAGTACTCGACCGAGCAGAACGGCGAGGACGTGAACTCGAAGGGCATCTGCCCGGCCGCGCTCGGCACCAAGGACCAGCAGCCGGCGGCCTACTCGCCCAAGACCAACCTGTTCTACGTGCCGACCAACCACGTCTGCATGGACTACGAGCCGTTCCGGGTGAGCTACACCCCGGGCCAGCCCTATGTCGGTGCGACCCTGTCGATGTACCCCGCCCCCGGCTCGCACGGCGGCATGGGTAACTTCATCGCCTGGGACGGCGTCAACGGTAAGATCAAGTGGTCGAACGCCGAGCAGTTCTCGGTGTGGTCGGGCGCACTTGCCACCGCCGGCGACGTGGTCTTCTACGGTACCCTCGAGGGCTACCTGAAGGCTGTCGACTCGAAGACGGGTAAGGAGCTCTACAAGTTCAAGACCCCGTCGGGCATCATCGGCAACGTGATGACCTACCAGCACAAGGGCAAGCAGTACGTGGGCGTCCTCTCGGGCGTCGGCGGCTGGGCCGGCATCGGCCTCGCGGCCGGCCTGACCGACCCGAATGCCGGTCTCGGCGCAGTCGGCGGTTACGCCGCCCTGTCGAACTACACCAACCTCGGCGGTCAGCTGACCGTCTTCGCCCTGCCGAACTAATCGGTCGCGGGTCTCAGAGGTGAATGGGTACCGGCGCGGGCTTCCGCGCCGGTACTCTTATGATTAGACTGTTCCTCAAGAAGGTCGGCCCCGATCGGTGGAATGGCACGGCCAGGTCCAGGGAGAGATATCCGTTGAACCACCTCAGCACGTTCGTTACGCGGCCGCTCGTGGCTGCCCTCGCCCTAGCAACCGTCAATCTGGTTGCCGTACATGCTGAGGATGCCAAGCCCGCCGATCCCGCCCTCGCCAATTCTTTGAACCCGAACGACAAGACCGCCGAGCAGGACGAGAAGCTGCTCAAGCGCGATGCTGCCGTGAAGGTCGAGGACGGCAAGTACTTCGACGCAGAAGGTCACCCGACCTTCCACGTGACCAACGAGGGCAAGAAGTTCGACTGGTACGCCTATTCGGGCTACCGCCGCTACCATGCCGAGTGCCACGTCTGCCACGGCCCGGACGGCATGGGCTCGACCTACGCGCCCGCCCTCAAGGACTCGCTGAAGCGGCTCTCCTACGAGGAATTCATCGGCATCATCGCCGGTGGCCGCCAGAACCACACCGCGGGTGGCGGCGAGAGCGTGATGCCGGCCTTCGGCGACAACAAGAACGTCATGTGCTACGCCGACGACCTCTACGTCTACCTGAAGGCGCGCGCCGCCGGCGCCATGGGCCGCGTCCGCCCGAGCGACAAGGAAGACAAGCCCGAGGCCGCCAAGAAGGCCGAGAAGGAGTGCCTGGGCGGCTGATGACGCCCCGCGCGACCGCCAAGGCTGCCGCCTGCGCGCTCCTGCTCCTAGCAGGGGCGCGCGAGGCCCCGGCGCAGCACCTGCCCGACCTCGTCACCACCGACACGCTGCGCGTCTGCGGCGACCCGGGCAACATGCCGTTCTCCCAGCGCAAGGAGGATGGATTCGAGAACAAAATCGCCGCGATCATCGCGGACGAGCTGAAGGTCAAAGTCCGGTACTACTGGCTCACGCAAGGCCCCGGCTTCGTGCGCAACACGCTGGGCACCGGCCTGTGCGACATCATCATCGGCTCGGCGCTCGGCAGTGAGCTCGTCCAGAACACCAATCCCTACTATCGCTCGGCCTACACGCTGGTGACCCGCCGCGGCGCGTTCACTGACGTGACCGGGCTCGACGACGCGCGCCTCAAGGGCAAGCGCATCGGCGTCATCGCCGGCACGCCACCGGTGAACCGGATGGGTGATCTCGGCCTGATCTCCGGCATGAAGGCCTACGCGCCTTACCAGCTCGATCCCGCGCGCCCGCACCAGACGGTCTCGGCCGAGGTCATCTCGGACCTTGCCGAGGGTGCGATCGACGCAGCCGTAATCTGGGGCCCTGCAGCGGGATGGCTCGCCAAGCAGGCGGCGGCGCGTACCGGCAATCCGCTCGACGTCGTGCCGCTTCTCAAGGAGCCCGACCGGCCCGCCATGACCTACCGCATCGGCATGGGCGTGCGGCTCGGCGAGGACGACTGGAAGCGCCAGCTCAACACGATCCTCCGCAAGCGCCGCGACGACATCGAGCGTGTGCTGCGGGACTTCGATGTGCCGCTGCTGGACGAGAACGACAACCGGCTGCTGGAACCGGGCAAGCCGTAGGGAAGGCTTAAGCCTCCCCACGGCCCCGCGTCAGGGCCTTCAGCGCGCCCCGCACCGTCCGCACGTCCTGCTCGGTCATGGCCATCCGGTGGAGCATGTCCCGCATGTTGCGGGCGATGATGTCGCGCTTCTCAGGCGGGTAGAAGCCCGCCCCGTCGAGCGCCGCCTCCAGGCTGCCGAACAGCGAGAGCAGGGCCTCGCGCGTCGCGGGCGGCGAGAGCATCTCGCCCGTGAACGGCAGCTTGGCTCGGCCGCTCGCCTGCCGCCACGCATAGGCCGTCAGCAGCACCCCTTGCGCGAGGTTGAGCGAGGGAAAGTCCGGCGAGACCGGGAAGGTCACGATCGCGTCGGCGTAGGACACCTCGTCGTTGGTGAGCCCGACGCGCTCGCGCCCGAAGAGCACGCCGACGCGCTGGCCCGCGCGGGCGCAGACCGCCTCCATCGCCTCCTCGGGGCCGTAGACCCGCTTCATCTGCCCGCGCTCGCGCGCCGTGGTGGCGAGCACGTGGTGGAGGTCGGCGATGGCCTCGGGCACGGTAGCGTAGATGGTGGCCGCGTCGAGGACGTGCGTCGCGCCCGACGCTGCCTCCCGCACGCCCTTCTTGGGCCAGCCGTTCTTCGGGTTGACGAGGCGCAGCTCCGACAGGCCGAAATTCGCCATGGCGCGGGCGGTCATGCCGATGTTCTCGGCGAGCTGCGGCTCGACCAGGATGATGACGGGGGCGACGCCCGGCGTGATTTCGAGGCTCTTCATGGCGGACCGGTGGTGGGGACCGCATCTCCCTAGCAACCAAACCGCGCAGGACTAAAGGGGAAGATGTGCTGCGGGTGCTGCGCGCGGGCACGGTCCGGCTTATGGGATCCCCTGCGCGGTCCCGGGAGGCCGGCACGGGAAACGCACACGATGGCGCGCTGGCTGTTCAAATCCGAGCCCTCGACATGGTCGTGGGACCAGCAGGTCGCGGCGGGCGCGGAGGGTACCTTCTGGAACGGGGTGCGCAACCACCTCGCCAAGAAGCAGCTCATGGCGATGCAGATCGGCGAGCAGGGCTTCTTCTACCACTCGAACGAGGGCAAGGCGGTGGTGGGCATCGTCGAGGTGATCCGCCCCTACTACCCGGACCACACCGACGAGACCGGCCGCTTCGGCATGGTCGACGTGCGGGCGGTCGAGGCGGTGCCGCACCCGGTGACGCTCGACGCCATCAAGGCCGAGAGCGCCCTGAAGGACATGGTTCTGGTCAACAACTCGCGCCTCTCGGTTCAGCCGGTGACCGAGGCGGAGTGGGCGCTGATCCGCCGGATGGGCGGTCTGGACTGAGGGCGCCCGAAGCCGCGGCTACAGCTCGCCGACCGGGCCGGTGCTCTCGAACTCAGCGTCGTCGCCGACGAGGTCGGTCACCGAGATGGCGAGCCGCCGGCCACTGCGCAGGCGCAGCTGCGCGTCGGGCTCCAGCCAGATCGGGCGCAGGCTCGCATGGCGGCCCCGGAGCGTCCCGTGCGCGAGGAGCCCGTCCCCGCGGCGCTCCAGCATCAGGCGGTAGCGTACCCGAACCGGTACGCACCCCTCCGCGGAGACATGGCCGAGCCCCGTCAGCGTCTTCAGGACATCGTTCGGTTCGGCCATGAGACGCGACGCGGAGGGATGGGAGTAAGCGGCAATCCCGTTGCCATTTAATCCCGTCCCTGCCCTCTGTCACGCCGTCCCGTGCGAAAGAGCGGGCGATCCCTATGCCTGATCCAGCGCGCGCACCACGATGCGGCCGCCCTCGGCCGAGAGCGCGAGGCGGCCGTGCTTGAGCGCCAGCGCCTTCTCGCCGAACAGGGCGCGGCGCCAGCCCTGGAGCAGCGGGATCTCCGCCTCGTCGTCGTCGGCTACGGCCTCGAGATCGTCCACCGTCGCGATGATCTTGGGCGCCACGCCCTCGTTCTCGCTCACGGCCTTCAGCAGCACCTTCAGGAGTTCGACCAGCGCACCGTTGCCGCCCCCGCTTCTGCGCGCCCGCTCGGGGAGCCGGATCTCGGAGAGGTCGCGGGCGAAGCCCTGCTCGACCGCGGCCAGGATCTCGGTGCCGGTGCGCGAGCGCTCGAAGCCGGCGGGAATCGTGCGCAGGCGTCCCAGCGCCTCGACGCTGCGCGGGCCGGCGGTGGCGATGTCGATCACCGCCTCGTCCTTCAGGATGCGCCCGCGCGGCACGTTGCGGGCCTGCGCCTCCCGCTCGCGCCAGGCCGCCACCTCCATCAGCACCGCGATCTCGCGGGGCTTGCGCATCCGGCCCGAGAGCCGGCGCCAGGCGAGCGCGGGGTCGGCCCGGTAGGTCTCGGGCGAGATCAGCACGCCCATCTCCTCGTCGAGCCAGGCGCCGCGGTCCGTGCGCAGCAACTCGCCCGCGAGCTTCTCGTAGACCTTGACCAAGTGCGTCACGTCCGAGAGCGCGTAGGCGAGCTGCGCGTCCGAGAGCGGGCGGCGCGACCAGTCGGTGAAGCGGGACGACTTGTCGATCTTGGCCTTGGCCACGTCGTTGACGAGCTGCTCGTAGGAGACCGAGTCGCCGTAGCCGCAGACCATCGCGGCGACCTGGGTGTCGAAGAACGGGTGGGGCAGGATCTCGCCCATCAGCCAGATGATCTCGAGATCCTGGCGAGCGGAGTGGAACACCTTCACCACGCCCTCGTCGGCCATCAGGTCGAGGAAGGGTTTGAGGTCGATCCCCTTGGCGAGCGGATCGACCAGCACGGCCGTCCCGTCCGGCCCCGCCATCTGGATCAGGCAGAGCTTGGGGTAGTAGGTCGTCTCGCGCATGAACTCCGTGTCGACGGTCACGAAGGGTTGGGCGGCGAGCCGGGCGCAGGCGTCTTCGAGCGCCGCGGTGGTGCTGATCAGGTCCATCTCCCGGCTATACCGGAGGTTTTCGGGCTTGGGGAGCGGTGCGCCCCGGCCCTCCCCAGCCCGCAGAGTACGGAGGCTCAGGCGAGGCGTTCCAGCGCCGCCTCGCGGCGGGCGCGGGTCTGTTCGCGCGTCCGCCGGCGGTGGTGCCCTGCCTGCTCCCGGCGCTGCGCCTCGGCGCGGGCCATCAGCCAGTCGAGGATGCCGCCCTCCAGCCGCTCGCCGGTCGCGGTGTCGGTGAGGCGGCGGATGCGGTCGACCCGGAAGCCGCGGTAGCCGCCCCGTCCCGGATCGATGCCGCCGAGCAAGGTGCGGCCCGGCCCGAGCTTCAGCTCGCGCGCCGCGACTGTGCGACGGCTCCAGACCCCCTGCCCGTCCTCGTAGACCAGCTCGAACCGGCCCTCCAGCGGCAGGAGATGCCAGGCCGGAGCCGCGGGTGCGGCGGGCTCGGGTCGAGCCGCCCGAAAATCGGAAAAGACGTGCGCGTTCATGGACATCATATGGGGATCCACCCCCGATTCCGGTAGTCTCCGGGGGCCGGAATCGCGGCGCGCGCTTGACTTGGTGGGTCTCCCGTGAATGGTGCCGGCCTCGTTCCCGAGAGCCTGCCATGCACCGTTACCGTACCCACACCTGCGGGGCGCTCCGCCCGTCCGACGTCGGCGACACCGTCCGCCTCTCCGGCTGGTGCCACCGCATCCGCGACCACGGCGGCGTGCTGTTCATCGAC
>NZ_BPQM01000144.1 GCF_022179245.1 Methylobacterium gregans
GAGGATCTCCTCGCCCTGCACCGGGACGAAGCGGTAGCGGAAGGCCTGGCGCAGGGCGAGGAGATCCTCTCACCCGAGGAGGCGGCCAAGCGGGATCCGGGCTACCTGATGGAGGAGATCGGCCTGCGCCTCGCGAAGGAGCCGGCGCGCTTCCGGGTGCTGGCACAACTCGCCGAGCCTGGCGACCCGACGAACGATGCCACCAAGCCCTGGCCCGACGACCGCCGGACGATCGATCTCGGCACCCTGACGGTCGCCAAGGCCGTGCCCGACAGCCGCGAGGCTGAGAAGGCCCTGCTCTTCATGCCGAACGCGCTCACCGACGGGATCGAGGTGTCGGACGATCCGCTCATCGACGCGCGCGTCCAGGCCTACGCCGTCTCCTTCGGGCGCCGCTCGCAGTAGCGCGCGCTCGGACTGCGCGCCGGCTCAGCGCGTCGTGCCGGCGGCCGGGGCGGTCGAGCCGGCCCGCTCAGTTGCCGAGGCGGGCGCCTTGCTGCCGGTGCGGCGGGTCCCGTCCTGGGTCGCGCCGGAACCGGTGAGGCCGCCCGCGCCGACGCTCGTCGTGGAGCCGGTCGCGCCGCTGCTACGGGCGGGCGCGGACGTGCCGTCGGGCCGCTCGGCTGCCCCGGCAGCGCCGCAGAGGCCGGCGAGGATCGTGGCCGCGAGCAGAGTGGCGCGAAGCTCTGAAGTCATGTGTCGCCTCCGACATCCGGATCGGCGGCCCCGAGGCCGCCTTGTCGGACAAGCAGGAGGCGCTCGGAGCGTTCCCGTGGCTCCGAGCGGGGAGCGATCCGCGTCGCACCGCGATCTCTCCTCGCCGGATAGCCCCCGCAATCCCCGATCCAGCGGCGGCTCCGTCGAGGATGCCCGGACATCCGCGCGCACGCTGCCCTGTTCATCCCCTCCGGCGCTCCGAGTGTCGCGGCTGCGTTCCCGTTCCGGTTGTGGGCCGGATGCCGCCTTGGGAACGTATCACGCCGTCAGGCGTGCGGGATTGAGCCGCATCGGTCGCGTCGCAACCGGCGCTCGTTCCTCATCGGCATCGGCGATCGTCTCTCCGCAGGGCGGAACCGGTATTTTCGTACCGGCCTGGCCGCGGCATCGTGACCGTTGAACCATCTCCGTGCGCCTGCACCTATGCGTTGTGTCCTGTGTTAGGGTCGCGGCCGTCTCCTACCTTCCGCCCGGGCCAGCCACGGCCCCGGCCTCTCCAGGGAAGTCCTGCCAGCGGATGCCGTCGTCACCGGAGAAGCCCAAGACGAACGGTCCGCACACGCCGGTGACGGGCAGCGGGCCGTCCGGCGTCGAGGATGTCCATCACGACATCTTCTTCGCGGCCGTCGAGACGACGCGCATGCCGATGATCGTCACCGACCCGCACCAGCCCGACAACCCGATCATCTTCGTCAACCGCGCCTTCGAGCGCATGACCGGCTACACCCGACAGGAACTGATCGGCACGAATTGCCGCTTCCTTCAGGGCAAGGAAACGGACCGCGAGACGATCGACGAGGTGCGATCGGCCATCGCCGAGCACCGCGAATTCGCTACCGAGATCCTGAACTACCGCAAGGACGGCTCCTCCTTCTGGAACGCGCTGTTCGTCAGCCCGGTGTTCAACCGGCAGGGCGACCTCGTCTACTTCTTCGGCTCGCAGCTCGACGTCTCGCGCCGCCGCGACGCCGAGGAATCGCTGCATCAGGCCCAGAAGATGGAGAGTCTCGGCCAGCTCACCGGTGGCATCGCGCACGACTTCAACAACCTGCTTCAGGTGATCTCCGGCCACAACGAGGTGATGCTGGCGCTCATCGATCATCCCGATATCGATGTCGGGCGCCTGCGCCGCGCTGGCGAGGCGGTGCGCGATGCGTCCGAGCGCGCGGCCAAGCTCACGCACCAGCTCCTCGCCTTCTCGCGCAAGCAGCGCCTCGAAGGCCGCCTTCTCAACATCAATGGGCTCGTCCAGAACATGGGCGAGATGGCCGAGCGCACGCTGGGCGAGCAGGTCGTGCTGCGGGTGGCGCCGGCGGAGGACCTCTGGACCACGCGCATCGACCCGACCCAGGCCGAAGTCGCGCTCCTGAACGTGCTGATCAACGCCCGCGACGCCATGCCGAACGGCGGCACGGTGACGGTGAAGACCGAGAACCTGCTGATCGAGGACGAGGATACCGCCCTCTACAAGACGGTGCCGCCCGGCGCCTACGTGGTGGTCTCGGTGACCGACACGGGTACCGGCATGCCGCCCGAGATCCTGGCCCGCGTGATGGAGCCGTTCTTCACCACCAAGGGGGAGGGCAAGGGCACGGGCCTCGGCCTCGCCATGGTATACGGCTTCGCCAAGCAGTCGGGCGGATCGGTCAAGATCTACTCGGAGGTTGGCCACGGCACCACGGTGCGGCTGCTCTTCCCGGCCTCGGATCAGAAGATCGAGGAGGAGCGCCGGATCACGCAGCGCGCCGCCGACCGGCACGGCACCGAGTCGGTGCTCGTGGTCGACGACCGGCCGGACGTGGCGGCAACTGCGGGCACGATCCTGGAGGATTTCGGCTACAAGGTCACCATCGCGGACGGGCCGAAGGCAGCCCTGGAACTGCTCGACGGCGAGGCTCGGATCGACATGCTGTTCACCGATCTGATCATGCCCGGGGGCATGAACGGCGTGATGCTGGCGCGGGCCGCGCGTGAGCGCCAGCCCCGGATCAAGGTCCTGCTGACGACGGGCTACGCGGAAGCCTCCCTCGAGCGCACGGATGTGGGCGGCACCGAGTTCGAGATCATCAACAAGCCCTACAAGCGCATGGAACTCGCCCGGCGGGTGCGTCGCGTCCTCGATGGCCCGACCGGCGTCGGTTAGGCGTTCCGGCGCAGCCGTCTTTGAGCATCGGCGACGCTGATGCCGGCGTGGTGGGAGGGGCGGCCGTCTCGCACCCTAGGTCGGGATGTGACCGCAACGATCAGGGGAAGTGATGCACCCATCACGCCCGCGTGAAAGCTTAGTAAAAATTTAGAGCTCCTCACGTAGAACGACGTCCGGATTGGTCGAAGCGATTTCGACTGTGGCATCGGATTGCTTCGACATGCCTGCGACTCTAAGCAATCAGTCCTGTTCCGGCGGTTCTGATGCTGCCGGATTCGGTGCCGGTTCTGGCGCGGGCGCTTCCTCATCCGCCGCTGACTTGCTGCCTTACCTGGACGCGATGCGCCACGGCCTGCTGCTCATCGACGAGCGCGGGCGCGTCGTTCTCGCCTCTGGCCGGATCCTGAATATCCTCGGCGGCCGGGAGGGCGTGATCTCGCAGGGATCCTCTCTCCGGGAGGTCCTGCGCATCGTGCGCCGCTGCGCCGGGGGCGCGTGGGGGCAGGTGCGCGCCCAGATGTGGAGCCACGTGCGTGCGCGGCTGCCGCGTCCCCACGCGGAGCACATCTCCGGCACCTTCGAGATGACGCTCCAGCAGCACCTGCTGGAGGTGCACCTGCAGCCCGTCACGGGTGGCCGCTGGGCCGTGGCCTTCGAAGACGTCACGGCCCGCCGCGCGGCCGAGGCGGAAGCGGAGGCGATGGCCCGGCGCGATCCGCTCACGGGCCTGCCGAACCGCCTCCTGCTGCGCGAACGTCTCCAGGAGGCTCTGGGACGGCTCCGCCGGTCGCGCGAGGGCTGCGCCGTCCTGCTGATCGATCTCGACCGGTTCAAGCCCGTCAACGACACGCTGGGCCACCCGATGGGGGACGCCCTGCTGAAGAAGGTCGCCGATCGCTTGCGCTCGACGGTGCGCCCCACCGACACGGTGGCGCGGATCGGCGGCGACGAGTTCGTCATCCTGCAGACCGGCGTTCGCGAAGCCTCCGACACCCAGGCGCTCGCCCGCCGCCTCGTGGACCTGGTCGGCCGGACCTACATGGTCGACGGGCACCTGCTCACCATCGGGGCCAGCGTCGGCGTCGCGCTCGCACCCGGTGACGGCAGCGAGGCCGACACGCTCCTGAAGAACGCCGATCTTGCGCTCTACCGGGCCAAGCTCGACGGGCGGGCCACCTATCGGTTCTTCGAACCCGAGATGGACGCGCGCATGCAGGCGCGTCGCCGGCTCGAGCTCGACATGCGCCAGGCGCTCGCGCGGCGCGAGTTCCAACTGCACTACCAGCCGCAGCTCCAGCTGGAGGGCAACCGCCTCGTGGGCTGCGAGGCTCTCATCCGCTGGCAGCACCCGGTGCGCGGCACGGTCTCGCCCCTCGACTTCATCCCGCTGGCCGAGGAGATCGGCCTCATCGTCCCGATCGGCGAGTGGGTCATGCGCCAAGCCTGCCGCGACGCGGTGACTTGGCCCGCACCGCTCTCGGTCGCGGTCAACGTCTCGCCCGCGCAGTTCAAGAGCGAGCGGCTCGTCGAGATGGTGATGTCGGCGCTCGCCGCCTCGGGGCTGCCCGCCACCCGCCTGGAGGTGGAGATCACAGAGGGCGTGTTGCTGCAGGAGAGCGAGCGGACCCTGCAGACGCTGCATCGCCTGCGCGAACTCGGCGTGCGCGTGTCCATGGACGATTTCGGCACCGGCTACTCGTCGCTCAGCTACCTGCGCAGCTTTCCCTTCGACAAGATCAAGATCGACCGCTCCTTCGTGAGCGATCTTTCGAGCAACCGCGACGGCGAGGCGATCATCCGGGCCATCGCAGGACTCGGCAAGAGCCTCGGCATGACGACCGTCGCGGAGGGCGTCGAGACCGCCGACCAACTGGAGCGCATCCGGGCCGAGGGCTGCACCGACGTGCAGGGCTACCTCATCAGCAGGCCCATCTCGGCAGCCGAAGTCCTGAAATTCCTGACCGCTGCTCCTCGAAACCAATAGCCTCGACCGTCCGCTGCCCCGGAGCTTCCGCCGTGAGTGACCTGTACCGTCTCGTCTATGCCAGCAAGAATCTCCTCCAGGGATCGGAGGCCGAGATCGCGGAGGCGGTCTCTCAGATACTCGCGGCCTCGCAGCGCAACAATGCGGCGGTCGGCGTCACCGGCGCCCTGATGTTCAACGCGGGCGCCTTCGCGCAGGTGCTGGAAGGCCCCCAGGACGGAGTCGAGGCTACCTTCGAGCGCATCCAGTGCGATCCGCGCCACGGCGACGTGACGGTCCTGCAGTGCGGCGTGGTCGAGAGCCGGACCTTCGCGAACTGGTCGATGGCCTTCGTCGGGCAATCGCGCGCGGGCCGCGCCCGCTGGGAGGGGATCGCGGCGGCGAGCGGGTTCGACCTGACGCGGCTCGACGGTGATGCCGTGTTCGCCATGCTGCACGGGCTGGTGCTGGAAGAGGAAGGGCTGGCGCCTCCCTCCGCCACCCCGTCCGAGCCGGCGGGTTCACCCGACAGGGCACCCCAGGTCATGGACGTGGAGCGGGTCCGCGCAGAGCTGCCGCAGCTCGGCCGGCCACCGCAGGCTCGGCACGAAGCCGGTCGCGATCCGGTCGGCGGCCAAGCTGTGGGCCATCGGCCGCCGAAGGACGAGATCGTCCATGCCGCCGAGCCCGACACGGCCCTGACCGTCCTGCGGACCGCCCTCGCGCAGGAGCGCCAGCGCACGACCGACCTGCGCAACGAACTCGACGCTGCGCGGATCGCGCTCGCGCTCCAGCAGGAGCAGTCGCGGACGATGCGTCAGGAGCGGGATCTCTGGGCCAAGCGGGCGCAGCTGCTCGCGACCGCCATGAGCCAGGAGGCCGGCAGCGTCGCAGAGGGGCTCTTGAGCCTCGAGGCACACGGCCCCACAACTGGCGAGCCGGGTGACCGGAACGCCGCGCTCCGGGCCATCGCCTGAGGGCACCCGGTGGCGCGCAACGGCTGTCGCGGAACCGGGTCGGTCGTGCCCTGCTCCTGGGGTCTATCTGTGCGTGAGCAGACCGCGTGTGGATTCTTTCGCCGGGGCGGGCCCGCGGCCCGGCTCTTCCGCAGTTCGGTAAGAAGCGCTGCCCAACGTCGAGGTGTCCGTGATCGATTACCCGCTCAATCGCTTCACCGACATGGCCGCTCTGTCGGATGCCGAACAGAAGCGGTTGCGCAGTCTCGGCGACACCCCGATCCTCTACAAGCGCGCCGCGACCATCCGGGCCGAGGGCGATCCCGCTCCCTGCATCTACCTGATGCTGGAGGGATGGGTGCTGGCATCGATGGTCCTGCCCTCGGGCGCCCGACAGGTGACGAAGGTCCACCTGCCGGGCGATATCCTCGGAACGCCCAGCATGGCGCTGACCTCGGCCGCCGAGACGCTTACGGCCCTGACGGATTGCTTGGTCGCCCCGGTGCCCCTGACGCGGATGCGCGACCTGTTCGTCGACCATCCGCGCCTCGCCGCGCTGTTCCTGATGGCCGTTCAGATCGAGCGGATCGCCCTGATGGACGCCATGGCGGCGATGGGGAAGACCGATGCGCGCAAGCAGATCATCACCTTCATCCTCGACCTGCACGATAGGCTGGCGCGGCTCGGCAAAGCGCCTGGCGGCGCCTTCGAGCTTCCGATGACCCAGGAGCAGATCGGCGAGAAGCTCGGCATGACGTCCGTGCATCTCAACCGTTCTCTGCGGGTGCTCGATGCCGAGGGGCTTCTCACCCGCACGGGCCGGCTCGTCCGGCTGAACGATATCGAGACCCTGCGCGGCCTGTCGCAGCTGCCGCGGCGGCAGCTCAGAACCGATCCGGAATGGCTGCCCGAGAGCAGGGAATGGGGCGGTCCCGCCCGGGACGGTTGAGAAGTCTGCGATCGGAACATCCTCTGCCGCCCCAAAAGGACGTCTCGAGCGGCACCCGATCAGATTGCATCGTATCCGGCTCCGGCGAGATCGGCTCGACACTCCCGGTCGGGCAACGGGATAGCTTCCGAGTTAGATCGCATGAGCCCCGGCGCCATCCTCCAGCGGGGGTGCGCTACGCGTCGGCGCCCGTCTACTAACCGGGCGGTGCAGGCGTCATCGTCGCCCATCCGGCGTTGAAGCGACACCCCGTTATCAGGTCGGGAGCGACACGTGCCGCCGAGTGACATCGACGTGATCCGAGCCCGCCTCGCCGCGCATCCGCGACCTGCCGATCTCGCTGAGCGGCGCGCCCGGATCGAAAGCCTCGGGGCTGGCTACGCCCTGCCTCCGGATGTCCGGGTCGAGCCCGTCGACGCTCATGGTGTGCGGGCGGAGTGGACAAGCACGCCCGCGGCCGACGGCGAGCGCGTCGTTCTGTTCCTGCACGGGGGCGGCTACGTCTCCGGATCGCTGAGGAGCCATCGCCACATGGTCGCGCAGGCCGGCCGCGAAGCGCGGGCCCGCACCCTGGCGATCGACTACCGTCTCGCGCCGGAGCACCCGTTCCCGGCCGCGCTCGACGACGCGCTAACCGGCTACCGCTTTCTCCTCGCCTCGGGCATCGCAGCAGCACGGATCGCGCTCGCGGGCGAGAGCGCGGGTGGCGGTCTCGCTCTCGCGATGGCCCTGTCGTTGCGCGAAGCAGGCTTGCCGCTGCCGGGCTGCCTCTGGCTGAGTTCGCCCTGGATCGATCTCGCGCTCACCGGCGCAAGCCTCGAATCCAAGGCTGCGGTCGATCCCCTGCTCAGCAGGGCCTACCTCGCTGAGTTGGCGAGCCTCTACCTGAACGGCGCCGATGCGCGGGGGCCACTTGTCTCGCCGATCAACGCCGATCTCGCAGGCCTGCCGCCGATGCTGATCCAGGTCGGCTCCGCCGAGACGCTTCTCGATGACTCCCTGCGGCTCGCGCAGGTTGCGGGTGCCGCCGACGTCGCCGTGCACCTCGAGATCTGGCCGCGCATGATCCACGCCTGGCATCTCTTCTACCAAGACGTGGCCGACGGGCGCCGCTCTCTCACGAACGCGGGGAGCTTCATCCAGAGCCATCTCGACGCTCGTTGAACCTCGACGCTTTCAGATTTTCGGTAGCGCGAGGGATGTCGCGTCCCCGCCCGGCTCCAGATGGATATCGCGTTCCCGGATCCCTGGGCCGGTAAGATCGTGCAGCACCTCGCCTCCGTCGCGGCCTCCGACCTCTACACCTTGCGCCCCTGCCTCGCGAGCCTGAGCCCGGCGAAGCTCTCGTGCCCTGGGCTCTACGGCGAGACGTGGCAGAAGGCGCACGCGAACATGCTCGACCTCTTGGATCGCTTCGGCACGCAGGCGGTTGAACTCGCATGGCCCGACCTCGACCTCTTCTCGGTCCACCCCGGCACAGCACAACCCGGACGGATTGCTGCGGTGCCCCGGTGCAAGTCACCGCGGAGGTGAACCAGATCGACGGCGAGCGCAAAGAGCCCGGGGCGATACGCGTTCGATGTTAGGATTGAGGTGGGGGAGTTCGTCCGGGAAATCGGCTTCCCAGCAGTGCTCTGCCGGATCTGAGGCGGCGCGCCAGAATTGCCGCGCGGGCGAGGTGACGATCCAGGCGGCCCCGCAGCCGGGCGAGCCGCAGTCGCAGGGCCTGCCGACGGGTCCCCATCAGCCGGTCGAACGCGAGGCCCATCGGTAGGTCGGCCAGTTCGCAGGCCGAGGCATTCAGGTACTGGTAGTGCTGCCCCCGGGCAGCGGCGAGGAGCAGGAACCAGGGCCGCAGCGTACCCCGCCCGTCGAGGTCGAGATTCAGTTCGAGCACCCGCAACTGCGGCGAGCCGAACACGATGTTGCTCAGGCCCGCCCCATGGGCCGCGACCACGTGGCTCGCCCCTGCGAAGAGCCGGATCTGATCGCCTATGTCGAGCGTCTCCAGCCGCACCTTCCCGAAACCGTGGGTAGCCAGGTAACGGTCGAGGCTGCGGCGGGCGTTGGGGTCGCTCAGGCGCATGTCGCCCACGCGCTCGATGAAGATGCGCTTCGGGAATCGCCGATCCGGTGCCGGGGGGACGTTCCGGGCCAGGATGTCGAAGCAGGCGAAGGTTTCGTCGACCAAGTGGAGCGCGGGGGGGTTGATGAAATTCG
Source organism: Methylobacterium gregans (assembly GCF_022179245.1). Classification (GTDB taxonomy): domain Bacteria; phylum Pseudomonadota; class Alphaproteobacteria; order Rhizobiales; family Beijerinckiaceae; genus Methylobacterium; species Methylobacterium gregans. The sequence continues at coordinate 8,952 of NZ_BPQM01000144.1, forward strand.
TCCAGATGACGTGGAGGTTGCGCAGCCGGTAGAGCCCGTCTTCGACGCGTCGAATCCGGTGACCTTCCCCGCTCAGGGCGATGAGCTGATCGAGCAGCGGCAGGCGGCCGTCGGGGGATGGGCGGTGGGCGGGCACGGCCGCCCAGGCCCCGGGCAGATGCGCCTTCGCATAGGTGAGCCGCGGCATCGCCAGCATCAGGAGGTGGTAGTAATTGTGGCATCCGCAATCGACGATTGTGATCCAGTCTTCGTCGATCTCGCGGGCGCGCGCCCGCAACGCTTCCGGCGGAAGCGGCTGGTAACCGCGGGCGAAGGTTGCCGTTTCCAGGGCCAGCTGGCCATCGGCGGTGAGGGCGATCCCGTCGACGCCATCGCCGAACCAGATATAGCCGCCGGGAAGGGTGAAGGCATCGACCTGCGGCAGGATTGTCTCGTGACGCGGAATTTGCTCCAGGAGAGCCGCGGGATCCTGGCCGTCGAAGGAGGGCCGGATGGCCGTTTCCGGGCGCGGCTCCCGCCCGGTCGCGAGGGTCCGGCGGTTCGGCAGGGCGGTCACTTGGATGGGGGCAGGGATCGTCAGTGTCATCGACGCGGACGGATCGGCCATCTACCTGAATCCCGTGACACGGATGCCGCCATCCTGGACCGACTGCACCTCGACGGCTCAACGCCGCTTCGGCACACGTCCCCGTCGGGGCGATGAACTGCCGCCAAACCTTCCACGCCAACACCTTCGTGGCGGTGCTCAAGCACCTCTGCTGACACGGGTGCTAGCACATCTCGCCACTCCGCCGAAGCCGTTCCGGGTCGTCGACACGCATGCGGGAAGCGGCCCAAATGGCCTTGGAGCTTGCCGGCGGTCAGAGCCAGGAGGGTAGCAAGCTTCTGGCAACCGTGCCGCGCAGAGGGCCGGCATGTCCGCCCACCTCGCCCCGTCCCGACCCCGACCTCTACCCTTGGCGCCCTGGCCTCCGGAGCCTGAGCCCGGCAAAGGCGCCATGCCCCGGCCGCTACGGGGAGCAGTGGCAGAAGGCGCATGCCGCGACGCTCGACTGCCTGGAGCGGTTCGGAGAGCGGGCGGTGGAGCTCGGATGGACCGACCTCGAACTGTTCGGAATCCATCCGCAGAGCGGCACCGGCCGAGCCGATCGCGGCCGCGCCCTGTTCCTGATCGGTCGGCAGGTCGAGGCGATCGACGCGAAACGTTGACCTACGGGAATCCGACCTCCCGTCAGGACGTGCCGGGCTAGCTGCAGGGCATCCCGACCTGAGCGTGCTAGGGCTGGGCGATCGCTTCCCCCGCACTCTGTGTGCTGTTTGTGTGACGGCGGCACACATTGAGGCTAAAAGCACCAGAGGTGGGCCAGCACCGCTTGCGCGGGCACAAATTTAAGGCGAGTTAACTCTGTGCTCGGGTTGAAGCCCCTCTGGCACAAACGCAAAATTCTGCAGGTCTCGATCATGGATCCGGTCAAAAAGTCGCACCTGGATCTGATCTCGGAGATCGATAACAGAGTTAATTCTGCGTCCTCTTCAAGAGGGGTCAAGGACCCTTTGACAGGCGTTCTGCGCAGTCTTGGCTCATCCCTCGATGATCACTCGCTTGCTGGCCCGCCCCCTACATCTTCGCAGGACTGGTCTGCCCTGATCGAGCGCGTTCGTGGCGCCGCCGTCCATGCACGCGAGGTCGAGAAGCAAGCGCAAGAGCAGGATCTGCGCGTCCAGGAGCTTCTCGAACGGGTTCGCGAAGACATCCACGCGGCGGGCGAGCGTGTCCGAGCTGCCGAAGCACGCGCAACCGGCATCGCCGTTCGAGCGGAAGAACGCGTGCGGGACGCCGAGCGGCGTGCCGAGATCGCCGAGGAGCGCGCCCGTGTGGCGGAGGAGTGGCTCCGACGGCTGCACGAGACTGTTACGGCCGAGTTCTCCGATACCCAGAGTGACCGAGCCTGACGCGTCAACGAAGAGCATTTCAAGGGGGATCGAGTGGCGTCGGGAACTGTCGTGTCCTGGGCAAGCCTGGACGATCAAATCAGAGCGGGCAGGGCGCCGTCCGCCCCCTCGTCTGTACCGAGCGTTGCGGCGCCGGTGCAGCAGGGCACCATCACCGCCATAGGCGCAACAAGCGCCGAAGAGCGATCGAAGACGTTGCTCACGGATTGGACGCGTGTTCTCGACGCGATCAACGAAGCCGGCAGTCAGGCCCAAGATCGCGAGCGGCGGCTAGCGGCCCAAGCTTCGTCGCACGATCGGCAGGTGAACGAACTCCGTGCCGAGATCAGCCAGCTTCGAGACCAGGCGCGCGCGAGCGAGGCGAGAACCGAGGCACTCCTCTCGGCAGCCGAGCATCGTGTTAGAGCCGCGGAGGAGCGCGTGCAGGCGGCGCAGCAGCGGGCCGAGCAGGCAGAAGCATGGCTCGTGCGCATAGGGAGCGCAGTCGACGCGGTCCTGCTGAAGGCTTGAGCGCTACGTTCCCGCCATGGCCGATCGGAAGAGTCGGTGAGGTGGCCGCTCAGGTTGGGCCCTGGGCCGCTGCGAATTAAGAGAAGGCCTCGCCGACACCCGGCCGCGCCTGGATACCTTTTTCACCGACGAATGCGAGAAGAGTGCCCGCTGTGCCACCATCAATGAGCACGGCGCTTTTCATAGCTTCGAGCGCAAAGGTAATGACAGGCGCGATCCCTGCGAGAGCCGCTTTGTGGCGGGTGACGAAGCCGGGCGGCCGGATAGTTCGGAGCAGGTTGGTTTGCCGCAGCAGGCGCTTCCGAAGCAGAGGGGCGCGGCTACCCGCCAGGCAAAATGACCCGCACGCGTTCGATTGTTCTGCAAGAAATCCGCCAGATTGAGGTGCCGACCTGGCCGAAACTGGCTCGAGGTCTCCTAGCAGCCAATTGCTTCAAGTGAGTAGCTGTCCGCAGTACGTCTTCGCCGAACTAGCAGGACGAGCAGAGCGCCGCGCTGGCGGGGGCATGATACTGCACTGCCTTGTCGCGCTGCTCGGCGGCGTGATTGCTTTTCTTCTGCTTCAGCCATAGTGGGGCCTCGCCGCGCTGCTCTAGGCTCCTCTGGGAGCTGGCCTTGCCTGCGTGTTTACCGCCTCGATCTTGTCCTGGCGCATAGCGGCCTCGGACAAAAGGCTGCGCCGAAAAGCCGACCTTCCAGCCGAGACCCTGAAATTGCCCGGATAAATCGCGGCTGACGAAAAAGCCCGCCGCGGCAGCATCAGGGTCGCCCTGGACCCCACGAACAGCCGATCGGTGCAGCGCCAGCATCTCGCCGTCGCGCATCTGCCCGTTTCGGCCTCCGCGGAGACGCGGCCGGCCGTGATCGCCTTCCGGATGGCGGCCTCGGTGACGCCGATGATCTTGGCGCATTCGCGCCGGCTCACACCCACTGTGTACCTCGAAAATCACAGCTGCAGAGACGGGTTGCCATCTGCCCCGAACTGTTGCCCGTCGATCCAGCAGGGAAAGCCGCAGATCAGGCGCGGTTGGCCCACTGCCAATCGAAGGAGACGACCATGAAGGCTATCCTGGCATCCTCCCTGCTCGCGTTTGGCTTGCTTGCAACCGCGTCTGTATCGGCTCAGCGCCTTGAGATCGGCCCTGATGGCCCCTCCGTCGACACGCGCTCACGCGCCCAGCGGGAGCGGGACATCGAGCGGCGGGAGATGCGCCGTGACATACGACGGGACGAGGTGCCGCGCGATCGGCGCGACGGGTCTGTCGATCACGACGATGACGAGGACTAGCACCGAGCCTGCAAGGTGAGACCACCTGTAACGAGCATGACGGCATTCCTCAGCCACGGTTCAGCGGCCGGAGCACACCCTGCTCTCAATCGGTCCATTCTGTCAGGTCCGACGCGTTTCAAGGGATTTTACGATGATGCATGCGAAAGTGCTCGGGTTAGCTGTTGCAGTCGCCAGCGGCCTCGGCATCGCAACGGCAGCCAATGCTGCGCCGCTGGGCTTTGGTCCGGTCGATGGCGGTGCGCTGATCGAGACCGTGGCCGGCGGTTGTGGCCCGGGCTGGCACCCGAACCGGTTTGGTGACTGCCGTCCGAACGACCGTGGCCCTGGATACGGGTACGGTGGACCGCGCGGCTACTATGGTGATCGGCCGGTCTATCGGGGTGACGGCTACGGGTACGGCCGTGGTGGCTACGATCGGCCCCGCCGGTTCTACGACGGCTACTGAGGCTTCGTTTATCAGCTGAGCGGCTGAGTTAGGGGCGGTCCGGAGCGCGCTTCGGATCGCCCCATCGCGTTGCAAGCATCCCCCAGAGCCCCGGCATCCCGGTCGGCGGGAAGCTCGCGAACGGCCCCGTCATTATCACGAAGCTGGAGCCGGTCGAGACACCCACCGGTTTCACGATCTCGCCTGCCGCAGGTGCATCGATGAAGCGCTGCAGGTCTTCCGGATCGAGGCGAGCGGGACGTCGAACGTCTTGTTGAACGTGGCCGGCCCGGATCCGCGGCGTCCTGATCGCGCTCGGCCGCGTCAAGCTGGATCGGAGGCTGAGATGGCAATCTCAGGCAATGCCGCGCTGCTGCGATGTCTCAAAAGCTCTGCGCACTTCGCTGTGAAGTTTTCTGAGGGCACGCCGCGTATCGGGTGCTCCAGGCTCGGATGCCAGATCATGAAGGATCAGGATCAAGCGCCCGAGGTGGGCCATGGCCTCATCGCAGTTTATGGCGGCTACGCGCGCAACACCGGATATCTCCCACGCTGCAGGCGTTTCTCTGAAATGAGCCGCTGCGTCAGCGAGCAGCTCGAGCGACGCTTCTGCGATGCTCGCCACAATCTGACCTGCCGGATCTTCAGGCTCTCCCATGGGCCAATGAATGAGCCCGGACGTCGTACCGATCCACCAACATGCACGAGATCGCGAATAATCCCCTGCGTCATACCGCGGGATTCGATCGAACATTATGTCGGATCGCATTGCGGCAGGGCTGCCCTGCCATGAGCACGCCCGATCTCATCCAAGCGGCCATTGCTGCTGCGCGGGCAGCGAGCGCCGCCCACATCGCCGCCTGCGATGGCCTGGGCGAGAGGGACGAGGCAGCGATGCAGCGCTGCAATCAGGCCTACGATGATGCTGAAGCCAGCTAGGTGCTGGCAAGGACCGGCCGACATGAAGCGGTCGAACGCCCACGTCCTGGTCGACCTTCCCGACACGAACCGTTCGCCGAGAACGAAAAACCCCAGCGGAAAACCACTGGGGTCTGGGCCGGATGATCTTGGCTAAGTTCTTAGAATGACAGTGGCTGGGGGACCTGGATTCGAACCCGACGTCCGCTGACCGAATATCCTTAGCTATCTCAAAGCCTTAGGTCGATGCCGCTGCCCCCCTGTGTAGCACTCTGGTGGTACACGGTGTCAATCGAAATGCCGCCGCGGACGGTGGGAGCCCATCGCTAACCGCGGTGGCCTTACCACGCTGGGGGGCTGCCGAAGCCTCTCAGGAGGCCCGCCGGGGCGAGGCTTCACTGATGAAGACGGCTATGAGCCATCAGCGGACATCCGACCCGCTCGGCTGGAACTGCTGCTCCCGACCCGTAGAAGCAATGCGGTCATGAGCCACAAAAAAGGCCGCTCACTAAGGAGCGGCCCGAAGTCTAGGGAGGAAACGCCCTAAGAGGACCAACAAGCCGCGACGCCATCGCAGCTTGTTGGTATTGGCATGCCACGCTGCGCTGCAGCGAGCAAGCTCAATAGGCTGATGCAGTGCACAAATATGGTGCATACATAAGGACCATGAGACGCATTGCCAGCTAAATGAATACTCGGTGACAGTCGGCTTGACCAGCGTGCCGGAATTCTGAATGAGGGCGGTATGAGTGAGCTGCAAGACATCGCCCGCACGGTCAGCGCGCTGGCTGTACCGGGTATGAAGCCCAAAGACCTGGTGGATGCCGTGCGCAAGCAGCACCCTGATGCCACCAAGAAGCAGATCAGTCGCGCCGCCTTCATGGCAATGATTTTAGCGGCGGAGGGCGATCCCAGCCGCGCCCAGCATGTGCAGGCGCTGGCACTGGCCGCTCGCAGCGATGATACGGGCGAGGGAAGCGCCGAGGCTGCACCGCGACGGAAGAAGAAAAAGAAGGTCCGCCACGCGGCAGCCTAATCGTCCCGATCCCTCGCACCGCTTTCCATAGAGCGGGCACGGTCACCAAGCTCGGTCGCGGCATCACCGTATAGCTCGAACCGGCGGCGGTGCATCGCTCGCTTGTCCTCGCTCCTGGCAGCCTTCACCCGCTCAGCCGCCCGCTGCGCCTTCTCCTGAAACTTGGCTGCGAGTTTCAAGCAAGCTGCCGCGATTTTGGCCTGCGTTACCGCTCCGTCCTGTGCCGCCTTGTCGGGTTTGTCTTGCTTGGGCATGGCGATCCTCAATGCGCGGACCGGACAGATCCATTAGGCTTTAGTCCTGCCCGGCCCGCTGTTGCCGTTGCGACTTTGGGAAGGGATGTAACGGAAACGGCACGCCTCTAGCACGCCTAGCCACTGCCGATGTGACATCCAGCCTATCACGGACGCAGAAGGGCCACTGCATGCACTGTGAGCTACGGCAAGAACACCCGTCTGACCGCAGCAGGCACCGGGCACTCACGCTCCCGGTAGAGCGTTGCCTGCATGAGCTACGTTACATCTCAACCCTCTCCTGCTCATCGGTTCCGGAGCGCGTGTCCGCGTCTTTGGACGCGCTGGAAAGGTCATGCGGCAATGTTTCATCTCGGACGCGCTCGCTACGTCAAGTCCGTGAACGGTTAAGACCTGCCGCCGCACAACAAAACCCTAAGCCCTTCTTGCGTTTAGTCGAGCATCTCACCGAGAACCGGCTAAGGAGACTCGGTTTCTAGCCATATGAAGTTTTTATGACGGCTGCGAATGCTGGTCGGCGTACGTCAGTTAAGGTACAGCGCAACAGTTCGTTGAAGCGAGACCACGAACCACCTTCGACGGCGTGTCATGCGAGTGGCATGCCGTTTTTTTGAGCTATCGTGAAAGCTCCACAGCGGCGGGACCGCTCCTACCGACCTGCCTCGGCTAGGCTCAGGCTTTCCGCTGCCGCTGCCTCTGAGACCGGAGCGGAGCGGCGGCGCGAGAACGCAAGGATAAGGGTCGGGAGGATGAGCAGGATCAGCACCGGCGCGAGGCTCATGCCGCCGACGACCACGAGGGCGAGCGGCTTCTGAACCTGCGAGCCGACACCCGAGGAGAAGGCCGCCGGCAGCAGCCCGACGCCGGCTACCACGCAGGTCATCACCACCGGCCGCATCTGGGTCGCGCAGGTCTCCAGCATCGCCCGCACACGCTCTTCGCCGCGCGCGACGAGGTCGTTGAAGTGCGCGATGACGATGATCCCATCCATCACCGCGATGCCCAGCAGCGCGATGAAGCCGATCGCCGCCGAGACGCTGAAGGGCGTGCCGGTGAGGACGAGCGCCAGCACGCCGCCCGCCGCCGCCATCGGGATGACGCTCAGCGCCAGCAAGGTGTCGGTGAGCGAGCCGAAGTTCATGAAGAGCAGGATAGCGATGAGGCCGATCGCGAGGGGCACCGTCACCGAGAGACGCTCCAGCGCGCCCTGCATGTTGTTGAACTCGCCCACGAGTTCG
>NZ_BPQM01000145.1 GCF_022179245.1 Methylobacterium gregans
TTCGGCGGAGGCGTCGGGCGTTCGGCGGCTCCGCCGAACGGAATCGGCGTGAACCGCGCTAGTGCCCTCGTGCCTTGCGGGTCTCGGCCGCCTTCCTTGCCGAGGCCGAGCGATCCGCGGTGCTGCGCTCCGCCGAGGCCCTCCCGCCCGCTTCCCCGCCCTTGTGGGCCGCCGGGTGGCCGGTGTTCTTACCCCGGCCGGAGCCGCCGGGCTTCTTGCCGCCGCCGTCGTCCTTGTTCACGGTCGCCCAGGCGCGGGCCTCGGCTTGCGCCTCCGGCACCCCGCGCTTCTCGTAGGATTCGGCGATGTGCTCCGCCTTGCGGATCTGCTTGTCGGTGTACTTCGACTTGTCGCCCTGTGGCATGCCCGGCTCCCGCGCCTCGCCCCGCCCCTCAGTCGCTCCCTGTCGGACCGTCGAGGATCGCGCGTACCTGCCGAATCAGGTCGGTACGCCGATAGGGCTTGTTCAGGAGATCGAACTCCGAACCGCCGATGTCGGTTCGCTCCAGGCTCGCCTCGGCGTAGCCCGTGGTGAGCAGGACCTTGAGGCGCGGCTGGCGGCGGCGCGCCTCGCGGGCCAGCACTACCCCGTTCATGCCGCCCGGCATGATCAGGTCCGAGAACAGGAGGTCGATCCGCTCACCACCCTCGAGGATCTCCAGCGCCTGACGGCCGTTGGCCGCCATCAGGGTGGTGTAGCCAAAGTCGCGCAGGATGGTGCGGGCGAGCTCCGCCACGTCCTCGCGGTCGTCCACGATCAGGATGGTCTCGGTGCCCTGTCGCTCGACCGTCCGGGCCGTGACCTTCTGCCTGTCGCGCGCCTCGCCGTCGGTGGCCGGGAAGAACAGCCGCACGGTGGTGCCGCGCCCGAGCATCGACTCGATCTGCGCGGCCCCGCCCGATTGCTTGGCGAAGCCGTAGACCATGGAGAGGCCGAGCCCCGTGCCCTTGCCCTCCTCCTTCGTGGTGAAGAACGGGTCCATTACCCGGGCGAGCACGTTCGGCGCGATGCCGGAGCCGGTATCGGAGACCGCCACGCCCACGTAGCGCCCGGCCCGTAGACCGCCGAACTCGGCCTCGTCGCCCTCCTCGATCACCCGGTTCTCGGTGGCGATGCGCACCGTGCCGCCCTTCGGCATGGCGTCGCGGGCGTTGATCAGGATGTTGAGGAGCGCGACCTCGGCCTGGGTCGGATCGACCCGGCAGTTCCAAAGGTCGGGCGCGAGGGCCAGATCGATCGTCGCCGCCTCGCCGAGCGAGCGGGCGACCATCTCGTCCATGCCCTCGATGAGGTTGTTGAGGTTGACCGCGCGCCCGTCCAGCCGCTGCTTGCGGGCGAAGGCGAGGAGTTGCTGCGTCAGAGTAGTGGCCCTCTCGGCCGCCTGCCGGATGTTCTCGGTGGCGCGCGTCAGGCGGCCCTTGTCGGCGTCGGGCTTGGCGAGGCCGGTAGCCAGGATGTCGGCGTAGCCGACGATGACTTGGAGCAGGTTGTTGAAGTCGTGGGCGATGCCGCCGGTGAGCTGGCCGAGCGCCTCCATCTTCTGAGCTTGGCCCAGAGCCTCCTCGGCGTCGCGGCGGCGCGAGACATCGAGCTGCGAACCGAAATAGTAAACCAGCTCGCCGGCCGCGTTGTAGACCGGGCTGACGAAGAGCGCGTTCCAGAAGGTCGAGCCGTTCTTGCGATAGTTCAGGATCTCGGTGGCGAACTCACGCCGCTCGACAACCGCTTGGCGCACCTGGGCCACCGTCTCGCGATCGGTCTCCGGCCCCTGCAGAAAGCGGCAGTTGCGCCCGACCAATTCCTCGGGCGCGTAGCCCGTCATCACCAGGAAGGCGCGGTTGGCGAAGATGATCGGGTTGTCGGGCTGGCGCGGATCCGTGACGATCATCGGCATCCGCGTGGTCTCGACCGCGGCGAAGAAGATATCGCCGTGCGGATCATCCACGTCGCTCGGGCGCCCCTCGCCGACGCGGGCCCCTGGGCCAAGCGGTGGCGTCTCAGGTGTCTCGGTCATCCCGGGGGTACTCTCTGAGGACGAGGCCGCACGTCCGCGCCGCCCCCGACAATGCAGGTCCGAACAGCCGGTCGCTCCGTCGATCCGGCCTCAGGTTTAACCTGTGTCGCGGAGCCGGCAAGGACAATCGCCGCCAAGACACCAGCCCTAAAGCGATGGGGACCCGGCGGCCCGCGTCTCGAAACGGGCCGCGCCGGGGACCTGGCAAGACCGGACTGTACAGGAGAGGATTTCGGGGCAGGCTCGGCGCCGCTCGCGACGGCCCCGACAAGACGGCCTCGGCCCTGTCCGCCACCGTTCCTCCACGATGCGGGCGCGTCGGCACCGTCCTGTGCCCGGGCGCTACGAGATACCCGGCCCGGAGAGGGCCGGACCGAGGTCATGGCGCTCACCCACCCGGCCCTCCGGCGTCGCGAGGACGCCGACATCCCCCGCGTTGCGGGCGAGCACCGCGTCGGAGGC
>NZ_BPQM01000146.1 GCF_022179245.1 Methylobacterium gregans
CGGAACTCGCCGAGGCGATGGAGCGGGGCGCGGTCGAGACCCTGATCGTGCTAGGCTCCAACCCGGTCTACGAGGCGCCGGGCGGCCTCGACTTCGCCCGCCGGATGGAGCGGGTGCCGCTCAAGATCCACGCCGGCCTCTACTACGACGAGACCGGCGCGCACGCGGACTGGCACCTGCCGCTCGCCCACCCGCTCGAATCCTGGGGCGACGCGCGCTCCCTCGACGGCACGGTCGGTCTGATCCAGCCGACCATCGCGCCCCTGCACGAGGGCCGCACGATCCACGAGATGCTCTCCTTCCTGCTGGAGGGCGAGATGCGCGACGGGCTCGGCCTGCTCAAGGCCCATCTGCGCCGCCCCGGCGAGGACGAGGCCGCGTTCGAGGCCCGCTTCGCCGAGGCCCTGCGCCTGGGCTTCCTGCCCGACAGCGCGAGCCCGGCCGAGACGGTCGCGCTCACCGGCGCCGCGCCCGCCGCGGCCCCGGCGGCCCCCACGGGGATCGAGGTGGTGTTCCGGCCGGACCCGACCGTGTGGGACGGGACGCACGCGGATCTGAGCTGGCTTCAGGAACTGCCCAAGCCGCTCACCAAGGTGGTCTGGGAGAACGTGGTCCTGATCTCCCCGGCGCTCGCCGAGCGGGAGGGCATCGCCACCGGCGACGTCGTCGCGGTCGAGGCCGGCGCGGCCCGGATCGAGGGTGCGGCCTGGATCCTGCCGGGGCAGGCCGAGGAGACCGTGACGCTCACCCTCGGCTACGGCCGCAACGTGCCCGACCACCTCTCCCGCGGCCTCGGCTACGACGCCAACCGCCTGCGCCCGGCCGACACGCCCTGGCGCCTGCAGGGCGCGAAGCTCGCCAGGACGGGCGAGCGCCGGATGCCGGCGACCACGCAGGATCTCGGCACGATGCAGGGGCACGACTTCGTGCGCGTGCAGGCGGAGGGCGCCGAGCCCGTGGGCGAGGACGCGTCCGCCCGCCTGCCGAGCTTCTACGGTCCGTCCTCCGAGGATCGCGGCGCGAAGGCGGCCTGGGGCATGGTGATCGACCTCGACGCCTGCACGGGCTGCAACGCCTGCGTCACCGCCTGCCAGTCGGAGAACAACATCCCGGTGGTCGGCCGCGACGAGGTCGCCCGCGGCCGCTGGATGGGCTGGATCCGGATCGACCGCTACTACGCCGGCAGCCTCGACGAGCCCGCGACCCATTTCCAGCCGGTGCCCTGCATGCATTGCGAGCAGGCGCCCTGCGAGGTCGGCTGCCCGGTCGAGGCGACGCTGCACGACAGCGAGGGCCTGAACCTGCAGGTCTACAACCGCTGCGTCGGCACCCGCACCTGCCAGAGCTACTGCCCCTACAAGGTCCGGCGCTTCAACTATCTCGACTACACGGGCGACCAGCCGGCCGTCCTGCAGCAGCGCAACAACCCCGAGGTGACGGTGCGCGCCCGCGGGGTGATGGAGAAGTGCACCTACTGCATCCAGCGGATCGCGGCCGCCCGGATCGACTCGGCCAAGGACGCCCACGCCGCGATCCCCGACGGCGCCGTCGAGACCGCCTGCCAGAACGCCTGCCCGACCCGGGCGATCGTGTTCGGCAACATCGCCGATCCGGAGAGCCGCGTCGCGCGGGCCCGCGCGGAGGGGCGCCATTACGCGCTCCTGGGCGAGCTCAACACGCGCCCCCGCACCACCTACCTCGCGGGCCTCGCCCCGGCGGACGGGCAGAAGGCGCCGCCTCCGTCCGAGCAATCGCCCGGGCAATCGCCCGAAAAGGAGGGCTGACGCGTGGCCGACGCCGCCCTGATCCCTCCCGGCGAGACGCTCGCCGGCATCGGCCGCACGGTCACCGCCGTGCCGATCCGGCACCCGCTCGGCCGGCGCTGGTGGATCGCCTTCGCGGCGGCGCTGGGCCTGCTCGCGGTCTTCGCCGCGTCCCTGTTCTGGCTGCTCTTCGAGGGCGTCGGCGTCTGGGGCAACAACAACGCCGTCGTCTGGGCGCTCGACATCGCGAGCTACGATTGGTGGATCGGGGCGGCCTGTGGCAGCCTGCTGGTCTCCGCCACGCTGCTGCTGCTCGGTGCGGAGTGGCGCGGGGCGGTCAACCGGATCGCCGAGACGGTCGCCCTGCTCTGCACCTGCGCGGCCGGGCTCTACCCGATCATCCATCTCGGCCGGCCCTGGTACTTCTACTGGAACCTGCCCTACCCGAACACCTTCTCGCTCTGGCCGCAGTTCCGCTCGGCGCTGGTCTGGGACGCGATCGACATCGTCTCCTTCCTGGTGGTGTGCGTCAGCCTCTGGTTCATCGGCCTGCTGCCCGATCTCGCCGCGCTCCGCGACCGTGCATACGCCGACGCGATGCGCCAGCGCGAGGCGCGCACCCTGACCCGCGGCCTCGCGATGGGGCGGGCGCTGACCTACGGCCTGCTCGCCTCCGGCTGGCGCGGGTCGGCCGCCCACTGGCAGCTCTGGTCGCAGGCCTACCGCACCATCGCGCTGCTCGGCGTGATGCTGGTGGTCTGCGTGCAGACCGGCGCCTCGGTGATGTTCGCCGGCTCCGTGATGCCGGGCTGGCACGACACGATCCTGCCCGTCACCTTCCTGGTGAACGCGGTCTTCTCCGGCGTCGGGCTGACCGGCGCGGTCGTGGTGCTGATCCGGGCGGTCTATGGCCTCGACGCGCTGGTGACGGAGCGCCATCTCGGGCTCCTCGCCCGGCTCCTCCTCGGCCTCGGCTGCGCCAGCCTCTACTGCTACGCCACCGAGTTCTTCTCGACCTTCCTGCACGGGGATTCCTACGCGCGCGGCGTGCTCGCCCGCCGGGTCACCGGCGAGCACGCCGCCGCCTTCTGGACCGTGCTCGCCTGCCTGCTCCTGCCCGCGCAGGTGTTCTGGTCCGAGCGGGCGCGCCGCGCGCCGCTGGTCATCGCGGGCGTCGGCGTCCTCGTGGCGATCGGGGCCTATGCCGACCACGTCATGGTGCTGCTCGTGACCCTCGGGCAGAACTTCCTGCCGGCCGCCCACGAGCCCTTCCGGGAGACGGTCTGGGGCATCACGACCTTCGCGGGCTCGGTCGGCCTGTTCCTCGTGCTGCTCCTCCTGTTCCTGCGCTACCTGCCGGCGGTCTCGATCACCGAGACGCGCCGCCTCGCTCTCGCGCAGGCCCCCGTCGCCCGGGCGGCGCAGGAGACGGCGCGCCCCGACCCGGCCGCCGAGCCGGACCCGGACACGGTCGAGGCCGGCACGCCGCTCTGGGGCGTCAGCGCCAGCTTCGCCTCGGAGGGGGAGCTCGCTGCCGCGGCCCAGGCGGTGGCGAACCTCACCGCCGCCCGCAACGGCCGCGACGTCCATCTCGACGGGCATGGGCCGGTGCCGATGCCGCGGGTCACCCGAGCCTTGGGCTTGGAGACCCGCACCCTACGCCCCTACGCGCTCGGCGGAGCCCTCGCGGGCGGCCTCGGCTTCTACGGGATGTGCGTCTACGCCAGCGCCTACCACTACGTCTTCCTGATCGGCGGGCGGCCCCGCTTCTCCTGGCCCTCCTTCGTGGTGCCGAGCTTCGCCTTCGCCATGATGAGCGGGGTGGTGGCGATCCACCTCGCGCTGCTGGTGCTGAACCGGCTGCCGCGCCTCAACCACCCGGCCTTCAACATCCCGGGCTTCCTGCGGGCCAGCGAGGACCGCTTCTTCCTCTCGGTGGAGGCGCGAGGGGAGGGCTTCGACGCGGAGCGGATCGAGCGGCGGCTCGCCGCGCTCCCGGCCGGTGCCGGCCGGCCCCTCGAGATCCGGCGGATCCCGCGATGACCCGGATCGTCCGCCTCACGGGACTCCTGGCGATCCTCCTGGCGCTCGCGAGCTGCGAGGAGGCCAACATGGCCGAGCAGCCCAAGGCCCGGACCTGGGACCGCAACCCCTACTTCGCCAAGGCCATGACCATGCGCGATCCGGTGCCCGGCACGGTGCCGCGTCAGGATCCGGCGGCGGCGGCGCCCCAGCCCGCGACGATCACCGCCGCGCTGCTGGAGCGGGGCCGGGAGCGCTACGGCATCTTCTGCACGCCCTGCCACGGCGCTTCCGGCGACGGGAACGGCATCGTGGTGCAGCGCGGCTTCCCCCATGCCGGCAACCTCGCCGCGGACCGGTTGCGGCAGGCCACCGCCGCCGAGCTCTACCGCGCCATCGGCGAGGGCCACCGCGCCATGTTCGGCATGGCGCAGATGATCCCGTCCGCCGACCGCTGGGCGATCGTCGCCTATCTGCGCGCGCTCCAGCTCAGCCAGGGCGCCGAGGTCTCAGGCCTGCCCGCCGAGGACCGCGCCCGCCTGGAGGCCGCCCGATGAGCCGCCCCGCCAAACGTCCTCTCGGCAAGCGTACTCTCGGTCAGCGGCTCGCGCGCCCATTGCCGCTCGGCCTCGCCGGCCTCGCGGCGCTCGCGCTCGCCGTCCTCGCGGCCGGCTGGCGCGAGGCCGCCGGCGCCTACCTCGCCGCCTGGCTGGTCCTGCTCGGGCTCGCGGCCGGCGCGCTGCCCGTGGCGGTGGCGCTGGAGCGCTTCGGCCTCAGCGCACACGACCGCGGCGAGGGCGAGATCGCGCTGAGCCTGCGCCGCCTGCTCGGGCTGATGCCGGCCGCCGCGATCCTGGGCCTGCCCCTGCTGGCCGCCGCCCCGCTCCTCTATCCCTGGGCGGACGCCCCGCCGGACACGCCGCTCGGCCGGCTCTGGTTCACCTTGCCGGGCTTCTGCCTGCGGGTCGTCGCCTATCTGGGTCTCTGGGTCTGGCTCGCCGCGCGCTTCCGCGACGCGCCCCTCGGGCCCCGCGACGGCCGCACCGCCGCGGGCGTCGGCCTGCACGCGGTCGTCGGCACGCTGGCGGTGACGGATCTCGTCGGCTCCCTCGACCCGCGCCTCGGCTCCAGCCTGGAAGGCCTGCTCGTGCTGACGGCGTGGAGCGGCCTCGCCTTCGCGGCCGCGATCCTGCGGGCGCCCGAGGAACCGGCCCCGGTCGGCCGCGGTCGCGCGGCGGCGGGCCGCGACCGGCTGGTGCCGCTGGCCGTCCTGCTGGCGCTCTGGGCCTACCTGCACTTCGTGCAGTTCCTGATCGTCTGGTCGGCCAACCTCCCCGACGAGGTGCGCTGGTACTTCGCCCGCGGCGGCTGGGCCGGGCGCGGGCTCGCGCTGATGGCCGGCGCGGCCGTCCTCGCCGCGGCGCTCGCCACCCTGCGGCCGGGCCGGCCCACCACCCGGGTGCTCGCGGGCCTCGTCGTCGTCCTGCATGCCGTGGAGATGTTCTGGCTCGTCACGCCGGCCCTGCGCGACCGCTTCACCCTGACGGCGGGCGACCTGCTGGCCGCGCTCGGCATCCTCTGCCTCGCCACGGCGCTGCGCCCCCTGGCGCGGATGCCGCACCCCCGTGGTCCCAAAAGCACCCGCGAAACGGGCACCAGCGAAGCGGGCAGGAGGGTGCCCGCATGAGCGAGGTGCGCAAGGCTCCCGGCGGCCTGATCCAGGCGATCCTCTCCGGCCTCGGTCGCCGCCGCTCCCCGGCGCCCGACCCCGGGCCCGCGCACTGGCCCGAGGCGCCCCGCGCCGGGCCTGGCTACGAGACCGAGGATGTCGACGTCCGCAAGACCGGCCTCGTCATGGCCGGGCTCGCGCTCTCGGCGCTCGTCGCGGTCGGCCTGATGCTCTGGCTGATGCACGCCTTCGCGGCGGGCCAGCGCCGGGAACTGCCCGCGCTCACCCCGCAGCAGACCGCCGCGCTGAAGCCCCCACCGCCGAACCTGCAGGCCGATCCCTACAGGGACATCGCCCGCGAGCGCGCGGACGAGCGCGGCCGCCTCGACGGCTACGCCCTCACGCAGGCGGGCCGCGCCCGCATCCCGATCGACCGCGCCATGGAGCTGGTGACCGGCCGGCCGCTGGATCCTGCCCGATGACCCCGCACCACTCCGCCCTCGAACTCTGGCCGGCGGCGGTCTCGGCCAAGGCCGTCGAGACCGATTACCTGATCCTCGCCTTCACGGTGCTGACGCTGGCTCTGACCGTGCCGGTCTTCCTGGCGATCACGTGGTTCGCCTTGCGCTACCGCGACGGCCAGGAGGCCGACCGCGAGCCCAGCGGCATCCGCTCGAACCTCGTCGAGATCAGCTGGATGCTGATCCCCTTCGCGCTCACCCTGATCTTCTTCGCCTGGGGCGCGCGCCTCTTCGTCCATTCCAAGAACCCGCCGCCCGACGCCATGGTGATCGAGGCGATCGGCCGGCAATGGATGTGGAAGTTCCAGCACCCGACCGGCCAGTCGGAGATCAACGACCTGCACGTGCCGATCAACCAGCCGGTGAAACTGCGCATCATCAGCCAGGACGTGATCCACGCCCTCTACCTGCCGGCGGTGCGCATGCAGGTGGCGGCGATCCCCGGCCGCTACACCGAGTTGTGGTTCAAGGCCGACCGGGCCGGCACCTATCACCTCTACTGCTCGGAATATTGCGGCACGGACCACTCTCTGATGGAGGGCCGGATCACCTTCATGGAGCCGGGCGACTACCAGGAATGGCTGACGCACGGGGGCGCGCAGCAATCCGGCCCCGCGGCCGGGCTCGCGGTCTACAACGCCTACGGCTGCGGGACCTGCCACAACGCCGATTCGCAGATCCGGGCGCCGCGGCTCGCCGGCCTCTACGGCCGAGAGGTGAAGCTCGCGGACGGCACCACACGGGTGGCGGACGATACCTACCTCCGCGAAAAAATCCTGAACCCCAACGGCAATCGGCTGGCCGAGGGCTACAAGCAGATCATGCCGAGCTACGCCGGCAAGGTCCCGGACGACGACCTCACCCGCCTGATCAATTACCTCAAATCCGACATGCGCGCCGCCGCGGGCGCCCCCGCCGCCCAGGGATCCACCCAAGGATCCGCGCAAGGAGCCACGCCATGAGCGCATCCGGCACCGTCGAGGGCGAGGTGGCGAGCCGCGAGCCGCACGCGCCCGAGGCCACGCTCGGCCGCCACGCCGACTACCTGCACGCGAAATCGACCCTGCGCTCGTGGTTCCTCACCACCGACCACAAGCGCATCGCGATCCTCTACCTCGCCTCGATCACCGCCTTCTTCGTCATCGGCGCGGTGGCGGCGGGCGTGGTCCGCCTCGCGCTGATCGTGCCGAACGGCGCGATCATGACGAACGACACCTACAACAAGGCCTTCACCATCCACGGGGTGGTGATGGTGTGGTTCTTCCTCATCCCCTCGATCCCCGCGACCTTCGGCAACTTCCTGATCCCGCTGATGATCGGGGCGAAGGATCTCGCCTTCCCCAAGCTCAACCTGACGAGCTGGTACATCTTCATGGGGGGCGCCCTCTTCACCATGGTCTCGGTGGTGCTGGGCGGGGTCGATACGGGCTGGACCTTCTACGCGCCGCTCTCGACCGCCTTCTCGAACAGCTGGGTGCTGCCCGCGCTCATCGGCGTGACGATCGTGGGCTTCTCGTCGATCCTGACGGGGCTCAACTTCGTGGTCACGATCCACACCATGCGGGCGCCCGGCATGACGTGGTTCAAGCTGCCGATCTTCGTCTGGGCGCACTACGCCACCAGCCTGATCTTCCTGCTGGCCACGCCGGTCATCACCACGGCGCTGATCCTACTCATCATGGAGCGCGCCTTCCACATCGGGGTGTTCGACCCGGCCTACGGCGGCGACCCGGTGCTGTTCCAGCACCTGTTCTGGTTCTACTCGCACCCGGCCGTGTACATCATGGTCCTGCCCGGCATGGGGGTGATCTCCGAGATCGTGCCGGCCTTCGCCCAGAAGAAGCTCTTCGGCTACCGCTTCGTCGCCTACGCGTCGATCGGGCTCGCCTCCGTGACCTTCTTCGTCTGGGGCCACCACATGTTCGTCAACGGGCAGAGCGACCTGGCGAGCCTCGCCTTCTCGGTCCTGTCCTTCGCGGTGGCGGTGCCCTCGGCGGTCAAGGTCTACAACTGGACCGCGACGATCCATAAGGGCCGGCTCAGGCTCGACACGCCGATGCTCTACGCGATGGGCTATATCGGCCTCTTCGTGCTCGGCGGCCTGACGGGGCTCTATCTGGCGACGCTCGCCGTCAACCAGCACGTCCACGCCACCTACTTCGTGGTGGCGCACTTCCACTACATCATGGTCGGCGGCACGGTGCTGGCGTTCCTCGGCGGCCTCCACTTCTGGTGGCCGAAATTCACGGGGCGGATGTACGTCGAGGCCTGGGGCCGGATCTCGGCGGTGCTAATCTTCATCGGCTTCAACGTCACCTTCTTCCCGCAATTCATCCTCGGCTATCTCGGCATGCCGCGGCGCTACGCGACCTATCCACCCGAGTTCCAGCTCCTCAACATCCTCTCCTCGGCCGGCGCCACCATCCTGGCGGCGGGCTACCTCTTCCCGATGCTCTACCTCGTCTACTCGCTCTGGTTCGGCCGGAAGGCGCCGGCCAATCCCTGGGACGCCAAGGGCCTCGAATGGGAGACGGCCTCGCCGCCGCCGACCCACAACTTCCTGGGCGATCCGCAGGTGCCGAAGATCCCCTACGACTACCCGATCCAGGCCCAGGAAGCCCGGAGCCAGCACGGATGAGCGAGGCGCTGCCCGAGGGCGTCGGCGTCGCCCGCGCCGAGCATTTCGACAGCGTGGCGCAGCAGCGCTACGCTGCGACGCTCGGCATCTGGGCGTGGCTGATCACCGAACTCCTGCTCTTCGCCGCCCTGTTCCTCGTGGCGCTGATCACCCGCATCGAGCACCCCGAGGCGACGGTCGAGGCCGCGCGGCACCTCAAGTTCTGGATCGGCGCGGTCAACACCGTGGTGCTGATCTGCTCCAGCCTCACCATGTCGATGGCGATCGAATTCTCGCGCATGGGCTGGCAGCGGGCGATGGTGCGGGCGATGCTCGCCACCGCCGCGCTCGGCGCCCTGTTCCTCGTACTCAAGGGCTACGAGTACTACGCCGACTATCAGGAGCACATGATGCCGTTCCTGTCGGGGCGGCCCTACGAGCTCGCGCAGAGCCCGGCCTCGCGGCTCTTCGTGAACCTGTACTACGTGGCGACCAGCCTCCACGCGCTGCACCTGTTCACCGGTATCGCGATCCTGCTCGGGATGACCTGGAAGGCGGCCAAGCCCGGGTTCCTCGGCCGGCACCAGAACTGGATCGAGGTCTACGGCCTGTACTGGCACTTCATCGATCTGGTCTGGATCCTGGCTTTCCCGATCCTCTACGTGGTCAACCGGTAGGGCGACGATGCGCAACCCGATCCACGCTCTCTCGTCCGAGGACCGCGCGCTCCTGCGGCGCCACATGCGCAAGCCGGTCCTGACCTTTCTGGCGCTCCTGGCGCTGCTGGCCGTCAACGTCGCGCTCGGGGTCACGGTGCCCTTCGCCTACACCTGGGCCCTGGAGATGGCCGTCGTGAGCGTGATGGTGGCGCTCATCCTGCTCGTCTCGATGGAGGTGCGGACGGAGCCGCCGCTGGTAAAGCTCTTCAGCGTGCTCGGCTTCTTCTGGGTCGCCATCCTGGTCGGGATGACGCTGACGGATTACCTGGCGCGCTGACGCGCCGCCCTACGCCGCGGGCGCCGAGGATTGTCCCGTGCGCGCCCGCCCCACCTCGATCAGCGCCGCGAGCTCCCCCGCCGCCGCGCGCACGCGCTCGGCGAGCGCCGGGTCCGAGACGCGGTACTGTTCCATCTCGGCGCTGCCCGCGTAGACCGAGGTCGGTGCGATATGGGCGGCGAAGAAGCCGAAGAGCGGGCGCAGGGCGTGCTCGACCACGAGCGCGTGGCGCAGGCCCCCGCCGGTGGCGGTGAGCGCCACGGGCTTTCCGAGCAGCGCCTCCGGGCGCACGAAGTCGAAGACGTGCTTGAACAGACCCGCGTAGGAGCCCTGGTAGACCGGCGTGCCCACGATCAGCGCGTCCGCATCCTCGATCGCCTCGACGATGCGCTTGGCCGGCAGGGGCAGTTCCTCCCGGCTCGCCACGACGAGGCCCGCGCCCGCGTCCACGAGGTCGAACACCGCCAGATCGATGCGGCGCACGCGGGCGAGATCGGCCGCCACCGCCTCGACGAGGCCGCGGGTGCGGGAGGGCCGGCTGGCGCTGGCCGAGAAGGCGACGACGCGGGGCAGGGACACTCGGCTAACCTCCGGTCTGCCCGAGACGACCCCTGGGCTTGAGGGCTGCGACGGCGGGTTCGGGGCACCCGTTGTGACGCGCGGAGCCCGATGTGCAAAGCTCGGACCGGCCGCCGATCCGTACAGTGCCAGATGGTTCTGGCCGGGCCGTTAAGCCAGATGGTTCATGCCGGGAAACCGAAAGACCCGCCCTGTCCCGGCGCGAGATCAGGGAGCCCGATCGCGAAAGCGCCAGACGTGGCTCTGCTTGATCTCCGCATCCTCCAGGGCCCGCGTCACCGGGACGCGGTAGCTCGCGATTGGGTCCAGACGCGCGCGCGGCAGGTAGGAGCGGCCCGGATCCCCCACGAGCACCCGCGTGCCGCGCGCGGCGAGATCGCCCAGCCAGTCGCCGACCCGGGCGGCGAGGTCGCGCTCGTAGAAGATGTCGGCCGCCAGCACGAGGTCGGCCTCCGGGTCGCGCCCGATCAGGTCCTCGGCCGTCGCGGCGATCCGCTCCGCCACGCCGTTCGCCGCGGCGTTGAGCGCGATCGCCGGCAGCGCGAAGGGGTCGAGGTCGCTGGCGAGCACCCGCGCGGCACCGGCCCGCGCCGCCGCGATCGCGCAGAGGCCGGAGCCCGAGGCGAAGTCGAGCACCCGCGCGCCTGCGCAGAGGTCCGGGTTGTCGAGGAGGTAGCGGGCGAGCGCCTGTCCGCCCGCCCAGGCAAAGGCCCAGAAGGGCGGCGGCAGGCCGATCGCCTCCAGCTCCTCCTCGGTCTTCTGCCAGAGCGCGGTGGCCTCGTCGGCGACGTGGAGCCGGATCTCGGGTGCGTGCGGCACCGGGCGCAGCGCCGTGTGGGCCAGGATGAACGTCCTCGCGCTCTCCGGGGTGATGCGGCTCATGCCAGGAGCTCGCGGTAGATGCCGCAGACGGCCGCCGCCACGGCCGCCTCGGTGAAGCCGCCGGAGAGGATGCGCGCGCGCGCCGCCTGGCCCAGCCCGGCCACGAGGCCCGGGTCGGCCGCGAGGCGGGCGAGCGCC
>NZ_BPQM01000147.1 GCF_022179245.1 Methylobacterium gregans
CGAGCCGGCGGATCTCGGCCAGATCGCTCGGCATGTTGAAGGTGCCGTAGGCCGGGCCGACGATGTTGACCCGGGGCCGCTCGCCGACTTTCCGCTCGGGCGGCTTCGGGATGCCCTTCTTGGCGTAGCGCTTGGCCCCGTATTCCTGCCAGAGCCAGGACATCGCCCGGTCGGCGGCCTGCCACTGGTCCTCGTCGATGGTGCGGGGCAGGAAGCGCTGCAGCCCGGTGCCCTCGGGGGTGACGCCGCCGCCGATCATCTCGGCGATCGAGCCGGTGACGACGACGCTAGGCTGCGTCGGATCGAGCGTCGCATGCGCTCGCTTCATCGCGCCTTCCGTGCCGTGGCGGCCGAGTTCCTCCTCGGCGAGACCCGTCACCACGATCGGTAGCTCGTGGGGCGGCAGGCCGTCGGTGTAGTGCAGCACCGCGGTGACCGGCAGGTTCTCGCAGCCGACGGGACCGTCGATGACGACCTGCAGGCCCTTCACGGCCGCGAAGACGTAGACGGCGCCCCAGTAGCCCCCGGCCCGGTCGTGATCGAGGACGAGCATCAGGCCATCTCCCCGATCGGGCGCTCGGCCGCGCGCGCCACCTTCACGGCGGCCTTGGCCTGCGGCCGCTCCTGCCAGATCCCCGCCGCGTGGCCGGTGCCGACGCCCTCGAAGAAGCCGCGCATCGCCGCGAAGCGGTCGCGGTTGCCCATCGCCGCGTTGACGACATGGGCGAGCGAGCCCGCGCCCGCCGCGCCCATCAGGGGCCGGGCCGAGATCAGGTTGGTGAAGTAGAGGGCCGGCGTGCCGCCCTCCTTGGCCCGCTGCACGACCGGCGTGGTGCCGATCGCGAGGTCGGGCCGGAACGCCGCGAGCGCGGCCAGATCGTCCTCCAGCGAGGCCCGGAAGCGCACCGCGACGCCGCGCGCCTCAAGCCAGGCCCGGTCGGGCTCGGACCAGGGCGTGCGCGGGCAGGCGGTGCCGACGTAAGGAACCTCCGCGCCGCTCTCGACGAGGAGGCGCGCGACGAGGAGTTCCGAGCCCTCGTAGCCCGACAGCGTGATCCGGCCGCGGATCGGGTTCGCGGCGATCGCGGCGCGGATCGGCGGCAGCAGGCGGGCCTTGGCCGCGGCGACCACCTCCGGCGCCACGTCGCAGGCCTTGCCGATGCCCTCCAGCCAGTCCGCGGTCCCGTCGTGGCCGACGGGCGCGGAGCCGACCACCGGCCGCCCGGCCGCCTCGAACTCGCGGATGCTCGCGGCGTAGAACGGGTGGATCGCCGCGACCGCCGCGCCGTCGAGCGCGGCGTAGAGTTCGCGCCACTCGCGCGTCGGCACCACGGGCCCGGCCGCGAGGCCGAGCGGTTCGAGCAGGCCCCCGATCACCACCGGGTCGGCCGGGAACATCTCGCCGAGAAGCGTCACGCTCGGGCGCGCGGAGCGCCCGCCGCGGGGTGCGGCCACGGGTCCCCGCTCGGCCTCCTGGCGGGCATAGGCCAGCATCGCGCCGGCCAGCACGTCCTTGGCCTCCGCGTGGGTCGGCACGCCGAAGCCCGGCACGTCGATGCCGATGATCCGCACCCCGTCGATCGCCTTCGGCAGGAGCCGCAGGGGCACGCCCGATGCGGTCGGCACGCAGAGGTTGATCACCACGACCGCGTCGTGCTCCCCCGCGCCCGCGACGTCGTGAACCGCCTCGCGGATGTCCTCGAACAGCTTGCCGGTGACGAGTGTCTCGGAGTTGAACGGCACGTAGCCGACGCTGCGCCGCGCCCCATAGAAATGCGCCGTGAAGGTTAGCCCGTAGACGCAGCAGGCGCTCCCCGAGAGCAGCGTCGCGGTGCGGCGCATGCGCAGGCCGACCCGGAGCGCCCCGAAGGCCGGGCACATGCTCTGCGGCTGGTCGTGGGGCCCCGCCGGGTAGTCCCGGCGGTAAGTCGCGAGCGTCTCGGAGAGGCCGGCCGCCTCGGCGGCCGCCCGGAGCGTGGCCTTGCCGCCGTGGCAGCCCGATCCCTCTGCGGAGACCAACTCCGGCGCTGAGGCGGGCTCCGGTGCCGGGGCGGATTCCGGCGCGGGGGGCGCCTCAGTGGGCCGCCGCCGCGCCCGCAGGTCCGCGATGTCGAGGGAGACGGCCATGCCCTAACCCTCGTCGTAGACGACTTCGAGGGAGGGCTTGGCGGCGATCTCGACGCCGCACATGTCGGCCAGCGAGGCCGGCTCCAGCACCACGTCGCGCCCCACGGTCTCGCCCGAGAACAGGCCGAGCAGCGCGTCCTGCGTGAGCGGGCGCGGGCGATGGGGCTGCGCCGCCCCGACATTCTGCGCAAGTTCCGCGAAGAGCGGGCCCCAGCGCCCCTCGGGCTCGGCCACGATCTGGTAGTTCGCGCTCTTGCGCCGGATGTCCTCGTCGGCGGGGATCGCGGCCAGCACCGGGATGCCGGCGGCCTCCGCGAAGGCCTGCGCCTCGCCGGTGCCGTCGTCTTTGTTGATCACGAGGCCGCCAACGCCGACATTGCCGCCGAGCTTGCGGAAATACTCGACCGCCGAGCAGACGTTATTGGCGACGTAGAGCGATTGCAGGTCGTTCGAGCCGACCACGATGACCTTCTGGCACATGTCCCGGGCGATCGGCAGGCCGAAGCCGCCGCAGACCACGTCGCCGAGAAAATCGAGCAGCACGTAGTCGAAGCCCCAGTCGTGGAAGCCGAGCTTCTCCAAGAGCTCGAAGCCGTGGATGATGCCGCGCCCGCCGCAGCCGCGGCCCACTTCCGGCCCGCCCAGCTCCATCGCGAAGACGCCGTCGCGCTTGAAGCAGACGTCGCCGATCGCGACCGCCTCGCCCGCGAGCTTCTTCTTCGTCGAGGTCTCGATGATGGTCGGGCAGGCCCGGCCGCCGAAGAGCAGCGAGGTGGTGTCGCTCTTCGGGTCGCAGCCGATCAGCAGCACGCGCTTGCCCTGGCGCGCCAGCATGTAGGAGAGGTTGGCCAGCGTGAACGACTTGCCGATGCCGCCCTTGCCGTAGATCGCGATGATCTGGGTCTCGCGCCGGGCCTCGCCGACCGGGGGCGTATCGGGCTCGACGGCTGCCTCCGCGCGGAGCGCCGCTCTGTTGAGGTGCAGGTTCATGCGCGAGCCCTCCAGTCGAGCACCATCTTCAGGCAGGCCGGGTCGGTGAAGGCGGTGCGGTAGGCGGCTTGCGCCTCCACCGCCGGGGCCTGGTGGGTGATCAGCCCGTCGAGCGACAGGCGCCCGGCTGTCGCCAGCGCGGTCGCGCTCGCGAGGTCGTCGGGCCGCCACTCGGCGGCGACGCGGATGCGGGCCTCGCGGGCGAAGGCCGGCGGGAAGGCGAAGGCGAGCGGCGCCTCGTAGAAGCCCGCCAGCACGATCTCGCCGCCCGGGGCGAGCCGCGCGATCAGCCGGTCGAGCCCGGCGGCATCGCCGCTGACGTCGGTGATCCGGGCGTAGTCGGTCCGCGGGTCGTCCTCGGGCGCCAGCACGGGATAGCCGTGTGCGCCGGCGATGCGGGTGGGATCGGTCTCCCAGACGGTGGGCTCGGCGCCCGCGAGCCGGGTCAGCCGGGCGAGCAGCCGCCCGAGCACTCCGTGCCCGACGATGAGGGGACGCTCGCCCGGCCCGATCGGCCCGAGGGCGTGCTGCGCGGTGGCGGCGAGCGCGAGCAGGCAGGCCTGCGCCCCCAGCCCCGGATCGACCGGCACGAGGCGGGCCGCCGGCACCACGAGGTGCGAGGCCGCGCCGCCGAACAGGCCGCGCACCGGCCCGAAGCAGCGCGCGCCCGGCACGAACACGCTGTCACCCGGCGCGAGGCCGGATTCCCGCGGCGCCGTGACGATCGTTCCGACCGATTCGTAGCCCGGCACCAGCGGGTAGCCGAGGCCCGGGAAGGGCGGCATCCGGCCCGACCAGAGCAGGCGCTCGGTGCCGGTGCTGATCCCGCTCCAGGCGATCTCCACCACCGCGTCGAGCGGCCCCGCAGGCGTCAGCGCCAGGCGGCTGAGCGCGAGGCGCTCGGGCTGTTCGAGAACGACGGCGAGGGTGTCCATGGTCTGGATCTTTCACGTCCGCGACCGTCCGGAGACGATAGTGTCATCTTATATAGACACAATAACGCGTCAAGGTGGTTTAACAATCAGGCGCTGTCGGGAACTGTCGGACCGCCGCGATCTTCCGTCCCGTGACAAAGGACGATCAGGCGCGCCGTGCCCGGATCAGCCGGACCAGCAGCGGGCGCCGGGTTCTGCGTTCGGCGATGGCGCGGAAGCCCGCCGCGCGCAGGAGCGCCTGGATCTCGTCGGCCCGGCGAGGCCGGCCGCTGCCCATGGCCAGGAGGTAAAGGCCGAAATAGGCGTCCCCGACGGGCTCGGCCCCGCGCGTGCCGGCCATCGGCTCGGCCACCAGCAGGGTGCCGCCCGGGGGCAGGGCGTCGTGGATTCTCCGGAGCAGCGCGAGGGCCGGCCCGTCGTCGTGGTCGTGCAGCACGCGCACGAGCGTCACGAGGTCCGCACCCCGGGGCAGGGGATCGCGGTGGAAGCTGCCGCCGTGGCAGGCGGCCCGGTGGCCGAGCCCCGCCTCCTCCAGCCGCGCCGCCGCGCGTGCGGCCACCGCCGGCAGGTCGAACAGCCCGAGACGCAGGCCAGGGGCGTGGGGCGCCACCGCCGCCAGAAAGGCCCCCTCCCCGCCCCCGACATCGAGCAACCGCCGGTGCCGCCGGAACGGGTAGGCCTCCAGCACGTCCTCGGCGATCAGCGCCTGCGAGGCCGCCATCAGCCCGCCGTAGGGCGCGACAGCCTCGGGCTCGAGCGCCGTCCCGGATGGTAGGGCCGCGTGTCCCGCCGATTCGGAGGCTCCCGCCGATTCGGCGGCATAGGGCCAGTAGCCTGCAAGCCGGGTCGGCCCGCCCGGGTTCCGCAGCAGCGCCACCGGGTCGGCGAGGTCGGCGTAGAGCAGGGCGTGGTGCTCGATCATCCGGGCGACGCCGGGGTTGCCGAGGAGCGCCGCGCCGAGATCGGCCAGCGCGAAGCGCCCGTCCGGCAGCGCCCGCAGCAGCCGCAGGGAGGCGGCCGCCCGCAGCAGCACCAGCGCCCGCTCCGGCGGCAGCGCGAGGCGGCGCGCCAGCCCGTCGGCCCCTTGCGGGCCCGCCGCCAGGATCCGGAACAGGTCGAGCTGCACGCAGGCGAACAGCACCTGCGCGTAGACGAAGCCGGCGCAGAGGTCGAACAGGGCGCGGGTCTCGGCCCGCGCGACCCGCCGCGTCAGCGGAAAGCCCGCCGCCCAGCGCTGGAAGGCGGGGCTGGCGATGCGGGCGTTCCGCCAGGAGAGCCAGGGCGTGAACCAGCGCGTGAGCCAGCGCGCGCGCCAGGGTTCGAGCCAGCGGGCGAGCCGGCCCGGTGGCAGCGGCGAGGCCGGGGCGGCCCCGGCCCCCATCACGCCGCGTCGGCGCGCAGGGATGCGGGCAGGAACAGCCGCGTCTGCGCCTCGATCTCGCCCCGCAGCGCCTCCGCGCCGGGGCAGTCCGGGATCACCGCGACCGCCTCCGCCGAGAGCCGCTCCAGCCGGGCCAGCGCCCCGGGCAGGCCGAGGAGCGCCGCGGCGTTCGGGCGCCCGAGGGTCACGTCGCGCCCGGCCGGCTTGCCGATCTCCTCCTGGCGGCAGGCGACGTCGCGCAGGTCGTCGGCGACCTGGTAGGCCTCGCCCAGGCACTCGCCCAGCAGCCGCCAGGGCAGCGGCCGGGCGCCCGCGGCGGCCGCGCCCGCCACCGTGGCGGCGGCGAAGAGCGCGCCGGTCTTGGCCTGCTGGTAGTCGGAGAGCGCGACGTGGGCCTCCGATTCCCAGGCCTGTCCCGCCACGATGCCGTGGGGCGCGCCCGCCGCCCGGGCGATCAGCCCGACGAGGCCCGCGAGCCGGGCCGGGCGGCGGGCCGCCCCGCGGGCCAGCGCCTCGAAGGCCGCCACGATCAGCGCGTCGCCGGTGAGCACCGCCAGCGCCGGGCCGTAGGCCACGTGCACGCTGGGCTTGCCGCGGCGCAGGGCCGCGTCGTCGAAGCAGGGCAGGTCGTCGTGGACCAGGGAGGCGCAGTGCAGCAGCTCGATCGCCGCGGCTGCCGCGTCCGCCGCGTCCGGATCGTCGTCGCCGCAGGCCCGGGCCACCGCGAGGCAGAGACGCGGCCGGATGCGGTGGCCGCCGGGAAACACGGCGTAGCGGATCGCCTCGGCCAGCAGCGGCGGCGCGCCGGGCGCCTCCGCTGAGGACACTGCCAGCTCAAGGGCCGTCTCGATCCGTCGACCGGGATCCATGGCGCCACTCCCTGTCCAATTGTTATGACGAAGCAAGTGTCAACTTACATTGACATTGCTGCGGCCTCGGATCAAGTCTGTTCTCCTGCGGCGCGTCGCGGATGAGCCGAGTGGAGCCGGCCGATGCAGACAGTACGTCCGGTGCGGTCCCGGCGCTTTCCCATGCCCCCCTCTGTGGGCAATGGGCGCGTGCGGAGCGGTCCCCGATGCGCGTCGCGGTGATCGGCGCCGGGATCGGCGGCCTCGCCGCCGCGCTCCGCCTCGCGCAGGCCGGTCTCGACGTGACCGTTCTGGAGCGCGGCCCGGCGCCGGGCGGCAAGATGCGCAGTCTCGATGTCGGCGGGCTCGGTGTGGAGGCGGGTCCCACCGTCCTCACCATGCGCTGGGTGCTCGAAGACCTCTTCCGCGATTGCGGCGCCGATCTCGGTGCACGGGTGCGGCTCAGCCCGGCGCGGCTGCTCGCACGGCATGCCTGGGAGGACGGCTCGCGCCTCGACCTCTTCGCCGACATCGACGCCTCGGCGCAGGCGATCCGGGCCTTCGCGGGCCCCCGCGAGGCGGAGGGCTATCGCCGCTTCTGCGCCCGCTCGCGGGAGGTCTACGAGACGCTGGAGGGGCCCTTCATCCGCGACGACCGGCCGAGCGCCGTGGACTTGGCGCTCCGGATCGGGCCGTGGGGCCTGCCGCGGCTCTGGCGGATCCAGCCCTTCGCCACCCTGTGGTCGGCGCTGGCCGAGGATTTTCGCGATCCGCGCTTGCGCCAACTCTTCGCCCGCTACGCGACCTATTGCGGCGCCTCGCCCTTCGAGGCGCCCGCCACGCTGATGCTGGTGGCCCATGTCGAGCAGGCGGGCGTCTGGACCGTGGCGGGGGGCTTGAGCGCGCTCGCCCGCGCGGTGGCCGATCTCGCCGCCGAGCGGGGCGCAAACCTGCGCTACGATGCCGAGGTCGCCCGCCTCGTGGTCTCCGGCGGACGCGTGGTGGGGGTGGACCTCGCCGATGGTGTGCGCGTGGCCGCGGACGCGGTGGTCTGCAACGCCGACGCGGCGGCGCTAGGCGCAGGGCTCCTCGGGCCCGAGGGGGCGCCCGCGGGCGAGCGCCTGGAGCCCCAGGAGCGCTCGCTCTCGGCGGTGACCGTGTGCGCGCGGGCCACGGTGACGGGCTTTCCGCTCGCCCACCACACGGTGTTCTTCGCCCCCGACTACCGGGCCGAGTTCGACCAGATCCTGCGGGAGCGCCGGCTGCCGGAGGCGCCCACGATCTACGTCTGCGCGCAGGATCGCGACGACGCCTGTGCGGCACCCGAAGGCCCCGAGCGCCTGCTCCTCCTCGTCAACGCCCCGGCCGACGGGCCGGAGCGGCCGACCCCGCCGGAGATCGAACGATGCGCGACGAATCTGCGGACGCGGCTCGCCCGCTTCGGCCTGAGCCTGAGCGAGGCGAGTCCCGCGGTCACGACCGGGCCGGCGGGGTTCGCCGCCCTGTTCCCAGGGACGAAGGGGGCGCTCTACGGCCGGGCCTCGCGGGGCTCCACCGCGACCTTCCGCCGGCCGGGCGCCCGCACCGCCCTGCCGGGGCTCTACCTCGCGGGGGGCAGCGTGCATCCGGGGCCGGGGGTGCCGATGGCGGCGCTCTCGGGGGGGCTCGCGGCGCGGGCGATCCTGAGCGATCACCGCTCCGCTTCGACGGTCCGGTCGCGCGGGGCGGCTATGTCTGGTGGTACGTCGACGCCCTGAGCGCGGACGGGCGGCACGGGCTCACCCTCATCGCCTTCGTCGGCTCGGTCTTCTCGACCTACTACGCCCTCGACCCGACCCGGAACCCGCTCGACCACTGCGCCCTCAACGTGGTGCTGTACGGCGCGCCCGGCCGCTTCGCGCTGACCGAGCGGCGCGCGCCCGCCCTCGACCGGGGCGTGGCCCATCTCGCCATCGGGCCGAGCGCGCTCGCCTGGGACGGCACCGCGCTCACCGTGCGCATCGACGAGCGGGGCGCGCCGCTCCCGCGCCCGATCCGCGGCACGGTGCGGCTCTACCCCGACGGGATTACCGCCGGGCCCTTCACGCTCGACGCCGCCGGACGCCACCGCTGGTGGCCGATCGCCCCGTCGTCGCGCGTCGCGGTCGACCTCGCCGAGCCGGGTCTCAGCTGGCGCGGAACCGGCTACTTCGACACCAACGCGGGCGACGAGCCCCTGGAGGACGCCTTCACCGACTGGTCGTGGTGCCGGGCCGACCTCTCGGACGGGGCGGCGATCCTCTACGACGTGCGCCGCCGCGACGGGAGCGTTCAGGATCTCGCCCTGCGCTTCGCCCGCGACGGCAGCCGCCGGGCGATCGAGCCGCCGCGCGCCGCCGCGCTCCCCCCGACGCGGTTCTGGCGCATGCCCCGCCCGGCCCGCAGCGACGACGGGCAGGCGCAGGTGCTGCGCAGCTTCGAGGACACGCCGTTCTATGCCCGCTCGCTGCTCTCGGCGCGGCTCGGCGGCGAGGCGGTGCGCCCGGTCCACGAGAGCCTGTCGCTGACGCGGCTGACCAACCCGCTCGTGCGCTTCATGCTGCCGTTCCGGATGCCGCGGGTGCTGGGCTGAGGCCGGAGCCCGGGAGATGCGGGCCGCTCCGGGCCGGGCGTTCGCATCCCGGTCGATGGTCCGCAGCCGACCTGACGACGCCATCGCGCCGGCTTCCTGTCCTCGCCCGAGTCGGACGTTCCAGATCGATCAGGTGATGCACGACGGCCGCCGCCTCGCGGATCTGTCATCGAACCGTGGCCGTCGGCGCCCGTTGTCCGGCGGCCCCTGCAGGCCGGAGATACGGCCTCGGCATGCGTTCCCGCTTTCTTATCCTCAGCGTCTTCGTTGTCCTCACCCTGGTGGCCGGCGTCGCGAGCTTCGGACGTTTCAGCTACGCGCCGATGCCGGCGCGCGCGAGCCTCGCGAATCCGGACCGTTACCCGATCCGCACGGCCTATGATCTTCTCGGACGCCGCATCGGTCCGGAGGAGGCGCAGGCGCTCCGGGCGACCGAGGCGGGGCGCCGGACGCTGTCGCCCGAGGCCGGCGCCTTCGCCATCGACGAGGCCGTCGTCGCGCGCGGGCGGGAGGCCTTCTACACCGAGACCTTCGGCAACGAGGTCTTCCTCACCGACGTCATGGGGATGCTCGACGGCGCCCTGACGCCCTATGAAGTCGCCCGCGCCGTGCTCCTCCTCGGCGGGCGCGCCACGGACAACCTCCAGGTCCGCGTCGCCCAGGACGTCCGGATCGGCGAGCGCCAGTGGCGCAAGGGCGACCTCGTCTCGACCGGCCTGGATGTCGAGGCGGGCGGCCTGGGGATCGTCGGCCTGAAGACCTTCTACGACCGCGGCCGGCTGCGCCTCGGCATCACCTGCGCCCTCTGTCACGCGGCGGTCGATCCGCGCAGCGGCAAGGTCGTGGAGGGGGCGCCGAACGCCAACCTCAACGCCGGCCTGCTGCTGGCCCTCTCGGCCAACGCCTCCGCCTACTTCATGCACGGCAGCGTCGATCTCGCAGCCCTCGCCGGCGATCCGTCGCGGACCGTCCCGACCGCCGGCGGCGGATCCGTCGTGCTGCCGGACCGTGACAGGCTCGAGGCTGCGGCCAAGATCGAGGTCGCGAGCTGGCCACCGGGCAGCTTCGATTCCTCCGCCGACCGGGTGACGAACCCGACCTCCATACCGTCGAGCTTCTCGGCCTACGGCGAGCCCTACAGCTGGAGCGGACGCGAGGCTGTCGGGCCTTTCAAGGGTCTGTCGTCGCTGAACAACAACGTGCATGCGGCCAATTCCGACACGACACAGCTCGCCGCCGCCGCGCCCTGGCTGTTCGGCCTCGATCCGGATCTCTACCTCGGCATCCTGTTCCAGGGGGCCGTCAATCCATCCCTGCGTTACGATCCCAAGGGCGGCAGGACGCCGAGCACAATCCTGGCCGCCTTCGACCCGACACCGGATTCGCCGGGCCTCAACCGCTACGCCGTCCTGCCGAGCTTTCCGGCGACGAACTACATGACCGACAACGGGTTGTTCGCCTCCGTACCCGGGGAGCCGGCGAACTTCGCCAACAACGCCATGTCGGCCTTCCAGAACCTCCTGCGTCCGCCGGACGCCCCGAAGGCGGAAGCCGCGGCCGGACGCGCGGTGTTCGAGCGGGCCGGCTGTGCCGGCTGCCATTCCGGTCCGGCCCTCACCAACAACCGGATCGTGCCCGTGGGCGAGATCGGCACCGAGCCGACCCGGGCCCGCGCCGGGGCCAAGATGGAGGCGCGCCTCGCCGCTCCCGCGATGTTCGCGACCGACGCGCCGTTCCCGCTGCAGGCCGACCCGAAGATCGTGCCGATCCCCCTGAAGGGCGAGGCCCTGAGACAGGTTCAGCTCGGCTGGGCGCATGCCGGGACCGAGGGGGGCTACAAGGTTCCAAACCTCGTCGGCCTCGTCTGGTCGGCGCCCTACCTGCACGACGGCGGTGTCGCGGTCGGGCCAGACCTTGCCGGCCCGCCAGGCGTACCCGGCACCCTCGCCCGCGGCCTCGCGCCCGACCCGCGCAACAGCCTGCGCGCCCTGGTGGACCGGGACCTGCGCGGGCGGGTCGTTGCCGCCAACCGTGCCTCCGCCCCGGCGCGCAGGGCACGTGTGACGGGAGAAGGACACACCTACTGGGTCGATGCGGCGGCCGGCTACAGCGCCGGCGACCAGGAGGCGCTGCTGGGCTACCTGCTCTCGATCGATGCTCTGACACTGGACGTGCCCGTGCCATGAGCCGGGTCAGGAACCCGGGCGCGGACGTGACGATACACGAGGACGGGCCGGCCGAGGTCGTGCCGCATCTCACAGGTGCATCTGCTGGCGTACCGTCTTGCTCCGAGAGCAGCCATTCCGCTTTCCGCCTGCGGTCTTCGCGAGCCGGAGAGCCGAGCAGGAGGCCGATCCTCGGGCAGGCCGCACCAGCCCGAGCCGCCGGAGCGCAGAACCGATGGCGCGGGTGCGGGCTGCCTACGGCAGCGCTGCGCGGGTCCGTGCGTCGCGGATCTCCCAGGTCTCGATGAGGTCGAGCGCGTGCAGCGCCCGGCCGCGTAGGTCCCACCAGGCCGGGAGTTTTCGCGACGGGGCGGGCGCGCTCGCCAGCGCCGCGACCAGGAAGGCGGTTTCGGGCAGGGCCGGCGCTCCCAGACCTGCCGGGGTGGAGGCGAGCGCCGGCGCTGCAGCGCGGGCGAGCAGGACGAGCTTGCGCGCGGATCCGACTCGGGCGCGGGCGCCGACCGCGTCGTGCCCGTTCGCCGCCACCGCGCGGCCGATCTCGGCGTAGATCAGGGCCGCCGCGCGGATCGCCGGGCGGCAATCGGCCGGCAGCACCGCGATGCCGGGGCGCGCCCGGATGTAGAGGCGGTCCGCCTCGGCGAGGAGCCGCGCCACCACGCCGGCGAGCGCGCCCGAGTGAACGGGCTCGCCGAGCCACGCCTCCGGATCGAGCCCGGCCTCCCGCATCCAGGCGAGCGGCAGGTAGAGGCGGCCGGCCCGGGCGTCCTCGCCGACGTCGCGGGCGATGTTGGTGAGCTGCATCGCCGCGCCGAGATCGCAGGCGCGGGCGAGCACATCCGGCTCGCGGGAGCCCATGATCAGGGTCATCATCGCGCCGACCGTGCCGGCCACCCGCGCCGCGTAGGCGGTGAGTTCGGGCAGGTCGGCGTAGCGGCGCGCTTCCGCGTCCCAGGCGAGACCTTCGAGGAGGGCGCGGGGCAGCGCCTCGGGGATGGCGTACGCGGCCATGACCTCGGCGAGCGCCCGGTCGGCCGGATGGTCGACGGGCCGCCCCGCGCCAGCGCGGGCGAGCCGCGCGGCGAGGTGCTCCACCGCGGCGCGGCGTTCCTGCGCGTCCCGCGCCCTGTCCACCGCGTCGTCGGCCAGACGGCAGAAGGCGTAGAGCCCGTAGGCCGGGCGCCGCACCCGGGCCGGGAGCAGCAGCGAGGCCGCGAAGAAGCTCTTCGAGCCGGCCCGGATCGCCGCCCGGCAGGCGGCACGGTCAGCGGGGTTCGCCGGCTTCAGGGCGTGGGAGGCTGCTTGCATCGGGCACCAGCGAATCGAGGACACGGGCCGAGGAGAGGACGCCGGGCAGGCCCGCGCCCGGATGCGTGCCGGCACCCACGAGGAAGAGGTTCTCCACCCCCTCGGAGCGGTTGTGCGGGCGGAACCATGCGGATTGGGTGAGCACCGGCTCCAGCCCGAAGCCGGAGCCGCGCAGGCTCAGGAAGTCGTCGGCGAAATCCTGGGGCGTCGTCACCCGCGAGGTGACGATCGAATCGGCGAGGCCCGGCAGCACGGTCGCCTCCAACCGCGCGGCGATCCGCTGCCGGTAGGGCTCGGCGAGGCGGGCCCAGTCCTGCCCGCCCGCGAGGTTCGGCACGGGCGCGAGCACGTAGAAGGCGTCGTGGCCGGGCGGCGCCAGCAGCGGGTCGGTTGCGGTCGGGCGGTGCAGGTAGAGGCTCATGTCCTCGGCGAGCCGCTTGCGGTCGAAGATGTCGGCCAGCAGGTCCCGGTAGCGGGGCCCGAGCAGGATCGTGTGGTGGTCGACGCCCGGGTATTTGCGGCGCGTGCCGAAATACCAGACGAACAGCCCCATCGAGGAGCGGGCGCGGGCGAGCTTTTTCGTATTCCAGCGCCTTGCCTGACCCGCCAGCAGAGTGCCGTAGGTGTAGGCGGAATCGGCGTTCGAGACGACGATGTCGGCCGCGATCGCGCTGCCGTCCGCGAGCGCCACGCCGGTGGCGCGGCCCCCGGCCAGCGTGATCCGGGCGACCTCGGCCCCGCAGCGCACCGCCCCGCCCTGTCCGGCGATCAGCGCGACCAAGCCCTCCACAAGCCGGCCGGTGCCGCCGAGGCAGAAATGGACGCCCCACGCCCGTTCCAGATGGGCGATCAGCCCGTAGATCGCGCTCGCCCGGAACGGGTTGCCGCCGATGAGCAGCGGATGGAAGCTGAAGACCTGGCGCAGGCGCGGGTCGCGGATGTGGCGGGCCACGACCGCGTGCAGGCTGCGGTGGCCGTGGAGGCGCAGGAGGTCAGGTGCGATCCGCAGCATGTCGCGGACCCGGCCGAACGGCACGTGGCCGAGTTCCTCGAAGCCGACCCGGCAGACCTGCCGGCTGAAGTCCATGAAGCGCTCGTAGCCGGCGACGTCGGCGGGCGAGAGGCGCTCGACCTCCGCCCGCATCCGGGCGGGGTCGCCCGTGTAGGCGAAATCGGTGCCGTCGTCGAAGCGGATCCGGTAGAACGGGTCCATCGGCACCAGCGCCACGTCGTCGGCGAGGCGTTTGCCGGCCAGCCGCCAGAGTTCCTCCAGCAGGAAGGGCGCGGTGACGATGGTGGGGCCGGCGTCGAACGTGAAGCCGTCCTGCCGGTGCACCCGGGCGCGCCCGCCGGGCTGGTCGAGCCGCTCCAGCACCGTGACCCGGTAGCCTCGGGCGCCCAGCCGCACCGCCGCCGCGAGACCGCCGAAGCCGGAGCCGATCACCACCGCGTGCGGCCGCGGGTTGGAGGCTCTCTGTGAAGTCGGCTTGTCGACGAGTGTCAACATAAGATGACAGTACGAGCGGCGACGATGTCGTGCAAGCGCGGAATTCGCCGAGCCGCCGCCGCGAATATCGGGCCCGGTGCCTCAAGACCGTTTCGGGTCTCAGGTGCAGGCGCCGCCCCGCGGCGGGTCTTCCGCGCCCCGCGGCGGACCTTCGGCACCGATCAGCGCGGCGACGCGCGCCGGGTCTTCCTCGTGGGCGAGATGGCCGAGGCCGCGCAGCAGCTCGACGCGGGCCTCCGGCAGGCGGTCACGGAGGCGAAAGGCGTCCTCTGGGCGGATCGCCCGGTCGTTGCCGCCGACGACGAGGAGAAGCGGCACGGCGAGCCGGCCGAGATCGCGGTCGAGGGCGGCGAGATCCCAGTGCGCCATCATGCCGAGCGCCCCGCGGACGTGGCCGGGCTTGGCGAACAGGCGCCGGTAATATCCCACCCCGGCCGCGTCGAGCCGCGAGCCGGTGCCGGCGATCAGGCGCTCGACCGCGGCCCGGTCCGCGCTCCAGGCGAAGAGCCTGGGGGTGAACGGGTTGAGGAACAGCGCCCGCGCCATCGCGGGGAACAGCAGGCTGGCGGCCCCCGGGAAGGGCGCCAGCGCGCCGTTGAGGGCGACGATCCGGTCGGGGGCGATCGTGCCGTCGAGGCACATCCGGGCGAGGATCGCTGCCCCCGCCGAGTGGCCGGCGACGCGCCGGGGCTCCGCGCCCAGCACCCGCAGCAGGTCGGCCACGGCCGCCGCCATGCCCGGCAGGGAGAGGCGCCCCGGCGGCAGCGGGTCGCTGAAGCCGTGGCCGGGCAGATCCGGCACCAGCACCCGGTGGGTCTCGGCGAGGCGCGGCGCGAGGTTCCGGAACGAGTGGCTCGCCGCCCCGGTGCCGTGCAGGAGCAGCAGGACGGGGGCGTCCGCGGCGCCGAATTCCTGCAGGTGCCAGGTGAGGCCCCCCGCCGGGACGAAGCGGCTCGCGGCGCGGTGCGGCCAGTCGGCCCCCTCCCGCGACCAGTCCGGCCGGTCCGGATCGCTCACGCGGCCGCCCCCCGCACGGCCGCGGCGAGCGCGCCCGCATCCGTTCGCGGCAGCGGCGCGTAGCGGGCGCCCGCGGTCTCGGCGAGCGCCCGCGCGCCGCGGTCAGCGAATTCAAGGAAGTGCACCAGCACCGGCACGCGGAGGGCGCGCAAGTGCCGGGCCGCGTCCTCCGCGTC
>NZ_BPQM01000148.1 GCF_022179245.1 Methylobacterium gregans
CGCCGGCGGTTTTTTCGTGGGCGCGCTGGGTGAGCGATGACCGCACCGCGTGCCCTCCCCCGCGCTTGCGAGGGAGAGCGACCGCGCCTTCAGTGCGTCCAGGGCGCCGAACGGTTGAACTTGAAATTGTCGGAGTACGACAGGCCCTTGCGGACCACCGTCTTGTGGGGCTCCTCGACCCGGTAGCTGATGCCGGCGCGCGTGGCGTAGGCCACGGCCTCTTCGCGGCTCTCGAATTCGAGCTTCACCTGCTGCAGCATGTCCCCCGAGCCGGTCCAGCCCATCAGCGGGTCGGTCTCGCGCGGGCCGGTCTGGTCGAATTCGAGGATCCAGACCTTCGTGCGGGCGAGCCCCGACTGCGACGCTTCCTTCGAGGGCTGGTAGATGCGGGCGCTCGGCATGGCGACTGGGAAGGCTCCGGACACGAATGAGAATGGTCGGGGCGATAGGATTCGAACCTACGACCCCCTGGTCCCAAACCAGGTGCGCTACCAGACTGCGCTACACCCCGCCACAGCACTGTTTCTAGGGATTCCAAGCTCCGGCGGCAAGGGACGCGCCGCGACGGAAACCGCGGCTTGACCGCACGATCCCCACGTCCCACCTCGCGTCCCGAGGGGCGAGCCGCGAGGATTGCGAATGATCGATCTCCACTACTGGCCGACGCCGAACGGCCATAAGGTCACGATGTTCCTGGAGGAGGCCGGGCTGCCCTACCGGATCCACCCGGTCAATATCGGCGCGGGCGATCAGTTCAAGCCGGATTTCCTCCAGATCGCACCGAACAACCGCATGCCGGCGATCGTTGATCACGAGCCGGCCGGCGGTGGCGCGCCGGTCTCGCTGTTCGAGTCGGGCGCGATCCTGCTCTACCTCGCCGAGAAGACCGGCCGCTTCATCCCCGCCGACATCCGGGGCCGGGCCGAGGTGCTGCAATGGCTGTTCTGGCAGATGGGCGGCCTCGGGCCGATGCTCGGCCAGAATCACCACTTCACGCAGTACGCCCCCGAGAAGGTACCCTACGCGATCGACCGCTACGTCAACGAGACCAACCGGCTCTACGGCGTGCTCGACCGGCGGCTTGCCGACCGCGCCTTCGTCGCGGGCCCCGACTACTCGATCGCCGATATGGCCTGCTATCCCTGGATCGTGCCGTACGAGAAGCAGGGCCAGAACCTCGACGAGCATCCGAACCTCAAGCGCTGGTTCGCGGCGATCCAGGCGCGGCCCGGCACGCAGGCGGCCTACGCGAAGGGGCCTGAGGTCAACCCGAACCTCGGCCAGACCATGAGCGAGGAGGCCAAGAAGGTGATGTTCGGCCAGACGGCAGCAAACACGAAGCGCTGACGGTCGATCAACCCTCCCCCCTCTGCGGGGGGAGGGTGCCGAGCGAAGCGAGGCGGGAGAGGGGACCACAGCTTCAGGAGGGGGGCGTAGCCCTCATGCAGGGCAGAGCCCGATCCTGCAGCGTCGCCCCCTCTCCCGACCCCTGCTGACGCAGGGGCCACCCTCCACCGCAGAGGGGGGAGGGAGAGCGGCGGGGCTATCGCCGCAGTTCGTCCAATGGCACCGGCGCCGCGTGGGGGCGCGTTCCCAGCATCCCGTCGATGAGCGCCAGAACCTCGGCCCGGCCGCAATTGGCGGCCGGCTCGAAGGGCGTCCAAGTTTGGGTGAAGTCGAGGCGTTCGAACACGTCGCGGTAGCGGCGCAGCTCCGCCACGGTGAGCGGCACACCGCGCACGAAGGCCTTGTGGGCCGAGATGGTCCGCGCCCGGCGGAAATCCCCCGGCTCCAGCTCGAACTTCAGCGCGTCGCCGCAGAAGCAGATCTTCCGCTTGCGGTCGAACAGCACGGCGTGACCGTCGAAATGCCCCGCCGTCCGGTGCAGTTCGAGCCCCGGAAGCGGTTCCAAAAAGTCGTCGTAGGGCCAGGAGACCTGGAGCGCCGCGCTCCAGGTGAAGTCGGCGGCAGGCAGGCACAGCTCCGGGTCGAAGCGGTCCTGCAGTTGCACCAGCGCGCCGTAGGAATGCGGGTGCGAGGCCGAGAGCACCTGCATGCCGCCGAGCTTGGCGATCTGGTCGAGCGCCGCCGCGCTGAAGACCGGGCAGCCCTCGAAGCCCATGTTCCCGTGCTCGGTCTGGATCAGGTAGGCGGAGGGTCCGATGCCGGAGACGGGATCGTTCCAGAAGCGCCAGACGCCGGGCTCCAGTTCCTCCCAGTGGCACGGGAAGGCGTCCTGCGCCTCCCGCTCGGTGCGGAAGCGCCAGCCGTCCTGCGGCACCACGTGGCGGGCGTCGAGGCACATGGGGCAAGACGGGGGCGCCTCGAAATGCCGCTGCCAGAACCCGCAATTGTCGCAGGTGTAGGCGGGCAGCTTCAGGGCGCCCGCGAAGGGCAGGTATCCGGGCACGGGCGCTCCTCTAGGATCGTGTCTGGGGCGTGCGGTATCAGGCGCCTCGCCTGAATGCAGCCCGGACGAGATGGGGCGGCGGCGACAAAAAACCCGCCGGCCTCGCGGCCGGCGGGTTCTGTTCGAGGGTCCCTCAGTGGGCCGGGCTCGGATGCCCGCCGGGCCCGTCGTGGCCGGGCTCCTCGCCGTGCGGGCGCTTGCCGCGCTTGCGCTCGATCCAGAGCACGAAGCGGCGGATCACCACGTAGAAGACCGGCGTCAGGAACAGGCCGAAGAAGGTCGCGCCGATCATGCCGAAGAACACCGCGGTGCCGAGCGCCTGGCGCATCTCGGCGCCCGGGCCCGTGGCGATGACGAGCGGCAGGGTGCCCAGGATGAAGGCGAAGGCCGTCATCAGGATCGGGCGCAGGCGAAGTTTACAGGCCTGCACCGCGGCCTCGACCGGACCTTTGCGCTCGTTGTTCTCGATGTCGTGCGCGAACTCCACGATCAGGATCGCGTTCTTGGCCGCCAGGCCGATGAGCACGATCAGGCCGATCTGGGTCAGGATGTTGTTGTCCTGCCCCCTGAGTTGCACCCCGAAGAGCGCGGCCAGCACGCCCGTCGGCACCACCAGCAGGATCGCGAGCGGCAGGGCCCAGGATTCGTACTGGGCGGCGAGCACCAGGAAGACGAGGAGTACGCCGAGCGCGAAGACGTAGATCGCGGTGCCGCCCGCCGCCTTCTGCTGGAAGGCGATCTCGGTCCAGTCGTAGGCGTAGCCGTCCGGCAGGCTCTTCTTGGCGATCTCCTCCATCGCGTCGAGCGCCTGACCGGTCGAGACGCCGGGCTTGGCCACCCCCTGCACGGGCACCGAGTAGTACAGGTTGAACCGCTGCACGATCTGCGGGCCCGAGATCTCTCGGATGGTCGCGAGCGTGCCCATCGGCACCAGCGCGCCGGTGGAGGAGCGGACCTTCAGCTGCTCGATGTCTTGGCGTGAGACGCGGAAGCGCGCGTCACCCTGCACGCGGACCTGATAGAT
This sequence comes from Methylobacterium gregans, assembly GCF_022179245.1. Classification (GTDB taxonomy): domain Bacteria; phylum Pseudomonadota; class Alphaproteobacteria; order Rhizobiales; family Beijerinckiaceae; genus Methylobacterium; species Methylobacterium gregans. Next base: position 3,435 of record NZ_BPQM01000148.1, read on the forward strand.
GCGGCCCAGCGTGTTGAAGTCGTTGACGTAGGCGCCGCCGAGTGCCGCCTGCACGGTCGAGAAGACGTTGCCGAGCGGCACGTTCAGCATGCGGGCGACCGTACGGTCGATGTCGAGGTAGAGCTGCGGCGTGTCGTTGCTGAAGGTGGTGAACACCCGTTGCACGTCGTTGCTCTGGTTGGCGGCCCCCAGCATCTCGCCGACATTGGCGAGCAGGGGACCGATGGCCGAGCTCTGCCGGCTCTCGATCTGCATCTTGAAGCCGCCGCCCTGGCCGAGGCCGCGCACCGGCGGCGGCGGGATCACGATGACCCGCGCCTCCTGGATGTCGGCCGTGGCCTTGAGCACGTCGCCGGTGATGACCGCCGCCGAGCGCCCCTGGGCGGCGCGCTCCTTGGCGCCCGCCAGCGTGATGAACATCACGCCCGAGTTCGTGGTGTTGGTGAAGGTGGCACCGTCGAAGCCGGCGATGATGACCGTGTTGGTCACGCCCTCGATCTTGCGGGCGGCGGCCGCGGCCCGGTTCACCACCTCGGTGGTGCGGTCGAGCGAAGCGCCGGAGGGCAGCTGCACAACGCCGATCAGGTAGCCCTGGTCCTGGTCCGGGATGAAGCCCGTGGGCGTCGTCTGGGCGAGGTGGAGCGTGCCCGCGATCACCGCGGCGTAGACCAGCAGCATCGCGATCAGCCCGACCGTGTAGTTGGTCAGCCCGTAGATCGTGCGCGAGTAGGTGTGCGACAGCCAGTCGAAGCCGCGGTTGAACAGGTCCGCCAGCCAGTTGACGAAGCGGAAGAGGAAGAACTTCGGCTTCGCGTGCGCGTGGTGCGGCTTCAGCAGGAGCTTGCAGAGCGCGGGCGAGAGCGTCAGCGAGTTGAAGGCCGAGATCAGCGTCGAGGCCGCAATGGTGAGCGCGAACTGCTTGTAGAACTGGCCCGAGATACCGGGGATGAAGGCGGTCGGCACAAACACCGCCGCCAGCACCAGGGCGATGGCGATGACGGCGCCGCCGACCTCGTCCATCGTCTTGTGCGCGGCCTCGCCGGGGGAGAGCCCCTCGGCCATGTTGCGCTCGACGTTCTCCACCACGACGATCGCGTCGTCGACCACGATGCCGATGGCGAGCACCAGCCCGAACAGGGTGAGGTTGTTGAGCGAGAAGCCGAAGGCCGCCATCGCCGCGAAGGTGCCGACGAGCGAGACGGGAATCGCCAGGACCGGGATCAGGGCCGTGCGCCAGCTCTGGAGGAAGACCAGCACCACGATGACGACGAGGCCGACCGCCTCGAACAGGGTCTTGTAGACCTCGTGGATCGACTCCTCGATGAACTCCGTCGGGTTGTAGGCGATGCGGTACTCGACGTCCGGCGGGAAGTTCTTCTTCAGGTTCTCCATCACGTTGCGGACGGAGGCCGCCGCCGCGAGGGCGTTGGTGCCGGGGCGCTGGAAGGCGCCGATGCCGACCGCGGGCGTGGCGTTGAGGAAGGAGTTGGTGGTGTAGTCCTTCTGGCCCATCTCGACGCGGGCGACGTCCTTCACCCGCACGAGGCGCCCGTCGGAGGCCTTCACGATGACCTCCGCGAACTCCTCCGGCGTCTGGAAGCGCCCCTGCGATTGCACGATGAGCTGGAAAGCCTGCCCCGTGGCCGCCGGCGGCGAGTTCAGGGCGCCCGCCGCCACCTGCACGTTCTGCTCCTGCAGGGCCGTGGTGACGTCCGAGGTGGTCAGCCCGTAGGCGGCGAGCTTCTGGGGGTCGAGCCAGATCCGTTCGGCGTACTCGTTGCCGCCGAAGATCGAGATGTCGCCGACGCCGTCGAGGCGCAGCAGCTCGTCGCGGATGTTCAGGTAGATGTAGTTGGCGAGGTAGTTCTGGTCGTAGGTCTTGTTCGGCGACAGGAGGTGCACGACCAGCATCAGGTCGGGCGAGGCCTTGCGCACGGTGACGCCGAGGTTGCGCACGTCCGGCGGCAGGCGGGGCTGGGCCACCGAGAGGCGGTTCTGGACCAGAACGTTCGCGATATCGAGGTTGGTGCCGACCTTGAAGGTCACGGTCAGCAGCATGTTGCCGTCGTTGGTCGACAACGACGTCATGTAGAGCATGTTGTCGACGCCGTTGACCTCCTGCTCAATCGGCGTCGCGATGGTCGCGGCCACTGTCTCGGCGTTCGCGCCCGGGAAGGAGGCGCGCACCGTCACGGTCGGCGGCACGATCTCGGGATACTGCGAGACCGGCAGCGTCTCGTAGGCGACGAAGCCGAGCAGCAGGAAGATGATCGAGGTGACCGAGGCGAAGATCGGCCGATCGACGAAGAAATGGGCAAAGCGCATCGGTCAAACCTCTCGGCCGGCGCCCCGGAAGGGCCCATGCCTCGCGTCACCTGCGGATGGGGTCGGAGACCGGCCGGCGGGGAGCGTGTCCCCGGGACCGGCCCCGGTCAGCTCTTGCTCGGCGGCAGCGTCTGCATCTCAGGCGTCACCTTGGCGCCCGGGCGCACGCGGGCCAGCCCATTGATCACCACGGTCTCGTCGCCCTTCAGGCCCTCGCGGATCACCCGGTAGCCGTCGACCTTGGGCCCGAGCTTCACGTCGCGCGCCGAGGCCGTGCCGTCCTCGGAGACAAGGTAGACGATGCGCTTGTCCTGGTTGGCCGACACCGCCTCGTCGGGCAGCAGCACGCCCTGGAAGGGCTTGGTCGCCGGCATCGCGACGATGCCGAACAGGCCGGGCTTGATGAAGCCGTCCTTGTTCTCGACGGTGCTGCTGCGCGCCACCGTCGAGAACAAGGAC
>NZ_BPQM01000149.1 GCF_022179245.1 Methylobacterium gregans
GGCCTCGCGGCCGCGCTCGTCCTGCCCTACCTCGCCTGGGTCGGGGTCGCGGGACTCCTGAACCTCACCATCGTGCGGCTCAATCCCGCCCCGTCCGGCATCGGGAGGGCGTGAGATGGACGCGCTCGGCTCTCTCGTCGCGTCCGGTCGGATCGTCGACCTGATCCTGATCCTCGTGGCGGCGGAGGCCGCTCTCGTGGCGCTTTCGCCCCGCCGGTTCGGTCCGCGCGCGCCCCTGCTCGCCGGGCTCGCCGCGGGGGCGGGCCTGCTGCTGGCGCTCCGCGCGGGCCTCGCCGGCGCGCCCTGGCCCTGGATCGCCGGAGCGCTGGCGCTCGCCGGCGGCGCCCACCTCACCGAACTGGCCCTGCGTCGCCCGAAGACGCTTCGCCGCAGGGAACCATCCGCAACATCGGCTGAGGCGCTGGCGTTGGGTTCGGTCTCGCGCCGACACGAACGCACGAAGCGGCGGCGCCCGCCGCCCCTCCCTCGCCCATGCGCGGGCGAGGGAGCGCGCGGCGCTTGATAGCGTGGATCCGCTGCACACGAAGAGTCCCGACGCACCCGTCACCACAGCACAGTCCCGACGACCCTGGAGGAGAGGCCCATGGACCGCAGCGCCGCCCACGCCCTCGCGGGCGCCGTCCTGACAGGTATCGTCTCTGGCACCCTGCTGGCGGCGCCCGCCGCCGCGCAGGAGCCGAACTTTTCCGATCCCGAGCTGATCGCGCGGGGCAAGTACCTCGTCACGGCGGGCGATTGCGTCGCCTGCCACACGGCGCCCGGCGGCAAGCCGTTCGCCGGCAACTACCGGCTCAACACGCCGATCGGCGCGATCCTCACGCCCAACCTGACGCCCGACCCCGAGACCGGCATCGGCAAGTGGGACTACGCCACCTTCGAGCGCGCCTTCCGGCAGGGCATCGGCGACGGGGGCGAGTATCTCTACCCGGCCTTCCCGTTCGGCTGGTACACCAAGGTCACCGACGACGACACGCGGGCGATCTTCGCCTACCTGAAGTCGCTGGAGCCGGTGAACGAGAAGCGGCAGGACAACGAGATCCCCTTCCCGTTCAACGTCCGCACGGCGCTGATCACGTGGCGCACCGCCTTCTTCACCAACGACCGCTTCAAGCCGGACCCGCAGGCGAGCGAAGAGGTCAACCGCGGCGGCTACCTCGTAGAGGGGCTCGGCCATTGCGGCATGTGCCACAACGAGCGCAAGCTCGTGGGCAATTCCAGCCTCGCCGGCCGCTTCGGCGGCGGCGTCATCGACGGCTGGTACGCCCCCAACATCACGCCCGACGATCACCAGGGCATCGGCGGCTGGACCGACGCGCAGGTGGTGACCTACCTCAAGACCGGCACCGCGCCCGGCAACCGGCCGGGCGTCGCCGCCGGCCCGATGCGCCAGACCATCGAGGAATCGCTCTCGAAGATGACCGACGCCGACCTGAAGGCGATGGTCGCGTATCTGCGCACGATCCCCGCCAAGCAGACCTACAAGGCGAAGGACCTGCAGGCCTTCAACCAGCCGGGCGCCCCGGGTGCCGACACCTACCTGACCTACTGCTCCTCCTGCCACCAGCCGGACGGCCGGGGCATCCCGGGCGCGGTGCCGGCGCTGGCCGGCAACACCTCCGTGCAGTCGGCCGGACCCGAGACGGTGCTGCGGGTGATCTACGGCGGGCTTGCCGCCCAGAGCGGCTACGCTCCGATGCCGGCGATCGGCCAGGAGATGACCGACGTCGAGGTCCGCAACGTCACCGACTACATCCGCAATTCCTGGGGCAACAGCGCCCCGGCGATCAGCTCCGACAGCGCCGCCTCGGACGCGCGCGCCGCCACGCAGACGATGCTCGCCGGCAACGCGCCCTGCGCCGAGGTGGCGCAGGGGACGGTGCTGAAGGCCTTCGAGACGGCGGGCGCCGCCGACGCGCTCAAGGGCCTGACCCAGGAGCAGTTCGTGCCGGCGCTCGCCAAGCTCCTGCCGCAGGTGAAGGCCGCCTACGGCGACAAGCCGGCCGGGACCGGCGGCCAGAGCCTGGACGACGAGCTGGTGAACGGCCTCACCACGCTCTACTGCCAGGTCGGCCGGGAGCCCTACCTGGAGCGGCAGCGGGCGGGCGCGCCGGAGGCGGCGCGCTCGTGGCCCGCCGTGATCGGCAATTTCGCAAACATCGCCTACAGCCAGGCGCGCAACCCGGAGAAACGGGCGAGCGCGGACGGTGCCATACCGCCCGCTCCGCCCACGCCGCCGGCCCGGAACTGACCGCGTCGGCACGCCCAACCCCACCACCTTCGCTCACCACGTTCGCATCGAGTCGGGAGATCTGCGGATGGGCCTCTTCGTCGTCATCGCCTGCGCCTTCCTGGTGGCCGCCGTGCTGGAGGTGCTGGCCTTCCGGCGGCGCAACGAGCTGGAGGCGGAGGGGCTCGTCACCGTGGTGCGACCGGAGACCTCGACCTACCTGAATCCGCCCCGGCCGTACTGAACGCGCCTCCGCGCGTCGGCCGAGGGCCCGCCGCCCTGCGAAGGCAGGGGCAGGCGCCATCCCCATCATCCGTGGGACCGCGCTGCCGGCCGCTTCCGGCCCGCTCACGCACGTCCCCGCTCCGCGGTCGCCTGGAGGACGCACCCGCGCAATACAATTTGAAGTTATCTCAGTTGTTCATAGCAATCAGCAGTAGATAATTTCACAAATAAGCATTCCTTAGTATTTCAGGGTCAGATGCAGGAAGAAGTTTGCCGTGCGATCGTGAAGGCCTTCGACGTGTGCCAGGGTGATGAGTTCGGGGCGCGCGAAAGCAGACCACCGCTGCCCCCAATGAGAGGCGGTTCAAGTCCTGCCCTGCGGAGAGACCTGTCCGGCAAATGGGAAACACCTGCCGGGAAGGCGCACGTCCCGGCCCGCTCGTTCGTACAGTCGCCGGACGCGCCGCAACCTGCGGTCAGGCCGGCTCCCGCGGAGGCCGATCCCACGCCTGACCGCCCGCCGGCCGTGCCGCCGACGACCGGATCCGCGCCGATCTGCGCGGCCCTGCCGCGCCGCCATCGTCCCGCCCGGGCCGCGCCGTCCGCCGGCATCCGCGGCCCGGATCCGTCCGCGATGCCGGACCCGCCGGACGCGCGTCTCCAGGCGGGTTGAGTGATGCCCCTCGATTTCGGCACGCTTCAGATCGCGAGCATCGTGAGCCGGATCGCCTTCACCTCCGTCTTCCTGGTCACGCTGCTGCGACATCCGCGCGAGATCTACTTCGCTGTCTGGGCGAGTGCGCTCGTCAGCTCGCTCGCGGCCTCGTTCCTGATGCTGGGGGATCCGCCGGCGGTCCCGCTGGGGGCCGCCAGAGGCGCCGTCATCTACGTCCTGTACGGGGCGAGCCTCGCGGTCTCCTGGGTCGGCCTGCGGCTCTTCCATGAGCGGCCGCTCCACCTCCCGCTGGCCGTCATGCTCACCCTCGGCCCCGGCCTCCTCTACGGCGGCCTGATGTGGCTCGGCGTCCCGGTGGAATGGTGCTTCACGGTCCTGTTCGGGATCCTGGCCGTCAGCACGAGCCTGTGCGCCGTCGAGATCCTGCGGACGCCGGCCAAGGAGCGTCTCTGGACGCAGTATACCGTCCTCTCGGGCTTCGTCGGCTACACCGCGGTCTTCCTCGCCTCGATCCTCGTCATCCACTTCGCCAGCGAGCGCCTCGCCGCGCCGGAGAGCGGCGTCTACGCGCTTCTGTTCGACCAATGGTGCGGCGTCTTCATCCAGGTCGGCTACCTCGCGATGGTGAGCGAGCGCGCGCATGTGAGGATCAGCCGCCTGGCCGATACGGACCCGCTCACCGGCCTGCCGAACCGGCGCGGCCTTGCCGCCGCGCTCGACCGGAGAGCCGCCACGCGGAACCGTGCGCTGTCCGGCGCCCTCCTCGTGATCGACATCGACCACTTCAAGTCGATCAACGACACCTACGGGCACGAGAGCGGCGACCGGGTCCTGGCGGACGTGGCCGCGCGGCTTCAGAATGCCATGCGGGCGGATGACATCGTCGCGCGCTGGGGCGGGGAGGAGTTCCTCGCGGTTCTCGAACGGGCCGACGGTGCCGCGGCCGTCATCGTCGCCGAGCGCCTGCGCGAGGCCGTGTCCGGCCGCTCCTTCGCGCTGGACCGCGGACCCGTCGCGGTCACGGTGAGCATCGGCGCCTCCTTGGTGGCGGCCGGCGAGGCGAAGATCGACGCGGCCGTCGCCCGGGCCGACGCGGCCCTCTACGCGGCCAAGAGGGACGGCCGGAATCGGGCCGTTCTGAACCTGCCCGAGCCCGCGCCGCAGGCTCGCGGGCGCGTCGCATGACCCCACCCTCCGGCTCCTCCGGGGACCCGACGCGCATCCGCGTCACGGCCCGGCCGCAACCTTCTCCGCCCAGGACGACGTCCCGCGATGCCCATGATCGTCAGCTCTCGCTCCCGCCCGGCGCCGCCCGTCGCGGCCCCGCGACCGCGGCGCGCCGCTCTTACGGTCGCTGTCTGCGCCCTCGGCCTTGCCGGGCCCGTCCGGGCGGCGGAGCCTGCGCCGGAGCCGGACCCCGGAAGCCTGGGCGCGGGCAGCATCCTGGTCCGCGGCCGGGTCGTCGGGTCCATACCGGTCAACCAGCATTCCCGGGTCGAGCCGATCGGCGGGCGCGTCGTCACCCCCGCGCGGGCGCTGCCGGATCTGGACGCGACGTACTTCCTCACCGACCATTTCGCTCTCGCGGGCCAGGCCGGCATCGTCTCGACGCGGACCTCCATCCGCGGGTCCTACATCGGCAACCTGCCGATCGGCGACACCTGGAGCGCCAGCCTGACGGCCGCAATCCAGTTCCACATCCCACTCGAGGGCGGCTTCAAGCCCTATCTGGGTGCGGGTATCGGCTACACGGTTCCGCTCGCCTACGAGCCGGCGAAGCCGTTCGTCACCGCGATGAAGGCCGACCCGCAGCTCGGACCGATGCTCCAGGCCGGCCTCGACTATCATCTCGGCGGGCGCTGGTACGCGAACCTGGAGTTCAAGCAGATCTTCCTGCCGCCCCTTGTGTCCCGCATCGGGCCCGGCAGCGCGACGGTGAAGCTCGACATGATGATCGTCGGGGCCGGCCTCGGCTACCGCTTCTGACGCACGGGCCGGCCCCGCGGCACCGGCACGGCCCCGCATCCTCACGGGGTTACGCGCTCTCCTCCCCGGCTGGCTGGCCGCCGTCGCGGGCGCGGTGAAGCAGGAAGATCGACAGCACGATCGCCAGGATCAGGCCCGCCAGAACCCCGAGCTCGATCATCGAGGCCTGGAACAGGGCCTGCTTCTCGGGTGTCCAATCCTTGCTGTGCATGACCTCGGCGGATTGCAGCGTGACCACCAGGACCCGCCGGATCGAGGCGATCAGCCCGACGATCAGGAACGGCTCGCAGGTCAGCCGCCCGGAGCGCATCGAGACCCGCACCGTGTGCAGGATCTCGACCAGCATCAGCAGGAACAGCAGCCGGTCCACCACCTCCAGGAGCTGCGCGGCCCGGCCCTGGGCCTGGATCGCCTCCAGGGTCAGGCGGGCGGCATCGTACAGCGCGAGCAGCGCCGTCACGGCGAGCAGCAGGCCGAGGATCGCGTAGATCGCGTGCTCGGTGTGCAGGAACAGGAAGGTCGAGGCGCGCGTCAGCGTCCCCGGCTCGTCGCTCTTGTCGGCCATGCGTGTGGGCCCTCCCGCGGCGGACCGCTCGTGGGCCGGCAGGCGACGGCAAGAGGCCGGCGCGAGCCGGTCGGCGTCGCCGTTTTCCGGGATCTTGATCCTAAGCTGCGCCGTCCGCAATGCCTGTTCGGATGTGCTGTGTCCGGAACTGTACAGGGGACTGAAAAATCCTGCACCCTGGAATGCATGATTTTCTATTCAGGTCTCCGAATCTTCGGTGTGCGGCGCAGCGAGCTGTGACCGAAGATGCTGTGCGCGGTTATAGAGGAGGAACTTTCGGGAGATCTGAACTTTGCTCCGTGGAGTCGCACGGAGAATTTTCGACATGCCGGACAACGACTATCTCATCATCATCCTGGCCGTCGCCACACTGGCCATCGTCCTCGTCGTGGCCGCCGTCTTCCGGCGCCGGGTCGCGCAATCCAAGGGCGATCCCCGGCGTTCCAGCTTCACCGAGCACCATGGCGGCCCGCCGCGCCCCAACCGGCCCGGAACGGAGCATTGAGGCGGGACGGCGTCAGGCTGATGCGTGTGGCGCCGCGTGGCGGGTGCCGGGGCCGGTCGGGATGCCCGGCAGCCGGTCCGGCACCTGGGCCGGGTCCGGCGGCTCGTCCACGTCCGGGTCGGGGCCCGGCACGCGCGGTCCGGTCGGCCCGGTATCGGGATTCTCCGGGGGCGGCAGGTTCGGCGGCGGCATCTCGCCGGGATTCGGCGGCGTCGGGATGCCGGGCGGCATGCCCGGATTCACCGTGCGCAGCGGCGGATGGTCCGGGCCCGGCGCACGAGCGGGCATGGTGGCGGGCATGATGGTGGCCATGGAGGGCTCCCTGTGTCCGGGCTCTGTGCCGCCCTGACGTGGGGCCGGCTTCCGGGTCCGCAACCCGGAGGCCGCGAGCCGGCCCGCGCGGATCAGCAGCCGATGCAGACGCCGGTGTCGAGGGAGCGGTCGAGCCCGGTGCGGCCGGTGCGCACGCCCGAGTGGCGCGGGCCCCGGGCCGAGAAGCCGCCGCGGCGCAGGACCACGCCGGGCGCGACGATGGGGGCCGGGGCGAACTGCACGTTGCGCTGGGCCTGCATCCGCAGGGTGTTCAGCTCGCTCGTCTGCGAGAGCTGCTGCGAGCGCATGTCGCTCTGGTAGGAGAGCGAGCGGTTCCAGCTGTTCAGGTCGGGCGTGACCTGGGCCTCGGCCGTCCCGGGCAGCGCCACGGCGGCGAGAAGGCACAGGGTCGGCATCCGGAGGGTCGGGATCGGCATGGTCGTCCTCGGGGGCTGACGGCATCGTGAGGCTATCAGGAACGACGCGCCCGCGCCTGCCCGGTTCCGGCGGGCGGCTGCGGCATGCTCGGCCCAGCAGCGGCGCGTTCTCTCGGCGTCGCGCGGCATCTCTCAGCATCGCGCGGCGTCCCTTCAACGTCGCGCGGTGTCCCTTCAACGTCGCGCGGCGTGCAGGCGCACCAGATGGGCCAGGAAGTTTCCGATCTCGCGCCGCCGCCGGGGCGCCTCCAGCACCTCGGGGCCGAGCCCGTGACGCCACGCGAGGTCGGGCCGCTCGCCGGCGTGCAGCGCCGCGACCTCGTCCGCGTAGGCGGCGAGCGCCGCGCTGTCCCGGCACAGGCCGGATTCGAGGATATCGGGCTCGGACAGGCGCAGCATCGCGGCAAGTTCGTCGAGGTCGAGTTCCGGATGGTACTGCGTGCCCCAGAAGGTGCCGGGCCCGAGCCGGAGCGCCAGCGCCTGGACGGCCAGCAGGCCGTTCCCGGCCAGCACCTCGGCGCCGGGCGGCGGCTCCAGCACCGCGTCGAGATGCATCGCGGGCGCGTCCCAGGTGGCCGGGCGTCCGGCGAGGAGCGGGTGCTCCCGCCCCGCCCCGGTCGGGACGAGGCGCCGGGCGAAGCCGTATTCGGGCCCGCACGGGTTCGGACCGATGCGGCCGCCCGCCACGGCCGCGGCGAGCTGGACGCCCCAGCACGAGCCGAAGACCGGCAGGCCCGCTTCCAGGGCGGTCCGCATCAGGGCGCGCTGGCGCCGCACGGGCTCGCCGTCCTCGGTGACGTGGAGCTGCGAGCCGGTGAAGACCACGCCGTCGAACCCGGCGAGCTCCGCGCCCGCGGGCAGGGCGGCCCCGGCATCGGCCGGTTCGAGGATCGTGCAGGCGACCTCTGGGTCGAGGTCCGTGAGGAGCGCGGCGTAGGCCTCCGCGGAGGTCTCGCCCGTGGCGCGGACATGCTCCCGGCGCGCCGCGGCCACGTTTCCGTCGGCCACAAGGATCTGCATCATCGAGGACAAGGGGGTTGGTGAGGGGCCGGTGAAGCGGCGCGGTCAGGCCAATGGCGGCTGGGGCCCGGCCGTTCCGCCCGCGCGCCGGGGCGGGTCGCCGCAGCGGCGGGAGGGTCATGGCGTCGAGAGGTCGAGACCTCTCGCGGGTGCAGGATGGAACCCTGCATTTGGAACCTCCATCCCGGCTCTGCCGGGTCGGAGGTCCCAACCCGGGGCCCCGTCCCGGGACCCCGCCAAAGGGCCCGGGCCCTTTGGGATCGCGCAACCGTCTCAGGCGAGCAGCCAGCGCAGGGAGCGGCGCAGCGCCGCGGTGCCGTCGCGGGCGAACCACGCGCCGTGGGCGAACAGCACCCGCTCGGGCGCGAGCGCGACGAGCGCCGCTGCCGCCCGCCGCGCGTCGGCCCCGCCCAGGCGGATCGCGCCGCGCAGGTAGGCCGGCGCCCGGCCGTCCGGGGCGGTGATGCCGACGATCCGCGCCAGCGGGCGCATCCAGAAGGGCAGCCGCCCGGGCTCCAGGTTCAGCACGAGATCGGTGAGGATCAGGCTCCGGCTGGCCTCGTGGAAGAAGGCCACCTCGCGAAAGCCCAGAGCCCCCGGCACCACCACCTGCTGCAGGTCGCGGGCCCAGTCGGGCGGCGGGGCCGCGCCGAGGTCGCGGTCGAGGCGCAGGCCCGCGCGCATCTGCCGCCGCACCTGGCCCCGCCGGCGCAGGTTCGGCGCGGCCCAGGTCAGCGCCTCCGGGCAGTGCTGCTGCCAGGCGCGCAGCAGGGTCCAGTGCGCGATGTTGGGCGCCACGAGGTGGCGGATCGGGCCGATCTCCGCGAGCGCTCGGTGCAGGTTCGGGTCATAGCGCGTCGGCGAGTGCAGCCAGAGCGAGCCGTCCGCGAGGCGCACCACACTCATCCGCACGGGCAGCGGCATCACGCCGGCCGCCCGCAGGGGGCCGCTGTCGACGATCCAGAGGTCGCGCGCCACGGGCTTGGGCACGTCGAGGGGCGGATAGGTGACGTCGCTCAAGGGGCAATCCGGGTCTGGCGGCTCTGGGGGCCAACCCGTCAGCCGCGTTCCGGGTCCTGATGCGGCGGGATCGATGCGTTCGCCGCATCGATCAATCCAGCCTTTGGCTTGGACCCGCATCGTAGGGGTTTCTAGAACGGGACTCGGACGAGCGGCGCGTCAGATGCCGTGGAACCCGGGAGAACGCTCATGCTGGCCGATGCAGCCCAGATTCCTGCGCGCGGGCTCTCGCGCGCGCCCACCGTCACCGAGATGAAGGTCGTGCCCGTCGCCGGGCGCGACAGCATGCTGCTGAACCTCTCGGGCGCGCACGGACCCTTCTTCACCCGCAACCTCGTGGTGCTCACCGACTCGACCGGCGCCACCGGCCTCGGCGAGGTGCCCGGCGGCGAGCGCATCCGCCAGACCCTGGAGGATGCCCGCGACCTCGTCGTCGGCCAGCCGCTCGGCGCCTGGAACCGGGTGCTCAACGCCGTGCGGACCCGCTTCGCCGACCGGGATGCGGGCGGGCGCGGCCTCCAGACCTTCGACCTGCGCGTCACCATCCACGCGGTCACGGCGGTGGAATCGGCCTTCCTCGACCTGCTCGGCCAGTTCCTCGATGTGCCGGTGGCCGCCCTCCTCGGCGAGGGACAGCAGCGCGACGCGGTCGAGATGCTGGGCTACCTGTTCTACGTCGGCGACCGCCGCAGGACGGACCTCGCCTATCGGGAGCCGACCGCCCGCGACGGCTGGTTCCGCTTGCGCGACGAGGAGGCGCTGACGCCCGAGGCCGTCGCGCGCCTCGCGGAGGCGGCCTACGACCGTTACGGCTTCAACGACTTCAAGCTGAAGGGCGGTGTCCTGGCGGGCGAGGACGAGATCGCCGCCGTCACGGCAATCCACGCGCGCTTTCCCGGAGCTCGCGTGACGCTCGACCCGAACGGGGCGTGGTCGCTCGAAGAGGCGATCCGGCTCTGCAAGGGGCGCGGCGACGTCCTGGCCTACGCGGAGGACCCGTGCGGGGCGGAACAGGGCTTCTCGGGCCGCGAGATCATGGCGGAGTTCCGCCGGGCCACGGGCCTGCCCACCGCCACCAACATGATCGCCACCGACTGGCGCCAGATGAACCACGCGATCCAGCTCGGCTCTGTCGACATCCCGCTGGCCGACCCGCATTTCTGGACGCTCGCTGGCTCGGTCCGCGTCGCCCAGCTCTGCCGCGACCACGGGCTGACCTGGGGCTCGCACTCGAACAACCATTTCGACGTGTCGCTCGCAATGTTCACCCACGTGGCGGCGGCCGCTCCCGGCGCCGTCACGGCGATCGACACCCACTGGATCTGGCAGGACGGCGAGCGCCTCACCAGGGAGCCGCTGCAGATCCGCGGCGGCCTCGTGCGGGTGCCGGAACGTCCGGGCCTCGGGATCGAGCTCGACTGGGCCGAGGTGGAGCGGGCCCACGCCCTCTACCGCGATCACGGGCTCGGCGCCCGCGACGATGCAGCTGCGATGCAGTTCCTGATCCCGAACTGGACCTTCGACAACAAGAAGCCGTGTCTCGTGCGCTGAGACTTGGTGCGCTGAGACTTGCCGGCTCCGCGCGCCGCGGAGCCGCCCATCTCGGCGAAGCCGCAAGCGCGACCGCGCGCCGCCCGTGTGGCGGATCGCGGGTGCCCCGGGAACCGGGGCTCCCGCACCCGAGAAAGAGGAGAACCCGATGGACGTCCTGACCAACCGCTTCAAGGCCGCCCTCAGGGCGGGCCGTCAGCAGATCGGCCTGTGGTGCAGCCTCGCCAGCCCGATCTCGACCGAGATCGTGGCCGGCTCCGGCTTCGACTGGCTGCTCCTCGACATGGAGCACTCGGCCAACGACCTGCGCGACATCTACGGTCAGCTCCAGGCGATCATGGAGGGCGAGGCCCACGCCATGGTGCGGGTGCCGAGCGACGAGCCGATCACCATCAAGCGCATCCTCGACACGGGCGCGCAGTCGCTGATGATCCCCAACATCGACGACGCCGAGCAGGCCCGCCGGGCGGTGGCCGCGACCCGCTACGCGCCGCGGGGCGTGCGCGGCTTCTCGCAGGCGCCCCGCGCCGCCCGCTTCGGCCGCATCCCGGACTACCACGCCCGCTGCGAGGACGAGATCTTCGTCGCGGTGCAGATCGAGTCGCGGCGCGCGCTCGACAATCTTGAGGAGATCGCGGGCGTCGAGGGCGTCGACGGCGTCTTCGTCGGGCCCGGCGACCTCTCGACCAGCCTCGGCTATCTCGGCCAGCAGAACCACCCGGAGGTGGTGGCGATCATCGAGGAGACGGTGGCGCGCATCACCCGGACGGGCAAGCTCGCCGGCATCCTCACGGCGAACGAGGATCTGGCCCGCCGCTACATCGCGGCCGGCACCCGCTTCACCGCTATCGGCTCCGACATGGGCGTGCTCGCCCGCGCGACCGAGGCGCTCGCCGCCCGCTTCAAGGGCTGAGCCAGAATCGGCCCTCCCCCTCTGCGGGGGAGGGAAGCCGCGCCCCAAATCAGGAGATCCCAGCATGAATATCGGCTTCATCGGCCTCGGCATCATGGGCGCGCCCATGGCCGGCCACCTGATCGCGGGCGGGCACAGCCTGTTCCTGAAGAGCCGCCGCTCCGTGCCCGACGCCCTCCTGAGCGCGGGCGGCACAGCCTGCACCACCGCCGCCGAGGTCGCGGAGCGCGCGGACGTGATCATTCTCATGCTGCCCGACACGCCCGACGTCGAGACGGTGCTCTTCGGCGCGGCCGGCGTCGCCGAGGGGCTGGCCCCTGAGAAGACCGTGATCGACATGAGCTCGATCTCGCCGATCGCCACCAAGGACTTCGCCGCCAGAATCGCCGCGCGCGGCTGCGACTACCTCGACGCCCCGGTCTCCGGCGGCGAGGTGGGGGCGAAGAACGCCGCCCTGTCGATCATGGTCGGCGGCTCCGAGGCGGCCTTCGTCAGGGCCGAGCCCCTGTTCCGCCTGATGGGCAAGACCGTGACGCATGTGGGCGAGAGCGGCGCCGGTCAGGTCGCCAAGGTCGCCAACCAGATCATCGTGGCGCTCACCATCGAGGCGGTGGCCGAGGGGCTGCTCTTCGCGTCCAAAGCCGGTGCCGATCCGGCCAAGGTCCGGCAGGCCATCACCGGGGGCTTGGCCACATCGCGCATCCTGGAACTGCACGGCGCCCGGATGATCGAGCGCACCTTCCAGCCGGGCTTCCGCATCGACCTCCACCGCAAGGACCTGAACCTCGCGCTGGAGGGCGCCAAGGCGCTCGACCTCGCCCTGCCCGGCACAGCGCTCGCCCAGCAGCTCTTCGGGGCCTGCGCGGCCAACGGCGCGGGCGGCCTCGACCACTCCGCCCTGGTGCGCGCGCTCGAGATCATGGCGAACCACCCGGTCGCAGCGGGCTGAGATCAATCCGGGATCCCCCGGGGCCAAGTCCCCCGGGGCCAAGTCCCCCGGGGCCAAGTCCCCTGGGGCCAAGTCCCTCGCGCAGGACCCGGGGGCGCGGCCGCGGGTCCGCCGGGGAGCCGGCGAACCATCAAACAGCCGTATTTGGCCACGCTAACGGAGGGGCGGCACCCGTCGCGCGCTTCTGCCCGCGCCGCCGTATCCCTTCCCGGCAGCGAGATCTGGACATGGTGGCGCGCGCGCAGGAGACCGTCGTCGAGCTCGATCCGGCAGCGGTCGGGGGACCCGCGGCGGAGATCTGCGCGGCGGGCCTGCAGAGCATCGAGATCGGCATGGGCGCGATGCGCGCGCTGGGCGGCGCGCTCGGCGGCGAGCTCGGGCCGGCCTTCGCGGCGGCGGTCGAGCGGCTGATCGAGACCGAGGGACGGGTCATCGTCTGCGGCGTCGGCAAGAGCGGGCATATCGGCCGCAAGATCGCCGCGACGCTGGCCTCCACCGGTACGCCGGCCTTCTTCGTCCATCCGACCGAGGCGAGCCACGGCGACCTCGGCATGATCACGCCCCAGGACACGATCCTGGCGCTCTCGTGGTCGGGCGAGACGGCGGAGCTCGGCGACCTCACCAATTTCTCGCGCCGCTTCTCGATCCCGCTCATCGCGATCACCTCGCGGACCGACAGCTCGCTGGGGCGGGCCGCCGACGTGGTGCTGGCCCTGCCGCGGGTGCGCGAATCCTGCCCGCACGACCTCGCGCCGACCTCCTCCAGCCTGATTCAGCTCGCGCTCGGCGACGCGCTCGCGGTGGCGCTGCTGCGCCAGCGCGGCTTCACCTCGTCGCGCTTCAAGATCCTGCACCCGGGCGGCACGCTGGCGGCCCGCCTCAAGACCGTGCGCCAGCTCATGCACGCGGGCGCGGCCATGCCGGTGGTCACGCGCGGCACGCCGATGTCGGAGGTGCTGGTACGCATCGCCGAGCACCGTTTCGGCTGCGCGGGCGTGCTCGACGAAGCGGGCGCGATCGTCGGCATCGTCACGGACGGCGACCTGCGCCGCCACATGGGGCCGGCGCTGCTGGCCACGCCGGTCGAGCAGGTGATGACGGCCCGCCCCGTGACCATCGAGCCCGACAGCCTCGCGGGCTCGGCCCTGGAGCTGATGAACCGCAAGCGCATCACTGCGGTCTTCGTGGTGGAGGCGGGCCGCCCGGTCGGCCTCATCCACGTCCACGATCTGCTGACCGCGGGCGTCGTCTGAGCGGCGCCGCCGGGGCGCGAGCTTGACCACGCGTCTCGGGTATACCAGACCGGCGTGCCGCGAAATTGTGCGTGCTCAAGATCTGGCTAGAGTGAGGGCTCCTCCCAGGGGCCCAAGGCCCTGCCTTCAGCCCGTTCGGCCCCGGCCGGGCGGGCTTTTTCCTGTGCGGCACCTCCCCGCACAACCGTGCCGGCCGGAATGGACGCCTCGCAGACCCGCTCAGCCGCCGCGATAGCCGCCCCCCGGCTTGAGCCGGTCATTGGGCCGCTCGCGCCCGCCCGGGTCGTTCTCCGCCGTGTCGGTTCCCTCGGGCGAGCCCATGTCGCCGGGCTCGCTCGCGCCCGGCGCCCGGCCGCCCTGCGGCCGCCCGCTCACGGGCCGGTCCCCGTAGGCCCGCGCCCCGGAAGGCGCCTCGCCGGGATCGGTCTCGGGTCTGGTGTCGTTGGGCCGGCTCATCGCATCGTTCCTCGTCGGGCGCTTCGGCGGCGCGGGGCCGCTCCTGGGGCAACTGCCGCGGGCGGCGCGGGCTCCCGCTCGTGACAGGTCCGCGATAGGGCGAAGCGCGCTCCCCCTCCCCTCAACCGTCGAGAGGCCCGCCATGCTCACGACGCTCGCGGTCGTGCTGCCGATCTTCGCGCTGATCCTCGCGGGCTGGCTGGCGCGCCGCACCGGCCTGCTCGGGCCGCATGCCATGGCCGAGCTCAACCGCTTCGTGGTCTGGCTCGCGCTGCCGGCCCTGCTCTTCGACGTGATGGCCCGCAGCGTCGGGCCGGAGATCTGGCAGCCGGGCTTCCTCGCCACCTTCGGCCTCAGCAGCGGCGCGCTCCTCGCCCTGACCGCGTGGCTCGCCCGGCGCCGGGGCCGGCCGCTCGCCGACGCGGCGATCGACGGGCTCAACGCCAGCTACCCGAACACCGGCTATATGGGCTTCCCGCTGGCGCTCGCCGCCCTGGGACCCGCCGCGCTCGGGCCCACCACCATCGCGGTGATCCTCACGGTCTGCGTCGTTTTCGCTGGCGCGATCGTGCTGATCGAGGCGGGACTCCAGGGCGGGGATCGGTCCGGGCGCCGCCGCGGGCCGGTCGCCCGCACGGTGGCCCTGGCGCTCCTGCGCAACCCTCTCCTCGTCGCGCCGTTCTGCGGGGCGCTGGTGCCGCTGCTCGGGCTCGGCGTGCCGGCGCCCGTGGAGGCCTTCCTGAAGCTGCTCGGCGGGGCAGCCTCACCCTGCGCGCTGGTGGCGCTCGGGCTGTTCCTGGCCGAGCCGCGTCGCGGAGACGGGATGGGGCGGGACCGCCGCGCGACCGCCTGGCTCGTCGGGCTGAAGCTCGTCGTCCACCCGTTCCTCGCCTACGGGCTCGGACGCTTCGTGTTCGATCTCTCGCCGCTCGCGCTCCACACGGCGGTGCTGATGGCGGCGCTTCCCACCGGCACGGGCCCGTTCATGCTGGCGGAATTCTACCGCCGTGAGGCCGCGCTCACCGCGGACACGGTCCTTGTCTCCACCGTGCTCTCCGTCGTGACCGTCGCGGCCTACCTCGCCTACGTGGCCGGGTGAGGCGATCGCGCGAAGCCGGGCGGCGCCTCAGCGCCAGCCGAGGAGCACGACGAAGCCCGAGAAGGTGAGGGCCGAGGCCATGAGGATGAGGGCGCTGAGATCCATGCCCGCCGGATACGGATCGGGCAGGCGGTCGGCCAGCATGCGAACGGTCGCTGCGGCAGCCTGCCCTACGAGGCGGGCCTACGGATCTCCATGAGCGCGGGCGGAGAATGTGGCGAGCCGGTATTCCCGCACCAGCACGGAGATTGATCTATGTTGTTTTGTGGATGAGGAAGGACTTTTTACGAGATTCCTGCGTGACACACCCGCTCGTCATGCGACATTCCTGCGTGCGCGTGCCCGCAACATGCATGCCCGGCCGGGGAGGCTTGCGCGAGACTTCATGGCCAAACCCTTGATCTTCGATTGGGAAGGGCAATCTTCATGGCTGCGGAGAACCAGAACGGATCAGAGATGACAGAAGAAACGCTGGAGCAGGGGCCCGACATCATCACCTTCGCGGGAGACATCGTCGCCGCCTACGTCTCGAACAACCCCGTGCCGGCCTCCGAACTGCCGGCGCTGATCGGCAACGTCCACGCGGCGTTGGCCAATCTCCTCGGTGCACCGACGGCCGCCGCCGCGCCCGAGGAGCCCGTGGAGCAACCGAGCCCGGCTCAGATCCGCAAGTCGATCACCGACAACGGCATCGTCAGCTTCATCGATGGCCGTTCCTACAAGACGCTGAAGCGTCACCTGACCAAGCACGGGCTGACGCCGCAGGCCTACCGCCAGCGCTACGGCCTGCCCGCGGACTACCCGATGGTGGCGCCAGGCTACGCGGCGCAGCGTTCGGCGCTCGCCAAGGAGATCGGTCTGGGCCGCCCGGTCCCGCAGGATGCCCGCCGCGACGCAGCCTGACAGCAGCACGCGCCGACATAAGAAAACCCG